>JBKJPE010000211.1:0-24547 GCA_046595185.1 Nocardioides sp.
CTGAAGTCGTAGATCTCGATCAGCGCTGGCGGCGGTAGGCCGGCGCGACCTCGTTGATCGCATCGCCCATCCGGTGGATGCGCAGGGCGTTGGTGGAGCCGGGGATGCCCGGGGGGCTGCCTGCGACGATGACCACCAGGTCACCCTCGGCGACCCGGCCGATCCGCAGCAGCTGCTCGTCGACCTGGCGGACCATCTCGTCGGTGTGGTGGACCTCGGAGGTCTTGAAGGTCTCGGTGCCCCAGCTCAGGGCCAGCTGCGAGCGCACGCGGCCCTCGGGGGTGAAGGCCAGCAGCGGCATGCTGCTGCGCAGCCGCGAGAAGCGGCGCGCGGAGTCCCCGCTCTGGGTGAAGGCGACGACGAACTTCGCCCCGACGCGCTGGGCGACCTCCTCGGCTGCCTTCGCGATCACGCCGCCCCGGGTGTGGGGGTCCCAGATGACCTCACGGATGCCGCTGAGCCCGGCGCGCTCGTGGGCGCGGCGCTCGGTGGCCGACACGATGCGCGCCATCGTCTCGACCACGTGGACCGGGTGGTCCCCCACGCTGGTCTCGCCCGACAGCATCACCGCGTCGGCGCCGTCGAGGACCGCGTTGGCGACGTCGCTGGCCTCGGCCCGCGTGGGCGCCGGGCTGGTGATCATGGACTCCAGCATCTGGGTGGCCACGATGACCGGCTTGGCGTTGATCCGCGCCTTCTCGATGACCTGCTTCTGCAGGAACGGTACGTCCTCGAGCGGGCACTCCACCCCGAGGTCGCCGCGCGCGACCATGAAGCCGTCGAAGGCCTCGATGATGTCGTCGAGGTTCTCGATGGCCTGGGGCTTCTCGATCTTGGCGACGACGGGCAGCCAGATCCCCTCCTCCTCCATCACCGCGCGCACGTCGTCGACGTCGGTGCCGTCCCGCACGAAGGACAGGGCGATGAAGTCGACGCCGAGGTGCAGCGCGAAGCGCAGGTCCTCGACGTCCTTCTCCGACAGGGCCGGCACGGAGACGGCGACACCGGGCAGGTTGATCCCCTTGTGGTCGCTCACCGCCCCGCCGGTGAGCACGTCGCAGTGCACGTCCTGGCCGTCGACGGAGGTGACCCGCAGGCGCACCTTGCCGTCGTCGATGAGGATCGGGTCGCCCTCGGCCACGTCACCGGGGAGACCGGCGTACGTCGTCGAGGCGACCTCCGCGTCACCGGGGACGTCGCGGGTGGTGATCGTCCACTGCTGGCCCCGACGGAGCGTGACCGGACCGCCGTCGATGCGGCCGAGCCGGATCTTGGGGCCCTGCAGGTCGGCGAGGATCGCCACGCCGTGGCCGCTGGCGTCCGAGGCCGCGCGCACGTGGCGGTACGCCTCCTGGTGGTCGGCGTGGGTGCCGTGGCTCATGTTCAGCCGGGCGACGTCCATGCCGGCGTAGACCAGCTCACGGATCCTCCGCTCGCTGCTCGTCGCCGGACCCAGGGTGCACACGATCTTGGCTCTCCGCACGCCCCTGAGCATAGCGGGTTTGAACGATCCAACCACCCCTCGGCCGGTCAGACGGTCAGCGGACGCTCCGTGGGCTTGATCGGGGAGGGCAGCGTCGTGGAGCCGGTGAGGTAGGTGTCGACGGCCGCCGCGGCGGCCCGCCCCTCGGCGATGGCCCACACGATCAGGGACTGCCCGCGCCCGGCGTCGCCGGCCACGAAGACGCCGGGGACGGAGGAGGCGTACGCGTCGTCGCGCGCGACGTTGCCGCGCTCGTCGAGCTCGACCTCGAGCGCCTCGACCAGGCCGGGCCGCTCCGGGCCCGTGAAGCCCATCGCGAACAGGACCAGCTCGGCCGGGATCTCCCGCTCGGTGCCCTCGATCTCGCGCGGGCGCCCGTCCTCGAGCTCCACGTCGACCAGGAGCAGCGCGCGCACCCGGCCGTCCTCGTCGCCGAGGAAGGCCTTGGTGCTGACCCCGAAGACCCTGTCGCCGGCCTCCTCGTGGGCCGAGGAGACCCTGAAGGTCATCGGGTACGTCGGCCACGGCTGCCCCGCGGGACGCGAGCCCGGGGGCTCCGGCATGATCTCCAGCTGCGTGATGGACGCAGCACCCTGCCGGGTGGAGGTGCCGAGGCAGTCCGCACCGGTGTCACCTCCGCCGATGATGACGACGTGGCGGCCCTCGGCCGAGACCTGGCCCTCGACCGCGTGCCCCAGCGCGGCCCGGTTGGCCTGCGGCAGGAAGTCCATGGCCTGGTGGAGGCCGTCGAGCTCGCGACCCTCGGTCTGCAGGTCGCGTGGCACGGTCGAGCCCAGGGCGAGCACGACGGCGTCGAAGCGGTCGCGCAGGCCCTCCACCGCCAGGTCACGGCCGACCTCGACGCCGGTACGGAAGACGGTGCCCTCGCGGCGCATCTGGTCCAGCCGCCGGTCGAGGTGCTTCTTCTCCATCTTGAACTCGGGGATGCCGTAGCGCAGCAGGCCACCGACCTGGTCAGCACGCTCGAGGACGACCACGGTGTGACCGGCCCGCGTGAGCTGCTGCGCGGCGGCCAGGCCCGCGGGCCCGGACCCGACGACCGCGACCGTGCGGCCCGAGGGCCACTCCGGCGGCTGGGGACGCACCAGGTTGGACTCCCACGCGCGGTCGATGATCGAGACCTCGACGTTCTTGATCGTCACGGGGTCCTGGTTGATGCCCAGCACGCAGGACGTCTCGCAGGGTGCGGGGCAGAGACGGCCGGTGAACTCGGGGAAGTTGTTGGTGGCGTGCAGCCGCTCGATGGCGCCGGCCCAGTCGTCGCGCCAGACCAGGTCGTTCCACTCCGGGATCAGGTTGCCCAGCGGGCAGCCCTGGTGGCAGAACGGGATGCCGCAGTCCATGCAGCGCCCGGCCTGGGGGCTGATGATCGGCAGCAGCGCGCGGCCGACCCCGTCGGGGTAGACCTCGTTCCAGTCGTGGACGCGCTCGTCGACCGGCCGGCGCTCCGCGCCCTCGCGGCCGTGCTTCAGGAATCCCTTGGGGTCACCCATCCTGTGTCATCCCCTCCATGGTCGAGCGGCGGACGCTGCGGTCGGCTGACAGGTGCTGGTGGAGCCGCTCAGCCATGCAGTGCCTCCATCATCGCGGTCGCCGTCTCCTTCTCGTCGAGCCCGTCGGCCTCGGCCTTCGCCTTGGCCTCGAGCACGATCCGGTAGTCGCGCGGCATGATCTCGGTGAAGCGGGTCAGCGAGGTGTCCCAGTCGGCCAGCAGCTCCTCGGCCACCGTCGAGCCGGTCTCCTCGAGGTGGGTGCGCACGAGCCACTCGAGCTCCTCGGCGGCGTCCTCGGTGACCGGGCCGAGCTCGACGAGCTCCTTGTTGACCCGGTGGGCCTGGAGGTCGAGCACCCAGGCCACCCCGCCGGACATGCCGGCGGCGAGGTTGCGCCCGGTCGGGCCGAGCACGGCCACGCGGCCGCCCGTCATGTACTCGCAGGCGTGGTCGCCCACGCCCTCGGTGACCGCCCACGCGCCGGAGTTGCGCACGCAGAACCGCTCCCCGACGCCCCCGCGGACGAAGATCTCCCCCGAGGTGGCGCCGTAGCAGATGACGTTGCCGGCGATGATCTGCTCGTCGGCCTCGAAGACCGCCGCGCGCTCCGGGCGCAGCGCGATCCGGCCGCCCGAGAGCCCCTTGCCGACGTAGTCGTTGGCGTCACCCTCGAGGCGCAGCGTCATCCCGGACGGCACGAACGCCCCGAAGGACTGGCCGGCCGACCCGGTGAACGTCAGGTCGATGGTGCCCGCCGGCAGGCCGTCCCCGCCGTACCTCCTGGTGACCTCGTGGCCCAGGATCGTGCCCACGGTGCGGTGCACGTTGCGGATCGCGACCTGCGCCCGCACCGGCTCGCCCCGCTCCAGCGCGTCCTGCGCCAGCGGGAGCAGCTCGGTCACGTCGAGCGAGCGCTCGAGGCCGTGGTCCTGCTTCTGGGTGCACCGGCGGTCCTGGCCCTCGAAGTGGCTGAAGTCCGGCTCGTGCAGGACCGGTGCCAGGTCCAGCCCGACCGCCTTCCAGTGGTCCACCGCCTGGTCGACGTCGAGCGAGCCGACCTGACCGACGGCCTCGTCGAGGGTGCGGAAGCCGAGCTCGGCGAGCAGCTCGCGGACCTCCTGGGCGATGTAGGTGAAGAAGTTGACGATGTACTCGGCCTTGCCCGAGAACCGCTCGCGCAGCACCGGGTTCTGCGTGGCGACGCCCACCGGGCAGGTGTCGAGGTGGCAGACCCGCATCAGGATGCAGCCCGACACCACCAGCGGCGCGGTGGCGAAGCCGTACTCCTCCGCCCCGAGCAGGGCGGCGACGACGACGTCGCGCCCGGTCTTCAGCTGACCGTCGGTCTGCACCACGATCCGGTCGCGCAGCCCGTTGAGCAGGAGGGTCTGCTGCGTCTCGGCCAGGCCGAGCTCCCAGGGGCCGCCGGCGTGCTTGAGCGAGGTCAGCGGGGCCGCGCCGGTGCCGCCGTCGTGCCCGGAGATCAGCACCACGTCGGCGTGCGCCTTCGAGACGCCCGCGGCCACGGTGCCCACCCCGACCTCGGCGACGAGCTTGACGTGCACCCGGGCCGCCGGGTTGGCGTTCTTCAGGTCGTGGATGAGCTGGGCGAGGTCCTCGATGGAGTAGATGTCGTGGTGCGGCGGTGGGCTGATCAGGCCCACGCCCGGCGTGGAGTAGCGGGTCTTGGCGATCCAGGGGTAGACCTTGTTGCCCGGCAGCTGACCGCCCTCGCCGGGCTTCGCGCCCTGCGCCATCTTGATCTGGATGTCGTCGGCGTTGGTGAGGTACTCCGAGGTCACCCCGAAGCGGCCCGAGGCCACCTGCTTGATCGAGCTGCGGCGCTCGGGGTCGTAGAGGCGCTCGGCGTCCTCGCCGCCCTCCCCGGTGTTGGACTTCCCCCCGAGCCGGTTCATCGCGATGGCCAGCGTCTCGTGCGCCTCGCCGCTGATCGAGCCGTAGGACATGGCCCCGGTGGAGAAGCGCCTGACGATGGCCTCGACGGGCTCGACCTCGTCCAGCGGCACGGGGGTGCGCCCGGCGGCCGCGGCGTCCTTGAAGCGGAACATCCCGCGCAACGTCATCAGCCGCTCGGACTGCTCGTCGACGCGTGCGGTGTACTGCTTGAACACGTCGTAGCGGCCGGTGCGGGTCGCGTGCTGCAGGCGGAAGACGGTCTCGGGGTCGAACAGGTGCGGCTCGCCCTCGCGGCGCCACTGGTACTCCCCGCCGATCTCGAGCTCGCGGTGCGCCGGCGCGATGCCGCCGCGCGGGTACGCCCCGGCGTGGCGGGCCGCGACCTCGTCGGCGATCGTGCCGAGGCCGATCCCGCCGAGCTTGGAGGTGGTGCCGGTGAAGTAGCGGTCCACCACCTCCTGCGAGAGCCCGAGCGCCTCGAAGATCTGGGCGCCGGTGTAGGAGGCCACCGTGGAGACGCCCATCTTGGACATCACCTTCAGCACGCCCTTGCCCAGCGCCTTGACCAGGTTCTCCACCGCGGTCTCCGGGTCGGCCTGCACGAAGTAGCCCTCGCGGGCGAGGTCCTCGACGGACTCCATCGCCAGGTAGGGGTTGACCGCAGCGGCGCCGTAGCCGACCAGCAGCGCGACGTGGTGCACCTCCCGCACGTCACCGGCCTCCACGAGCATGCCGACCTGGGTCCGCGTCTTCTCCCGGACCAGGTGGTGGTGCACGGCCGCGGTGAGCAGCAGGGACGGGATCGGGGCCATCTCTGCGGTGGAGTGGCGGTCGGAGAGCACGATCACGCGCGCGCCCGCAGCGATCGCCTCGCCGACCTCGCCGCAGATCTCCTCGATCCGCGCCGCCATGGCCTCCCCGCCGCCCTCGACGGGGTAGAGCCCGCGCGAGACGTGGGTGGTGAAGCCCGGCATGTCGCCGTCCCGGTTGATGTGGCGGATCTTGGCCAGGTCGTCGTTGTCGATCACCGGGAACGGGAGGACGACCTGGCGGCAGGACGCCGGCTGCGGCTCGAGCAGGTTCGACTCGGGGCCGATCGAGCCGTTCAGCGAGGTGACGAGCTCTTCGCGGATCGCGTCCAGCGGCGGGTTCGTGACCTGGGCGAAGAGCTGGCTGAAGTAGTCGAAGATCAGCCGCGGCTTGGCCGAGATGGCCGCCAGCGGGGTGTCGGTGCCCATCGAGCCGATCGGCTCGGCGCCGGTGTTGGCCATCGGGGTCAGCAGGACCCGCAGCTGCTCCTCGGTGTAGCCGAAGACCTGCTGGCGCCGGGTCACCGAGGCGTGGGTGTGCACGATGTGCTCGCGCTCGGGGACGTCGTTGAGGTGGACCAGGCCGGAGTGGAGCCACTCCCCGTACGGGTGCTCGGCCGCGAGGCCGTGCTTGATCTCCTCGTCCTCGACGATGCGGTGCTCGTCGGTGTCCACCAGGAACATCCGCCCGGGCTGCAGCCGGCCCTTGCGCACGATGCTGGCGGGGTCGAGGTCCAGCACCCCGACCTCGGAGGCCAGCACGACCAGGCCGTCGTCGGTGACCCAGTAGCGCGAGGGGCGCAGACCGTTGCGGTCGAGCGTGGCGCCGATCTGGGTGCCGTCGGTGAAGACCACGCAGGCCGGCCCGTCCCAGGGCTCCATCACGGTGGAGTGGAACTCGTAGAAGTCCCGCTGGTCCTGCGACATCTCGGCGTGGTTCTCCCACGCCTCCGGGATCATCATCAGCACCGAGTGCGCCAGGCTGCGCCCACCCATGTGCAGCAGCTCCAGGACCTCGTCGAAGGAGGCGGAGTCCGACGCTCCGGGCGTGCAGATCGGGAAGATCCGGTCCAGCTCGCCCGGGATCAGGTCGGTGCGCAGCAGCGCCTCCCGCGCGCGCATCCAGTTGCGGTTGCCCATCACGGTGTTGATCTCGCCGTTGTGGGCGATGAAGCGGAACGGGTGCGACAGCGGCCAGGACGGGAAGGTGTTGGTGGAGAACCGCGAGTGCACCACGGCCAGCGCCGACGCGACCCGCTCGTCGACGAGGTCGGGGTAGAAGTGGTCGAGCTGGTCGGTGGTCAGCATGCCCTTGTAGGCCAGGGTGCGCGCCGACAGCGACGGGAAGTAGGCGTCGCTCTCGTGCTCGGCGCGCTTGCGCAGCACGAAGGCCAGCCGCTCGAGCGCCATCCCGGTCACCCGGGTGCCGGCGCCGGCCACGAAGACCTGCCGGAAGGTCGGCATCACCCCGCGCGCGGTGCCGCCGAGGATCGCGGGCTCGGTCGGCACGTCGCGCCAGCCGAGGACCGTGAGGCCCTCCTCCGCGGCGATGGCCTCGACGCGGGACACCGTGGACTCGACGTGCGCGGCGTCACCGGGCAGGAAGGCGGTGCCCACGGCGTACGCCGAGGACGGCGGCAGCTCGAACCCGAGCCGCGCGGTCTCCTCGCGCAGGAACGCGTCGGGCACCTGCATCAGGATGCCGGCACCGTCACCGGAGTTGGGCTCGGCGCCGGCGGCACCGCGGTGGTCCAGGTTGCGCAGGGCGGTGAGGGCCTTGGCGACGATGTCGTGGCTGGCCCCGCCCGTCAGCGTGGCCACGAACGCCACACCGCAGGCGTCGTGCTCCTGCGTCGGGTCGTAGAGCCCCTGGGGCGGCGGGAAGGCGTGCGAGTAGGTCACCGGAATGACTCCCGTCGTCGTGCGAGTCCTCATGACATCGGCCCCAGCGGGCCAGGACGCACGGGACGACCTTGGCCCACGCGGCTATGCGGCGAAGATTACCACCGGGTTTCACGCCCCCCGGTGTCGGCGACGCCTGGCGGGACCGGGACGCTCGCCCGGGGTCTCCGCACCGGGCTCCGGAGCCGGCTCGGACCCGGCTCCGGCGACCCGCTCGTCGTGCTCGTCCCCGTCGACCTGGGCCTCGGGCTCGTCGTGCTCGGGCCCGCGCCCGGGGGCGTGGACCGACTCCTCGCGGCCGGGGTGGCGCCGGCCCGCCCACACGAAGTAGGCGGTGGCCGCCACCAGCAGCACCAGGGAGGTCCACACGTTCAGCCGCAGCCCGAGGACGTCGTTCAGCTCGACGTCGTCGATGCGGAGGTTCTCGATCCAGGCCCGCCCGAGGGTGTAGGCCATCACGTAGAGCGCGACCACGCGGCCGTGCCCGAGCCGGAGGCGCCGGTCGGCCCAGACGACCACGGCGAAGGCGGCGATGTTCCAGAGGAACTCGTAGAGGAACGTCGGGTGGAAGACCGTCTCCGGGGTCAGCCCGAGCGTCTCGGCGGCACCGGAGGGCCAGTACGACGGGTCGATCTCCAGGCCCCAGGGCAGGGTGGTGGGCCCGCCGTACAGCTCCTGGTTGAACCAGTTGCCCCACCGCCCGACGGCCTGGGCGACCAGGACGCCCGGGGCCATGGCGTCCAGGACCGGCAGGACCCGGATCCCGTGGCGGCGGGCGCCGATGACGACCCCGACCGCGCCGAGGGCGATGGCGCCCCAGATGCCGAGCCCGCCCTGCCACACGTACAGCGCCGCCCAGGGGTCGCCGCCCTCGCCGAAGTAGCGGCCCGCCTCGGTGACCACGTGGTAGAGCCGACCGCCGACCAGGCCGAAGGGCACCGCCCAGACGGCGAGGTCGGAGATCTCCCCGGCCCGCCCGCCGCGGGCCACCCAGCGGCGCTCGGCGATCCAGATCGCGGCGACGATGCCGAGGATGATGCACAGGGCGTAGCCGCGCAGCGGCAGCGGGCCGAGGTACCAGGTCCCCTGGTCGGGGCTGGGGATGGCCAGCGGGGTGAGGGTCACGCAGGACTCCTGGTCGGGGGACGGTTCAGCTGGTGAGCAGGGTGTGGATGTCGGCGGCGTACTCGGTGGCGGTCGTCTCCTCGGTCCACAGCACGGGCACCTCGTCGGCGCTGTCGATGCCGAGCACCTGCGTGGAGTGGGCGACGTCGTACCCGCCGCTGGGCAGGACCTCGCCCTTCTCGATCGCGATGGCCATCGAGGACCCCACCTCGGCGATGTCGTCCAGGTCACCGGTCAGGCCCTCGAAGGAGGGGTCCAGCCGGTCGAGGTAGCTGCGCAGCACGCCCTCGGTGTCGCGGGCGGGGTCGGTGGTGACGTAGACCATCTCGACGTCCTCGCGGTCCTCGGCGTCGAGTTGCTGGACCGCGGAGGCCAGCTGGGCCATCACGACCCCGCAGATGTCGGGGCACTGGGTGTAGCCGAAGAAGACCAGCGTCAGCCGCGCGTCGGTGTCCTCGACCAGCGAGAAGCTCTCGCCGTCGGTGGCGGTCAGGGGCGTCGGATCGACCTGGTAGGGCTGGTCGAGCACCTCGCCGGCGAAGGTGTCCTCGCCCGCGGCCGGTCCCCCGCAGGCCGCGACCAGAAGGGCCAGGGCGGCCGCCGAGGCGCCGACGGTGGTACGGCGTGCCCGCCGCTCAGCCACGACGCACCCCGTCGGCGAGGTCCTCGGTGAGGGCGCGCAGCGCGGCGAGGCCGGCCGCCCGGTCGTCCGCGTGGTCGAGCAGGGTCCGCACGAAGGCGGAGCCGACGATGACACCGTCGGCGTAGGCGGCCACCGACGCGGCCTGGTCGCCGTCCCCGACGCCGAGCCCGACACCGACCGGCAGGTCGCTCACCGCCCGGGTGCGGGCCACGAGCGGCCCGGCGAGGTCGCTGGTGGTGGTCCGGGCCCCGGTCACGCCCATGACGGCCGTGGCGTAGACGAAGCCGCGGCAGGCGGCCGTGGTCATCGCGATCCGGTCGTCGGTCGAGGACGGGGCGACGAGGAAGATCTTGTCCAGGTCGCGGGCGTCCGCCGCGGCGATCCACTCGGGGGCGAAGTCCGGGGTGAGGTCGGGCGTGATCAGGCCCGCGCCCCCGGCGTCGGCGAGGTGCTGGGCGAACTGGTCGACGCCGTAGCGCTCGACGGGGTTCCAGTAGGTCATCACCACGGTCGGGACGCCGGTGGCCGCGACCGCCTCGACGGTGCGGAGCACGTCGGTGGTCCGGGTGCCCTGCTGGAGCGCGACCTGCGCCGCGGCCTGGATCGTCGGGCCGTCCATCACCGGGTCGGAGTAGGGCAGGCCGACCTCGATGACGTCGCAGCCGGCGTCGACCATGACCCGCAGCGCCTCGATGCCGCCGGCGACGTCAGGGAAGCCGGCCGGTAGGTAGCCGACCAGGGCCGCGCGGCCCTCGGCCCGGGCCGTGACGAAGGCGGAGCCGACGCCGGTCGTGGTGGTGGGGCTCACTGCTGCTCCCCCGGGCCGCTGCCCTCGCCCTGGGTGACGTCGACCTCGACGGCGGCGTCGGTGCGCCCCACGGGGTCCTCGGTGACCCGGTCGGGGTCGCCGAGGCCGAAGTACTCGATGGCGGTGCCCATGTCCTTGTCACCGCGTCCGGAGAGGTTGATGAGCACGGTGGCCCCGGGCCCCTTCTCGACCGCGAGCCGCTCGGCGACCCGCATGGCGCCGGCCACGGCATGGGCGGTCTCGATCGCGGGGATGATGCCCTCGGTACGGCTCAGCAGGGCCATCGCGTCCATGGCCTCGGCGTCGGTCACCGGGAGGTAGGTGCCGCGGCCGATGGCCGAGAGGTGCGCGTGCTGCGGGCCCACCCCGGGGTAGTCCAGCCCGGCGGAGATGGAGTGCGACTCGACGGTCTGGCCGTCGTCGTCCTGCAGCACGTAGGTGCGGGCCCCGTGCAGGACCCCGCGCGCGCCGGCGTGGATGGTGGCGGCGTGGCGCGGGGTGTCGACCCCCTCGCCCCCGGGCTCGAAGCCGTAGATGGCGACGTCCTCGTCGTCGAGGAACGCGGTGAACAGGCCGATGGCGTTGGAGCCGCCGCCCACGCAGGCCGCGATGGCGTCGGGCAGGACGCCGTACCGCTCGAGGCACTGGGCCCGGGCCTCGTCGCCGATGCCGCGCGTGAAGTCGCGGACCATGCTCGGGAACGGGTGCGGCCCGGCGGCGGTGCCGAAGAGGTACGCGGTGTGGTCGACGCTGGCGACCCAGTCGCGCATGGCCTCGTTGATGGCGTCCTTGAGGGTGGCGCTCCCGGACTCCACCGGCACCACGGAGGCGCCGAGCAGGTGCATGCGGGCCACGTTGAGGGCCTGCCGGCGGGTGTCGACCGCGCCCATGTAGACGGTGCAGTCGAGCCCGAAGTAGGCGGCCGCGGTCGCGCTGGCCACGCCGTGCTGGCCGGCGCCGGTCTCGGCGATGACCCGCTTCTTGCCCATCCGTCGGGTCAGCAGGGCCTGACCGAGCACGTTGCGGATCTTGTGGGCGCCGGTGTGGTTGAGGTCCTCGCGCTTGAGCAGGACGCGGCAGCCGACCAGGGCGGAGAGCCGTTCGGCCTCGTAGAGCGGGCTGGGCATCCCGGCGTAGTCGCGCAGCACGGCCCCGAGCTCGGCGACGAACGCCGGGTCGGCCATGGCGTCGCGGCGGGCCTCGTCGAGCTCGTCGAGGGCCGCGACCAGAGCCTCCGGCATGAACCGCCCGCCCCACCCGGTCTCGGAGCCGCCGAACCAGCCGAGCGCGTCGGCGTCCCAGCGCGAGGCGCGGGACGGGACCGCGGCGGTCGTCGAGGCGGGGTGCTCGGTGGTGGTCATGCGTCAGCTCCTGTGCGGGAGGGGAGGAGACCGGTCATCGCGGCGACGGCCTCCCGGGGGTCGTCGCCGCGGACGAGGGCCTCGCCCACGAGCACGGCACGGGCACCCAGGTCGGTGTAGCGCTGGACGTCGGCCGGCCCGGTCACGCCGGACTCGGCGACGAGCACCCGGTCGGCGGGCAGCTGGGCCACCAGGCGCCCGAAGGCGTCGGGGTCGACGGCCATGGTCGCCAGGTTGCGGGCGTTGACGCCGACCAGCTCGGCGTCCAGCCCCAACGCACGCCCGGCCTCCGCCTCGTCGTGGACCTCGACCAGCACGGTGAGGCCGAGCCCCCGGGCGCGGTCGTGGAGGCGCCGCAGCGTGTCGTCGTCGAGTGCGGCGACGATCAGCAGCACCAGGTCGGCGCCCGCGGCGCGCGCCTCGACGAGCTGGTAGTCGGTGACGATGAAGTCCTTGCGCAGCACCGGGGTGTCCACCGCCGCGCGGACGGCTCGCAGGTCGGCGAGGCTGCCGCCGAACCTGCGCTCCTCGGTGAGGACGCTGATCACCGCGGCACCGCCCGCGGCGTACTCCGCGGCCAGGGCGGCGGGGTCCGCGATGTCAGCCAGCTCGCCCTTGCTGGGGCTGCGCCGCTTCACCTCGGCGATGACGCTCGACCCGGCCGACCGCAGGTGCGGCATCGGGTCCCGCGGCGCGGGGGCGTCGGCCAGCGCGGCCTCGACCTCCCGCAGCGGGAGGCCGGCCTCGCGGCGTGCGAGGTCGATCCGGACGCCGGCGACGATGTCGTCGAGGACGGTCATGCGGGGGGACCTCCCGGTCGTGGTGCTCTGCTCGAGCGCGGTGCAACCTCGATCCTCCCACGGCACGAAAGCGCCGGAGGACGACCGACCCCGGTGGTCCGGGGTCAGTGGCTGTTGCGGCCGAGCACCTTGTCCAGCGCGAAGTACGCGACCAGGGCCACCAGCGCGATGGCCACCCCGATCCAGAACAGGGTCATGTCGATCGGCGAGAACATCAGCCCGACACCACCGACCACGAAACCGACCAGGCCGAGCACCACGGCCGCCCAGGCGGCCGGGGTGTTGCCGTGGCTCGCTTCAGACATGGGGGCTCCTCCGTGGTGGGGTCTCGCGGGAGGCCCCATCCTAGGGGGGAGCCGACGGCCTCAGGTCGTGGGGTCGCGGCCCTGGTCCAGGGACTTCCACAGGTCCAGGTTGCTGGTGTCGCCCTCCGTCGCCGGGGGCGCGGCCGCCGCGCCCGGGGCGTCGTACCGGCGTCCCATCTCGGGCCAGGACGGCGACCAGCGCACCGCGAGCGCGGCCGCGACGAGTGCGGCCAGGGCGCCGATCGCGGTCGCCCAGAGGGAGGCGGTCAGGCCCACCTCGGCGTCGGCCGTGCCCAGCCCGACCAGGGCGTCGCGCACGTCGGAGCGCACCTGGCCCGCTCCGACGACCACGGTGGCGAGGACTCCGGCGGCGGCCGCGGCCGCCAGCAGGGCCAGGAGCCGGCGGACGCGGCCGCGGGTGACCAGCAGGACGCCCCAGCAGGCCAGCGCGACCAGGGCCAGCGCCCCGGCGAGCGGGACCTCGCCGCTGCCGGCGGCCACCGAGGTCGAGCCGAGCGTGCCGACGGCCTCGCTGGGACGGGTGTCGTCGGCCGCGGCCCAGGCGCGGCTGCCGCCGAAGGCGGCCAGGCCGGCACCGGCCAGTCCGAGCAGCAGCACGGGCCCGAAGGTGCGGCGGGGGGAGCTGTCGGCGCGGGGCGCGCCGGGGCGCTCACGGCGGCTCACCGTGCGCTCACGCCGTCACCGGGTCCGTCCCGAGCGGCAGCAGGTCTGCCTCGAAGCAGGTGCGGTCGCCGGTGTGGCAGGCCGCGCCGACCTGGTCGACGCGCAGCAGCAGGGTGTCCCCGTCGCAGTCGAGGCGGACCTCGTGGACGTGCTGCACGTGGCCCGAGGTGTCGCCCTTGACCCAGTACTCCCGCCGGGACCGGCTCCAGTAGGTCGCGCGACCCGTGGTGAGGGTGCGGCGCAGGGCCTCCTCGTCCATCCAGCCCAGCATCAGCACCTCGCCGGTGTCGTGCTGCTGGACCACCGCGGGCAGCAGGCCGAGCGAGTCCGGGCCGGTGCGCTTGAGCCGGCTCGCGAGACCGGGGTCGAGGGAGGACGTCACCCCGCCAGTATGGCGACCCGGCGGGTGGCAGGCCTCAGGAGCCGTGCTGCGCGGTCCAGGAGGCGTGCAGCCGGGCGTACGGGCTGCCGGGCTGCGCCACGAGGGCGGCGTGCGACCCGCGCTGCACCACCCGGCCCGCGGCGACGACGACCACCTCGTCGGCGTTCTCGGCGGTGGAGAGCCGGTGCGCGATGGTGATCGACGTGCGCCCGGACATCAACCGGTCCAGCGCCCGACCGATCCGCATCTCCAGGGCCGGGTCGACCGCACTGGTGGCCTCGTCCAGCACGAGCAGGTCGGGGTCGGCCAGGTGGGCGCGCAGCAGGGCGACCAGCTGCCGCTCCCCTGCCGACATCGCCTCGCCGCGCTGGCCGACCCGGGTCTGCAGCCCCAGCGGCAGCGTGGCGAGCCAGTCGCCCAGGCCGAGCTGGCGCGCGCTGGCGGAGATGTCGTCGTCGGTGGCGCCGAGCCGGCCGTAGCGGACGTTGGCGGCCAGGGTGTCGTCGAAGAGGAAGCCCTCCTGCGGCACCAGCACCACCCCGTTGCGCAGCGACCGGGGCGCCACCTGGCGCAGGTCGACCCCGTCGAGCAGGACGCACCCCTCGGAGGGGTCCATCAGCCGGGTCACCAGCTTGGCGATGGTCGACTTGCCCGACCCGGTCTCGCCGACGACCGCCACCCGGCTGCCGGCGGGGATCGCCAGGTCGACCGCGCGCAGCACCGGCGGGCCCCCGGGGTAGGCGAAGGTGACGCCCTCGAGCCGGACGTCGATCGGACCGCGCGGCAGGTCGACCCCGTCGGGGCCCGGGTCGACGAGGTCGGCGGGGGTGTCGAGGATCCCGATCACCCGGCGCCACCCGGCGATGGCCAGCTGAGCGTCGGTGACGATCTGGGTGCCCATCTGCACCGGGCCGACGAAGAGCGAGACCAGGAACGCGAAGGCGAGCACCCGGCCCGCGGTGATGTCGCCGGCCAGCCCGAGCCAGATCCCGACCACGATCACGCCGGCGTTGGCCAGCCCGGCGGACAGCCCGCCGAGTGAGAAGGAGAAGGCGGTGAATCCCTGGGCCCGCACGCTGGCGGCCTGGTGGGTGGCGATGGCCTCGTCGATGCGGGCCTGGGTGCGCTCCTGCACGGCGTAGGCCCGCACGACCTCGGCGCCGACCACCGGTTCGGACACCGCGGAGAGCAGGACGCCGACCTGACGGCGCACCACGCCGTAGGCCAGGGACAGCCGCCGCTGGAAGTAGCGCAGGGACAGGAAGAGTGGCGCGAAGCAGACCCACACGACGACGGCCAGCGGCCAGGAGTAGAACGCCATCACCACCGTGGCCAGCACGACCTGGCCGATACTGATGATGAAGAGCAGGCCACCGAAGACCAGGAACTGGCTGACCTGGTCGACGTCGCTGGTCACCCGGGAGACCAGGGCGCCGCGGCGCTCGGTGTCCTGGGTGAGCAGCGGGAGGTCGTGGACGTGACGGAAGGCCTTCACGCGCAGCGTGGTCAGGCCCCGCTCGGAGGTGGTGAAGAGACGGCGGGTCATGGCGTACGACGCCGCGGCGGTGACCACCACCGCCAGCCCGGCCAGCAGCGCCATCAGGGTGGTGTAGGCGACGTCGGCCCCGCCGGGGGCCCCGAGGCCACGGTCGAGGGTCTGCTGCACCGCGATCGGGACGACCACCTGGCCGGCCGAGGCCAGCACGGCCAGGGCGAAGGTGCCGCGCAGGCCCTCGCGCAGCTCCGGCGAGTGGTGCAGCCCCCGCCGGATCGTCTCCATCGGGCGCATCTCCTCGCCGCTGACCATCACGCTCACGGCGCGCCCACCTCCTGCGCCGCGGGCTCGTCGCGGTCGTTCTCATAGGCGTTGACCAGGGTGGCGTACGCCGGGGAGCGCCGCAGCAGCTCGGCGTGCGGGCCGCGGTCGGCCACCACCCCGCCGTGCAGGTGGAGGACCTCGTCGGCCAGCGCGATGGTGGCCTTGCGGTAGGCGACCACGACCAGGGTGGTGCCGCCCCCGCCGGGTGCGGTGCCGTCGCGCAGGGCGCCCAGGATGCGGGCCTCGACCTCGGGGTCGACCGCGGAGGTGGCGTCGTCGAGCACGAGGAGCCGGGGCCGGCGCACCAGCGCACGGGCCAGGGAGATGCGTTGGCGCTGACCGCCCGACAGACTGGTCCCCCGCTCGCCGAGGCGCGCGCCGAGCCCGTCGGGCAGGGCGGCGACGAAGCCGTCGGCCTGGGCGGTGCGCAGTGCCGCCCACACGGCGTCGTCGCCCACGTCGAGGCCCAGGGTGACGTTGCCGCGCACGGTGTCGTCGAAGAGGAAGGCGGACTGCGGCACGACGGCCACCGTCCGGGCCAGCTCCCCGGGAGCGAGGTCGCGCAGGTCCACCCCGTCGACCCGGACGGCACCCTCGCGCGGGTCGACCAGGCGGGTGAGCAGGCTGGTCAGGGTGCTCTTGCCGGACGCGGTGGCGCCGACCAGGGCCACCGACCGACCAGGCTCGACGGTGAAGTCGACCCCGCGCAGCAGGGGACGGTCGGTCTCGTGGTGGTGGACCAGGTCGTCGACCTCGAGACGTACCCCCGCGCCCGCGGCGGGCGCCGGGACCGCGGCGTCGCCGTAGGCCATCTCGCCGGTGGCGTCGAGCACGGCCCGCACCCGCTCGTAGCCCACGACGCTGCGCGGGAACTCGCCCAGCACCCAGCCCAGGGACCGGATCGGGAACGACACGATGGTCAGGAGGTAGGCCACCGTCACCACGTCGCCGGCGGCGGTGGCACCGGACAGCACCCGGGAGACCCCGACCACGAGCACGACCAGGACCCCGAGGCTCGGCAACGCCGCCAGCACCGGGTCGAAGGCCGCACGGATCCGGCCCACCCGGATGTTGGTGTCGCACAGCTCGCGGGCCTTGGCCTCGAAGCGGGCCGTCTCCTCGCCCTCGCGGCCGAGGGTCTTCACGACCATGGCGCCGTCGAAGGACTCGTGCGCGACCTCGGAGAGCTCCGCGCGCAGCCGCTGGGCCTGGGTGGCCCAGCCCTGGGCCCGGTGCTGGTAGACGACGTTGGTCAGCAGCACGGCGGGGAAGACCAGGATGCCGACCGCCGCGAGCACGACGTCGGCGAGAAGCATCTGGACCACCGCGATCAGCATCATCGCCAGCGTCCCGACGGCCATCGGCAGCGGCGCGATCGGGGACCAGGCGGCCTCCACGTCGGCGTTGGCGTTGGAGAGCAGCTGCCCCGTGGGGTGCTGCTGGTGCCACTCGAGCGGCAGCCGGAGGTACTGCCGGGTGACCGCACGGCGGGTCCGTGCCTGCATCCGGAACTGCATGATGCCGGCGCCGAGACGGCGGGCCACGATGCCCACGGCCCGCAGGATCGCCACGCCGACGAAGAGCGCCAGGACGGCCCACAGCATCGAGGAGTCGGTCCGGCCGGTGCGGAAGGCCGGGAGCACCACCTCGTCCGTGGCCCACCCCAGCACCCAGGCGTCGGCCACGGTCAACGCCCCGAAGAGCACGCTGCCGAGCGTGGAGAGGGTGAAGATCCAGGGCTCGCGACGGATCGCCACCCCGACCACCTTCAGGCCCGCGGTGGTCGATCCGCGTCCCTCCGGCCCGGTCGTGCTCACGTCGGCCAACCTACGTCGGGGCGCCCACTCCTGGACGTACCCGGGGACCGACGACCACGCCCCCGGGACCGTGAGGTCGCCGGGGGCGGGGCCGTACGGTGCTGCGGCCGGTCAGCTCGGCGGGACGACCTCCCCGTTGAGGGTGAAGGTGCCGCCGTCGTTGTAGGTGTTCGGACCCTCGGGGGCGGTGTTCCCCTCGACGGTCAGGCGGGTCGCGACGATCGTCCCGGTGGTGCTGTTCCAGATGCCGCCGCCCTGGTTCGCGGCGGAGTTGCGGGTGACGACGCCGAGGTCCCACCGCACGGTCGCGGCACCGGTGACGTGGAGCCCGCCACCGTTGCCCGGGTTGGCGCCGGTCCGGTTGTCGGTGGTGTCCACCTCGGTCAGCGTCACGGTGCCGACGTTGGACTCGATCCCGCCACCGGCACGCACTGCGTCGTTGCCGATCAGGTCGGTGTCGTCCATGCTCAGCGCGCCCATGTTGTTGAGCACCGCGCCGCCGGATCCCGCCACACCGGTGGCGGAGTTGCCCCTGAGGGTCGAGCCGTCGACGTCCATCGTGCCGCCGTCGTTATACAGCGCCCCACCGCCGTTGGTGGCGTCGTCGCCCGCCGCGATGTTGCCGGTGAGCGTGGTGTTGCTCACGGTCATGGTGCCGCCGCCGTTCCACAGCCCACCACCCTCGGAGGAGGCGGTGTTGCCGACGACGTCGCTGCCCGCCACCAGCACGTCGGCGGTCGCCGCCGTGACGTGGAGGGCGCCGCCGTTGCCCGGGTTGGCCCCGGTGCTGTTGCCGTTCAGCGAGCTGCGGCGCACCGTGGCGCTGCCGTCGATCACCTCGATGCCGCCGCCGGCCCGCGTCGCCTGGTTGCCGTCGATGCGGGACTCGACCACCGTGAGCGCGCCCCCGGCGCTGAGGATCGCGCCACCGGAGCCCGACACACCGGTGGCGTCGTTGTCCAGGAGGGTCGAGTTGTTGACGATCAGGGTGCCGCTGTCGTTGTAGAGCGCGCCGCCCCCGTTGTCGGCTGCGGCGCCGGCCGCCGTGTTGTCGCTCAGCATCGTCGTCTGGACGGTGAACACCCCGTCCGCGGAGTTCCACAGGCCCCCGCCCTCGGCGGCGGCGGTGTTGCGGGCGACCCGGCTGTTCGTGACCGAGACGGCCCCTGCCCCCGTGAGGTGGATCGCCCCGCCGTTGCCCGGCCCGACGCCGTCGGCGTCGCCGGTGGCGTTGCCTGACAGCCTGCTGGAGAGCACGCTGGTGTCGCCGGCGTTCGCCTCGATCGCGCCACCGGCGCGGGCGGCGGTGTTGCGGACCAGGCGCGTGTCCTGGACCCGGACGCTGCCCTGGTCGTTGAGGATGGCGCCCCCGGAGCCCCCGTCGCCCCGGGCGTCGCTGTCGAGGATGCCGGAGAACCGTAGGTCGAGCTCGGCGCCGACGACACGCACGGCGCCCCCGCCCTCACCGAGCGGCGCGGCGCCGTTGCGCAGCGTGACCCTCTTGACCAGCACCGACGCCCCACCACGGACGTCGAGGATCCGGTCGACGCCCTGGGCGTCGATGGTGCGGCCACCGCCGCGGAGGACCAGGTCGTCGGTCACGTCGAGGTCCCCGCGCAGCGGCCCGCCCGTGGTGTCGCGGTCCTCGTCGAAGGTGATCATCGCGCCCAGGCGGATGCGGTCCACGCCCTCCTGGCGGTTCGCGGCCCGGACGGCCCGGCGCAGCTCGCGCTCGCTCCTGACGGTCACCGCAGGCCCTGCGGCGTCCGGCGCCGCCGCGGCGACGGCAGCGGTGGTGGTGGTCGTGGCGGACGCCGTGCCGGGCAGGAAGGTCAGGCCGGCCAGGGCCAGTGCCCCGACGGCTGACGCTGCCAACGAGGGGACGGTGCGGTTCCGAGGTGAGCTCATCGATGATCTCTCTTCCGTCTTGTCGTGCGGGTCTCGTTGCTCCGCGGCTGCTGCCGCTGGCCACCGCTGGCCCCATGCGCCCTCGGTGGTCGGGAGTGCGTACGGCGCCCGCCGCGCTCGCGTTCACCGCCGGCCGGGTGCGGCGCGGAGCGGCCCGGAGCACCCGCGACCGACCCATCCGCCCCGGGAGCGGCACCGAACGCAGGGACAACCGGGCAGCCGCGGTGAACGCACGGGCTGCGGGCGCCGTACCCACGGGGGCGAGCGACGACACGCAGGAGAGGCGGCGGGGGTGCACGTGGACGATCGGTACGACGCGGGCGCTCCGGGGACGTCGTCGGTGGCCGGCTTCCACAGCGAGGAGGCCGTGCACGCGGCGTACCTGCTGCACGGCGCGGAGATCTACCGCTTCCTGCTGCGCGGTCTCGGAGACCCCGGCGCGGCGCAGGACGTCACCCAGGAGACCTTCCTCAAGGCCTGGCGGGCCGGTCACCGCTACGACCCGACCCTGGCGTCGCTGCGGGTGTGGCTCTTCGGGATCGCCCGCAACGCCATGATCGACCACGCGCGGGCCTCGCAGGCGCGGCCCTGGCAGCAGCGGCTCGTCGACCCGCCCACGGCGCAGGAGAGCGCGCGCACGGTCGCCGACCCGTCCGAGGAGGTCGTGGGCCAGTGGCTGGTGGAGGAGGCCCTGCGCCGGCTCTCCGAGCACCACCGGGTCGCGATCGTGCGCACCCACCTGGAGGAGCGGCCCTACGACGAGGTGGCGGCGGAGCTGGGCATCCCCGTGGGGACGCTGCGCAGCCGGGTGTTCTACGGTCTCAAGGCCCTGCGGTCGGCGATGGACGAGATGGGGGTGGTCCCGTGAGCTCGCGCGAGGAGCACCAGACGCTGCGGGAGATGCTGGGGTCGCTGGCCCTCGGACACCTGCCGGCCGCCGACCGCGACCGCCTGCGGGCCCACCTGGACGGCTGCGCGACGTGCCGCGCGGAGCTGGCCGAGGTCTCCTCGGTCGTCCCCCTGCTGGACCGTGTCGACCCCGCGGTGTTCGCCTCCCCCGCCTCCCCGCCGGCCGACCTGGGCGCCCGGATCCGGTCGGCGGTGGCTGCGGAGCCGGCACGTGGCGACGCGCTCGCGGCCCGGCGCGCCTCGCGGCACGCCCGGCCCGGACGGACGCGGGTGCGGCTCGCCGTCGCCGCTGTGGCCGTCCTGGTCGTCGGGGCCGGGGTCGGCGGCGTGGTCGGTCGCGGCACGGCGCCCGGAGGTCCGGCGGCGGCACCCGGGCCGTACGAGCCGATCACCCTGGAGCAGGTCGGCACGACGGACCTCGACGTCGACGAGGCCGGCCTCGTGCCGCACACCTGGGGCGTGGAGCTGTCGATGGACGGCGCCGGCTTCACCGAGGGCGAGGTCTACCGCGCGGCGTTCCGTGACGAGCGGGGCCGGTTGCAGCCCGCCGGGCGGTTCCTCGGCACCGGCGCGGCGCAGGTGAGGTGCAGCCTGCAGTCCGGCGTGCTGCGCCAGGACGTGCGCGCGGTCGTCGTGGTCGACGAGCAGGGACGTACGGTCCTCCGCTCCGCGCTCTGACCGGCGTCTGGTAGACCTCCGCCATGGACCTGCTGCGCCCCTCCGGGACCCTGGCCAGGCGCGAGCGCCGGGCGCTGTGCGACACCGCGATCACGGTGGGCTCCGACGCACCCACCCTGTGCGGCGGCTGGACGGCCCAGGACCTGGTGGTCCACCTCCTGGTCCGGGAGCGGCACCCGGCTGCCGCCCTCGGCATCCTCGTCCGGCCGCTGGGCGGGCTGACCGAGCGGGCCACGCTGCGGGTCGGTCGGGCCGACTTCCCCGTCCTGGTCGAGCGGCTGCGCCGCCCCTGGCCGGTCCCCTTCGGACTCGCGCCGCTGGACGCCCTGGCGAACACCGCCGAGATGTTCGTCCACCACGAGGACCTCCGCCGCGCCTCCCCCGGGTGGGTCCCGCGCGCCCTGCCCCGCGCCGACGAGGACGTGCTGTGGCGCGTGCTGCGGGTGGCCGGGCGGGGACTCGCGCGCCCGGCGGGCGTCCCGGTGCAGGTCGAGCGGGCCGACGCCGCCGGCACGGCCACCCTGGTCGGCGGGGACGGCGAGCCGGCGGTGCTGACCGGTCGCCCCAGCGAGCTGCTGCTGTTCGTCTACGGCCGCGGCCAGGTCCGCGACGTGCAGGTCGAGGGGCCCGACCGGGCCGTCGCCGCCCTCCGCGCCGCCGATCTGGGGTTGTGAGGCGGCCCGGGCAGCTGTCGTTCCGGGGCAATTGTCGGGTTGCGGCCGACGTACCGGCCGGTAACCCGTCACAACCCGACAATTGCGCCGGATCGACCGACCACCGGCCCCACCGCCAGCGCCCCGGATCACGCCGGAGGCGCGACGGCGGTCTCCTGGCGTACGGCGTGGCCCGCGGCGGCCAGCGACGCCTTGACGTCACCGACCCGCAGGGTGCCGAAGTGGAAGACCGTGGCCGCGAGGACGGCGTCCGCGCCGGCCTCGACCGCCGGGGCGAAGTGCTCGAGCCGCCCGGCGCCGCCGGAGGCGATCACCGGGACGCTGACCGCGCGTCGTACCGCCGCGACCAGGTCGAGGTCGAACCCGTCCTGCGTGCCGTCGGCGTCCATGGCGTTGAGCAGGATCTCGCCCGCTCCCAGCTCGCTGGCGCGCGCGGCCCACTCCACGGCATCCAGGCCGGCCGACCGCCGACCGCCGTGCGTGGTCACCTCGAAGCCCGACCCGCCGGAGCCGGTCCCGCCCGGACCCTCCGTCGTGCGCCGGGCGTCGACCGAGAGCACCAGCACCTGGTTGCCGAAGCGGTCGGCGATCTCGGCGACCAGCTCGGGGCGACGAATGGCGGCGGTGTTCACCGCGATCTTGTCCGCGCCCGCACGGAGCAGCCGGTCGACGTCGGCGACCGAGGAGATGCCCCCGCCGACCGTGAGCGGGATGAAGACCTGCTCCGCGGTCGCGGAGACGATCTCCATCGTGGTGGCCCGCCCCTCGTGCGAGGCGGAGATGTCGAGGAAGGTCAGCTCGTCGGCACCCTCGGCGTCATAGGTGCGCGCCAGCTCGACGGGGTCACCGGCGTCGCGCAGCTCGAGGAAGTTGATCCCCTTGACCACCCGCCCGCCGTCCACGTCGAGGCACGGGATGACGCGGACCGCGAGGCTCATGCCCGCTCCGGCCAGGTCAGCGCGAGCGCGTCCTCGAGGCTGAAGCGGCCCTCGTAGAGCGCGGTGCCGACGATGGCGCCCTCGACCCCGTCGCCGACCAGGCCCATCAGCGCCTCCAGGTCGCCCAGCTCGGTGATCCCGCCCGAGGCCACCACCGGGCGGTCGGTGGCCGCGCAGACCTCGCGCAGGAGGTCGAGGTTCGGACCTTGCAGCATGCCGTCCTTGTTCACGTCGGTGACCACGTAGCGTGCGCAGCCCTCGCCGTCGAGGCGGGCGAGCACGTCGTAGAGGTCGCCGCCCTCGCGGGTCCAGCCACGGGCCGCCAGCGTCCGCCCGCGCACGTCGAGGCCGACTGCGACCCGGTCGCCGTACGTCGCGATGGCCCGCGCGCACCACGCGGGCTGCTCCAGGGCGGCCGTGCCGATGTTGACCCGGCGGCAACCGGCGGCCATCGCGGCCTCCAACGAGACGTCGTCGCGGATCCCGCCGCTCATCTCCACCGCGATGTCGAGCTCGCCGACGATCCGCGCCTGCAGCTCGCGGTTGTGGCCGCGACCGAAGGCGGCGTCGAGGTCGACGAGGTGGATCCACTCGGCCCCGGCCTGCTGCCAGCGCAGCGCCGCCTCCACGGGGTCGCCGAACCGCTTCTCCGAGCCGGCCACCCCCTGGACCAGCTGGACGGCCTGCCCGCCCGCGATGTCGACGGCGGGCAGCAGCTCGAGGCGTCGGGCCGGGACCGGGTGGTCGCTCATGGGGTGCTCCTGGTCGGGGGTGGAGGTGGGGACAGGGGTACGGCCGGGCCCGGCGCCGGCGCTCAGAGCGCACGCACCCAGTTGCGCAGCAGCGCGGCCCCGGCGTCGCCGGACTTCTCGGGGTGGAACTGGGTGGCCGAGAGCGGGCCGTTCTCGACCGCAGCGACGAACCGGTCGCCGCCGTGCTCTGCCCAGTGCACCAGCGGCGCCCTGGTGCGGTCGTTGGTGCGCAGCGTCCAGTCGCGCACGCCATAGGAGTGCACGAAGTAGAAGTGCTGGTCCGCCAGGCCCTCGAAGAGGGTGGTGGCGGTCCGCGGCGACTGCTCGACCTCGACGGTGTTCCAGCCCATGTGCGGCACCACGGGGGCCTGCAGCCGCTCGACCACGCCAGGCCACTCGTCGCAGCCCTCCGTCTCGACCCCGTGCTCGATGCCGCGCTCGAAGAGCACCTGCATGCCGACGCAGATGCCCAGCACGGGTCGACCTCCGGCCAGGCGGCGGCCGATGGCCCGCTCGCCCTTGATCGCGCGGAGGCCGGCCATGCACGCCGCGAAGGCGCCCACCCCGGGCACGACGAGGCCGTCGGCCTCCTGGGCGGTGGTGAGGTCCGCGGTCAGCGTCACCGAGGCCCCGGCCCGCTCCATCGCGCGGACGGCCGAGCGCAGGTTGCCCGAGCCGTAGTCGAGAACGACGACCTCGGGGCGCCCCCCGGAGCCGGTCGCACCGGTGGCGCTCAGAGCGCACCCTTGGTCGAGGGGACGCCCGTCTCGCGCGGGTCGAGCGCCACGGCGTCGCGGAAGGCGCGGGCGAAGGCCTTGAACTGCGTCTCGACCAGGTGGTGGGGCTCGCGGCCGGCCAGCACGCGCACGTGCAGCGCGAGGTGGCCGTGGAAGGCGATCGTCTCGAAGACGTGCTGGGTCAACGAGCCGAGGTACGCCACGCCCCCTCCCCCGCCGCCGAGCGAGACGTACTGCTGGCCCTCGGGCTCGCCGGTGTGCGCGCAGTAGGGGCGTCCGGACACGTCGACGACGGCCTGCACCAGCGCCTCGTCGAGGGGCACGGTGGCGTCGCCGAAGCGGCGGATCCCGCGCTTGTCGCCGAGCGCCTCGCGCAGCGCCTGGCCGAGCACGATCGCGGTGTCCTCGACGGTGTGGTGCGCATCGATGTGGAGGTCGCCCTCGCTGCGGACCGTCAGGTCGAGCAGCGCGTGGCGGGCGAAGGCGGTGAGCATGTGGTCGAAGAACCCGACGCCCGTAGAGATGTCGTGACGGCCGGTGCCGTCGAGGTCGACCTCGACGAGCACCTTCGACTCGCTGGTC
>JBKJPE010000133.1:0-16761 GCA_046595185.1 Nocardioides sp.
GGGGGGGGGGGGGGGGGGCCTTGCTCTGGGGTTGTCCGCCGGGGGGGGGGGGGGGGGGGGGCAGGGTCAGAGGAGGGCCGGCAGGGCCCGGGCGGCGGTGTAGGTGGCGACGGCGAGCACGAGGACGGTGAAGGCGGCTGTGAGGTGGCGGGTCCCGGCCACCCTGGCCAGGCGGGTGCCGGCGACGGCGGCCAGCGCTGAGGCGAGGGTGAGGACCAGGACGACGCCCCAGTCGGGTGCGGGGCCGAGGCCGGCCCGGGTCGCCAGGGCGGCCGCGCTGGTGAGGGTGATGACCACCAGCGAGGTGCCGGCGGCGTACGGCAGCGGGAGTGCGAGCGCGACCAGCAGCGCGGGGACGACGAGGAACCCACCGCCTACGCCGAGGAACCCGGTGAGCAGCCCCACGACGGTGGCGGTGAAAAGCACCTTGAGTGCGCGCGGGCAGGCGCAGGCGAAGGTCGGGCTGAACGTGATGACCGGGTCGTCCAGGCTCGGTCGGGCGGCGTGGGCCGGCCCGTCGCCGCGGTGACCCAGCAGGCGCTGCGCCATCAGCGCCCCGACGAGGAGCATCAGCACGGCGAAGGCGGCGAGGAGGACGTCCTCCTCGACGTGGGCCGAGGCCTTCGCGCCGAGGACGGCGCCGCCGGTGGCCACCAGTCCGAACGTGGTGCCCCGGGCGAGCAGCACGCTCCCCGCCCGGTGGGCGGTCACCGCACCGATCAGGGAGGTGACCCCGACGACCACCAGTGCCCCGGTCGTCGCCTGCGCGGGGGACTGGCCGAGCAGGTAGACCAGGACCGGCACGGCCAGGATCGAGCCGCCGCCGCCGAGAGCGCCCAGGCTGAGCCCGATCAGCGCACCGGCGGTGACGGCGAGGGCGAGGGTCACGCGGCGGGGCCGACGAGGTGCAGACCCACCTTCTCGGCGTTGGCGAAGGAATCGTCGACCGCGACCGGGGTACGACCGTGGGCGTCGAGCATCGAGGCGGCGACCGACGCGCGGTATCCGCCGGCGCAGTGCACCCAGACCTCACCAGCAGGGACGTCCTCGAGCCGGGTCAGGAGCTCGTGGAGCGGGACGTTGAGCGCGCCCTGGATCGCGGCGGCGTCGTGCTCCTCGGAACGGCGGACGTCGAGGACCACCACGTCGCGGTGGTGGCGGACCTGGGCGAGGTCGGCGAACGAAGCGGTGGCGAACGCGGTGGGCTCGCCGATGGCCCAGTCGGTCGGGGATCCGGTGGCGTGGGCGGCGGGGCGGTCGATGCCGATCCGGACCAGCTCGCGCTGCGCCTGGGCGACGTCGTCGGTGGTGGCGCCGAGCAGGGTGACGGGTGTTCCCCACGGGATCAGCCAGCCGAGGTAGGTCGCGAAACCGCCGTCGAGCCCGAAGTTGAGCGTGCCGGGGGCGTGGCCGGCGGCGAACGTGGTCCGGTCGCGTAGGTCCACGACCCACTCGCCGGCCTCGAGGCGTCGGCGCAGCTGGGCGGGGTCGGCGCGCTCCGGGGGGCTGAGGTCGGGTGCGGACGGGCCGGCGGCGTTGGCCGGGGCCATGTGGGCGTAGTAGGCGGGCCAGGCGCTGAGGCCGGCGAGCAGCTCCCGCACGTAGGTGTCCTCGTCCTGGGTCAGGGCGGGGTTGGTCTCCCGCTCGCGCCCGATGGTCGAGGAGGTCGCCTCGGACTGGGTGGCTGCGCAGAACGAGCCGAAGCCGTGCGTCGGGAACACCTCGGTGTCGTCGGGCAGCAGTTCGGCGAGGCGGTGCGCCGAGGCGTGCTGGTGGTGGACCAAGGCGTCGGTGTGGTCGTGACCGAGCAGGTCCGGGCGGCCGGTGGCGCCGAAGAGCAGCGACCCGCCGGAGAAGATGCCCACCTCGGTGCCGGCGACAGTGTCCTTCAGGGCGTAGGAGAGGTGGGTGAAGGTGTGCCCGGGGGTCGCCAGTGCGGTGAGCCGCATCCGCTCGCCGACGGCGACCTGGTCGCCGTCCGCGAGGGGCGTGCGGTCGAAGGAGACCTCGTCGGCGCCGTTGAGGAGGTACGCCGCGCCGGCCGCGGTGGCCAGGGCCAGCCCACCGGTGACGTAGTCGTTGTGGAGGTGGGTCTCGAGCACGTGCGTCAACCGGACGTCGTGCTCGGCGAGCAGCGCGAGCACACGGTCGATGTCGCGCTGCGGGTCGACCACAAAGGCGACCTTGCCGTCGTGCACGAGGTAGCTGCGGTCACCCAGGGTCGGGGTCTCGACCGGGATGACGGTCAGGGCGTTCATCGGGGCGCGCCCGTCTGCGCACCGTGGGCGACGGGCCGGCCGGCGCGCAGCCAGGCACTGGTGCCGCCGACGACGTTGACGGCCTCGAAGCCCTGGGCGATCAGCACCTCGGCCATGGCGGCGCTGCGGTTGCCGCTGGCGCAGACCAGGTGCACGGGGGAGGTGCGGTCGAGCTCGTCGAGCCGGGAGGTCAGCCTGCCCATCGGGATGCTGACGGCACCTGGGACGTGGGCCTCGGCGTACTCCGCGCTCTCGCGGACGTCGACGACGGTCGCGCCCTCCTCGAGCGCCGTGGCGAGCTGAGCGACGTCGATCTCACGCATGAGTGGGTGGTCCTTCCTGGCGGGGGATTGGTCGGAATAACCCCCTGGGGGGTTCCTTGGACGAAGGTAGCAGAACCCCCCAGGGGGTTCCAAGCAGGTGAGGTCGGCAGAGACAGCTCGATCGGTTCCTCGCTGCCCTGTACGGGGTGTCGCGGTGCAGCTGCCTGGTGTCCGGCGCAGACATGGACCCTCCCCCGCGCGGAGAGACCCGCTGTCGCGCGGGCGCCGATGACCCAGCAGGTCCGCGAGGGCTGGCGCTACGTGGTCGGGCACCGGCTGATGCAGCCGATGATGACCGACGCGGCCGCGACCGACGTCGCCGTCAGCATGCTGCTCACCCAGACCCCGTTGTACGTCGTCCGGGAGCTCGGCGCGTCCCCCACGGCCTATGGCGTCATGCTGGCCGGCGAAGGACTCGGCGCACTGGTGGGAGCATCCGTCGAGCCACGGCTCGGACGCCGGCTCGGCACCGGCCGGCTGCTGATGGCAGCGGCGGTGATCTCCATTCCTTCGGTGCTCCTCATGCCCCCGGGGCGAGGGTGTCGTCGGCCTGCTCGCCTTCGCGGCCGGCAACGCACTCTTCGCCTTCTTCATCGTGATCCTCGCCGCCGTCACCCGCATCTACCGCCAGCAGGAGAGCCCGCCCGAGAAGCTGGCCAGGGTGACGGTCATCGTGCGCCTCATCTCCTGGAGCGGGATCCCGGTCGGCGGCCTCCTGGCCGGACTGAAGACCGAAGGCACCTGCGCCCGCAGCGCGGTGTTCGCAGGATGCGCCAGTGATCGGGCCACCGGAGAAGGAGGAGGCCCTGCGCAGAGGGAGTGCTTCGGCAAGTGTGGTGCGGATCGGGGACACCGTACGGAAGCCGTGGCTGGTGACCACGGGGCGCACGGTCGCGTTCATGACCGCGCTGTTCGAGCAGGGGGTAGACGTCGCAGAACCGCCTGCCCGCGCTGAGCCTCGGTCTACCGCGAGCGCCGGTGACTGTCCGGACCGACCACGCTGTGCATGCGCGTCAGACCCGCGCTGTCCGGTCCGTGCGGCAGGACTCGCCCGGGCGAGGTCGTGGGCCAGTCGCCGACACCTGTGTGTGCCGACGCTGGGTGGGGAGAGATGATGCTGAGATGATGATCAGCGAGGTTGACCTACGGCAGCGATGGTCTGACGCGCAGGCGTGCCATGGGCTGTGGAGTCTGCTACCGGGTGTGGTGACCGCCGAAGTCCTCGCGCGGACCGGGGCCGACTTCGTCGTCGTGGATCTGCAGCACGGCGCGGTGACGGAGGCGGAGCTGCCGGGGGTCGCCGCGGCGATTCGGGCAGCAGGCTCGGTGCCGCTGGTCCGGACCCGCAGCCCGTTGTTCGCCGTTGTCGGCCGCCCGCTCGACCTTGGTGCCTGCGGCGCCATCGTGCCGAACGTGCGCGACGCCGACCACGCCCGAGAGGTCGTCGCAGCCAGCCGTTACGCCCCGGCCGGTGGTCGGTCGATCGGGCGACTCTCCGGCGGAGCCGACCAGCCGCTGGTCGTCGCCATGGTGGAGACTGCGACCGCGCTGGACGACCTCGACGCGGTTCTGGCGGTGCCGGGACTCGACGGGGTCTACGTCGGCCCAGGGGATCTCTCGTTGTCCCTCGACCTTGCCGGCCCGGACTGCTCGGCGGACCTGCGCCGCGTTCTGTCCTCGATCATCGCCCGCGCCGGCGCCGCCGGGGTGCCGGTCGGTGTCCACGCCTACAACGGCAAGGACGCTGCCAGCTACGCCGCTGAGGGCGCGACCATCGTGACTGTCGCCGTCGACACCGTCTCGCTCGGTGACGTCATGACGCACCACCTCGACGTCGCGCGTTCGGGATGAGCCACGCCTCGGCCAGAAGCCGGCACGCGTTGCTCCACGCCGCGATGCCGGAGTGCCTGTGCCAGCCGGGGACAGGTCCCGTCCGCATGCGGCGGGACGGGGCGACCCAGTAACCCGAGCCGCGTTCAGTCGAGGCGCCTCTCCACCTGGCGCAGCGCTCGAACGGTCTTGCGCGCCAGCGAACGGTCGAGCTGTAGACCGGGTGCCGCCACCATCACCGCCGAGTACGTCCCGGCTGCACAGTTCTGGGCGAGCATCGCAGGCGTCGCACCGACGACCGTCGGTGCGACGGAGCGTCTGGCCCCGGCCGGAGCGCCGCCCATCGCGAACATCGCGCGCCAGACGGCAACGGGCTGCTGGCGACGCCGCAGCCGCACCGGCTGCTCGCAGCAACCGACTCCCCCCGGGGTACTGCTCGGGAGGTAGCTCCGCCAGCGTGCCTGCCCACCTGTGAGCCGGGGCGGACACCGCCTGCGCGAAGGCCGACACGGTCTCGTAGTCCTCGGTGGCCCAGCGACAGGTGTAGGGATCCAACGACCCCTTGACGTTCGACACCTCGTCGGCGTCTCGACTCTCACGAGCCCCATCCGCTGACCGGCACCGAGGGTCGAACAGATCCGCTGCTTCCCCGCGGCCCGCTCGACCGCTCCGGAGATCGCGTCCCAGCCCCTCCAGGCAACCCCGGACCCCACCACGAGGAGCATCAGCAGCGCGCCGACGAGGACGGTCCCGATCTTCGTGTCACGAAAGGTACGAGGGGCGCCTCTGCCTGTCTGGAGAAGCCGGGGATCCAGCAGGTGATGCCCGTGGTGCGCGCGAACGTCGCACCGATCGGCACTACGACGCCCGGGACTGCCGCTTGTCGACGTACATGGCGGCATCTGCGTTCGCGATCAGCGACCGTCCGTCGTGACCGTCCGAGAGGGCGGCGCCGACGGAGCCCCGGACGTGGACCGTCGTGGCCTGCCACGGCATGGAGAACACCAAGGCGTTGCGCACCCGTTCGATCAGCGGTCCTGCGGCGTCACGGGGCAGCCGGGCAGCGACCAGGAACTCGTCCCCGCCGAGCCGCGCCACGAGGTCGTGCGGGCGGGCCACCGAGCGCAACCGGTGCCCCACCTGGATCAGCACCGCGTCTCCGGCGGCGTGACCCAGCGTGTCGTTGACCTGCTTGAAGCTGTCGAGGTCGGCGAAGGCCGCCACGATCACCTCGTCCGGGGTCAGGGTGGCCAGCTGCGCGGCCAGCCACGGATCGACGGCCCTCTGTGAGGCGCACTGCGTGAGCGCGTCCGTGGACGCCTCCTGGCGCGCCTGCGCGACGGCCTCCTCCCGCTCGACCTGCGCCCCGATGAGGCGGGCGAAGAGCCGCATCGTCGGCAGGTGTTCCTCGACGGCGTCCGCTGCGAGCGAGTCGGCCGCGCACAGCGTGCCCCAGACCTGACCGCCCGACGTCTCGACCGGCACGGAGACGTAGACCTGGATGCCGAGGGCACGTGCGGCCTGGCTGTCACCCCAGACCGACGGGACGTCGGTGGTGCACGGGCGGCCCTCGTCCAGGGCCCGTTTGCAGAGCGTGTCCGACCACGGGACGTGCAGGCCCTCCGGGATCTCGAAGTCGGCGCGGGTGTTCAGCGCGTAGCGGACCTCCTGCGCGTCGTCGTCCTCGTGCACGACCGTGAGGTACGCCGACGCCAGCCCGGTCAGGCTCCGCAGCGCGTCGAGCAACGGGCGGCTGAGACGCTCCACGTCGTCGGCGCCCTCGACGGCGGCCGCGATGACATCGAGACCAGTCGTCGGGGGCTCATCCGTGGTGGGTCCGGCGGCACGTGAGGCCGGCGGGGCGGGTGGACCGTCCAGCCTGCGGACCAGCGGCACCATGACCTCGGCGAGTCCGGAGAGCACCTCGAGGTCTCGCGGGTTGAGGGAGCCGTGCGGCTCGTGGCCGACCGCGCACAGGGCACCGAAGACCGTGCCGTCCTCCTCGCAGAGCGGTACGCCGGCGTACGAGACGATCGAGTGCAGTGCCGTGGAAGGCAGCGCCATCAGACCGGCATCACCACGACCGTCGCGGATCAACGTCGATCCCTGCTCGATGACGCGACCGCACCACGTGTCCTCGACTGGCCCGGTGAGTCCCACGGGACCGGGGGTGCCGTCAGCGTGCACCGACTGTCTGACCGTGCGGTTGCCCGCTCCATCGAGCACGCTCACGAAGGCGAGGTCCATCGCGAGCTGCTCGCAGGTCAGGGTCAGCAGACGCCGCAGCGCCTCCTCCGGCTCCCCGTCGACGAGGCGGGCGAGCTCCATCAGGGTGGACACGGGCACGTCAGGCACCTTGCATCAGCGGGCGGGGGACGAGTGGTACGCGCCGCCGGGTGTGGCGGCTCGCGTGCAGTGTCTCTCCTCGACCGACCTGGCGTGGTCGTTTTCGGGGTTCCGGGGCCGGCGGGACCCCGCCACCATGGCCAAGCACCCGGTCGTCACCGCGGGCACCCGGTCCGACACCAGCGGCAGGCTCCTCGCCTCATACCTGCCCGACGGCCGAGGACCGGGGTGCCTCCCCGATGTGATGGCGGCGCAGCACCCTCCCCCTGCGGGCCCGGCAGGTCAGTCGACCCGAGCCAGGGACCGCCCACGGGTGGCGACGCGCAGCTGGACGCTGCAGCGGAGGTCGTCGCGTCCCAGCACCTCCGCAAGGTCGGCGGAGACCTGGTCGGCACCGGCTGCGAGCAGCGGCAGGTCCGCCTCGGGCTCGATGACGGCGCTCACCGTGGCGACCATGCGCCCACGGTCCTTCACGATCTGGCCCTTGGCGCTGCGGACGCCCGGTGTCGCGGCGAACGCCTGAGCCGCCGCGGACGCGGCGCGCGAGGCATCGATGGCCAGCTTGCCGCCGGGGTGCGAGCCTCGCAGGGTCAGCCGCGAGACCCTCGGGCTCGACAGGTGGGCCAGGAGCCAGCGCAGACCCAGCAGGATGAGCACGACCCCGGCTGCGGCTGCGGCCCAGGGCCACCACTGCTGGTCCACGACCTCCTGCAGCGCCGCGGTCTTGGTGCGCTCCGGCAGTGGGCTGGTGCCGGTGAACCACCAGATCGCCATCCCGGCCAGGGCGAGCAGAACCAGGGCGAGCAGGAACGTCGCGACCCGGTCGAGCAGCAGCAGCTTGCGGCTGGTCACGTGAGGACCTCGTTCTTGATCGTGACCTTGACGCGGGGCGGCGACTCGATCGCGGCCAGGCACGGAGCCAGCCGTTCGTCGATCGCCGAGGTCACGGCCTGGTTGTGGTCCTGCGGAGCGATGCTGACGACCGTGACCTGGATCTTGCGGCGGGAGACGTCGACGGAGGTGTCGCTGGCGGCGTCGAGCCCGTCGAGGCGTTCGGAGACGAGCTTGGCCAGGTCGCCGGTGCGGAGGTAGACGCCGGTCTGTGCCTGCAGGGTGAGGCTCTTGCGCGGACGCCGCTTCAGGGCGACCACCAGCAGGAGGAGGCCCACCACGGCGAGCACGACCGCGGCCAGCAGGAGCCAGGGTGGGGGAGAGAGCCCGTCGAGCGCGGAGGCGGTGCTGCCGACCCAGGAAGGCCCGCCGACGAGACCGACCCTGGACACGGCCTCCTGGACTCCGACGACACCGGTGGCGACGACCAGCAGGGCGAGCAGCTGCGCGACCAGGGGCGAGGCGCCCACCCCGACCGGAGGACGCGCCGGCGTCATCGGCTCCTGCGAGTCCTGGTTCTGCGTGGGGGACTGCGCGTGGCTCACTGGACCCTCCGCGTGTCGTTCGTTGCGTGGACGACGTCGGCCACGACCACGTCGACGCCGTCGACCGTCATCCCGGTCAGGGTGGCGACGCGTTCCTGGACGTGGTCGCGAACCGCGGCCGCGGCCGCGGCCGCCGCCGCCGGCCAGCGGATGGCCACCTCGACCTTGACCCGCGACCGGCCGCCCGCCGTGGTCGCCGAGGCGTGGGGGAGGGAGGACGTGCGGGGCGGCAGCGTGAGACGGGCACCGGTGGGGTGGACCGCGGCCACCTCACGCGCAGCGCACGAGGCGATGTGCTCGACCGCCTTGTCGGCGATCACCAGGCGGCCCCTGGACCCGGGGTCATCCACGCCCGCGCCTTCCCAGGATCTGGCTGAGGTCGACCTCGCCGTCGAAGTGGCCCCCGACCAGGTAACCGACCGAGCCGAGGACGACGGCGGTGAGGAAGCCGGTGAAGCCGGCGACGGCGATGGCGATGGCGAGCAAGAGGCCCGCGATGAGCCCGATGGTCGAGGTGGTCATGTCGTGACTCCTGCTGATGGGTGAGGTGAGCGGTTCAGGGGCCGAGGACGCGACAGGAGCCGAGTCGGTCGGAGGACGTACGGGCGGGGCACGCCGCGTCAGGTGACAGCGGGGTCTGCGGCGGCGCCGGTGTCCGAGACCACCGTGGCGGTGCCCAGGTCTTCGACGAACACGTCGACCGTCCCGCCCACCAACGCCGTGACGACCGCGCGGACCGCCTCGGCCGTGCGGAGGAGGTCGACCTCGGGTCGCAGCACGAGGTGGACCTCGGTGCTGCCTCCCTGCAGGCGGACGCCCTCGACCCGACGGCCCGGGAGGTAGGTCGCCACCTCACCGAAGCTGCCGGTGTGGAGCCTGGTCACGCCGGGGACCGACAGCGCCGCTGCTGCGACGCTGTCGGCGATGGCCCCGGCAGCCCGGGGACTGGTCCCTGACGAGGTCACTGGACGCGCGGGTTCGAACCCTCGTTGCCCTGGTTCTCGTCGTTGCTGGCCGACTCCAGGTGCACGTCCTGCACCTCGATGTTCACCTCGGTGACCTCCAGGCCGGTCATCCGCTCGATGGACTCGATCACGTTGCGTCGGATGCCCGAGGCGAGGTCGGCGATGGAGACGCCGTACTCGGCGATCAGCTGCACGTCGACGGCGGCCTGCTTCTCGCCGACCTCGACCGAGACACCCTGGGCGTGGTTGGTGTTGCTCCCGGGGATGCGCTCGCGCAGGGCACCGACGGTGCGGGACGCGCTGCCGCCGAGCGCGTAGACGCCCGAGACCTCGCGCACGGCGATACCGGCGATCTTGGCGACCACGGTGTCGGCGATCGTCGTCTTGCCGTCGCTGGTCACGAGGTTGGTGCTCGCGGGGGTCTTCTCGAGGCTCTTGTCGGTCACGTGGTGCCTTTCGTTGCCGGTGGGGTGGAGCTGGTACGTCAGTGAGACGTAGAACCGACACGAAACCTCACGCACCGGGGGCAGTGACGTAGGTCACAGGTCGACCGCCGGTCGGCCCGGCCTCCCTCGGCCTGGCCGACTGCTACAGCTCCTGCTAGCGTCCGGCGCGGGCTGCGGCTCGAGGCCCCGGTCCCCCGGGGGCCGGCCGCGGTGAGAGTCCGGGAGTGTCGTGCCCACGCCAATGCTTGACACCGCCACCGCCACCGCCACCGACAGGGCGTTGGCGCGGCGAGCGGGCCTGGGTGAGGTCGAGGCCTTCGAGGAGCTCTTCGGCCGACTCTTCTCCAGCACCTTCCGCTACGCCCTGCACATGCTGGACGGCGACGACGGCCTCGCGCAGGACGCCACCCAGGAGGCGTGGGTCAAGGTCTGGCTCCACCTCCGTGAGTTCGAGGGTCGCTCCCAGCTACGGACCTGGATCTTCACGATCGTCGCCCGGGAGGTGCTGGACCTCCGGCGTCGGCGGCGACCGGTCGTCGTGGACCACGAGGCGCTTCAGGCCCTCGAGTCGGCGCGGCAGGACGAGTGGCGCCTGACAGCATCGGCCGAACGGGGTGCCCTCGACGAAGAGCTGAGGGCGGCCTTGACCCTGGCCCTGAGCGAACTACCGTGGCGACAGCGAGCCAGCTGGCTCCTGTCCACTGTCGAAGGCCTGACCTACGTCGAGATCGCACGGGTGCTCGACACGACGCCCACCGTCGTGCGCGGTCAGCTCCATCGGGCTCGCCGTGCGCTGGAGATCCGGATGGAACCGTGGCGATGAATTCTCATGAGCGCGCCGCCCCGGCGCACCTGGCCGCGGCCACCCGCGTCCTGGCCGACCACGGTCGGGTGAGAGCACTCGAGGTCTCCGGGGACGTGCTGGCGCACGTGATGACCCGACCGCGCCGCTCGATGCCCGTCCGGGCCCGGCTGCCGCACGACCGCGTCCACGTCAGCGAGCAGGTCGTCACCGCGGTGGTGAGCCGGGCGGTCGCCCACCGCGCCCAGGGCCTCTCGGTGGCCCGCATGGTCGTGACCTCCACGTCCGACGAGCGACTGGACCGCGTCGTCGTCGAGCTGATCGCCCAGTACGGGACCGACCTGGTGGCGGCCACGGCCCTCGCCCACCGGGTCGTCGCCACGGCCCTGCGCGACCTCGTCGCTCCCGCCGACGACAGCGTCCAGGTGACGGTCGTGCCGACCCACCTCCACGTCGGCGACGTCACGATCGGCGACCCCCAGCTCAGCGATCCGAGCGACCACTGAGACCGACCGCCGACCTGTCACCTCCTGCCAGGCGCTGACCTCCGGACCGGGCCCGCACCGCCTTCGCCCCTGGACCGAGGGTCTTTCGGCACTCATCGAGCCACCGGATCCAGCCGAGGGTGGAGGGGTCCTCGCGCTCGCGAGGCGCACTCGACGGGGGGGGACCCGGATGACCGCGTTGACGTCCGGAGGTCCGCGGGACAGGTCGCCGGGAGCCGCCGGGGTCGGGGAGACCATCGGCCGCCACCGGCTCGGCGGCCGACACGAGAGCCGTCCTCGACCTGGACGCCCACGTCGAGCGTGAGGACCTCGGGATCCTCCCGGTCTCGGTCGTCGCCCTCGGCGCCGCCGGCCGGGCCGCCGTCGAGGCGGCTCACCTCAGCTTCCTGCGCGGGGCGCAGGACATCGAGTGACGACACCCCGGAAGGCACCCCCCATGCAGAAGGAATCCCTGACCGCCCTCGTCCGCCACCACCTGGCGACCGCCGCGACCGCCTCCAGCGGCCGCAGCGCACACACGATCTACGGCGGTCACGAGCACGTCCTGCGTCAGACGCTGATCGCCCTCCGTGCGGGCAGCGGGCTCGCCGAGCACGAGAGCCCGGGCGAGGCGACCCTCCAGGTCCTTCACGGCCGCGTCACCCTCGTCGCGGGAGACACCAGCTGGAACGGGTCGCCGGGGGACCTCCTGACCATCCCAGACTCACGTCATGCTCTGGAGGCGGTCGAGGACTCCGCGGTCCTGCTCACGGTGGGCAAGGCGGTCTGAGCGCCCGGGGACCGGATCCCTGCCGGCGCACCGGACGAGTCGGGCCCGCCGCGACCTCCGCTGCCGGAGGTCACGACGGGCCCGTCGTGATGCGTGGGTGGGGCCTAGCCCTCCTCGGGCGCCACGTAGCTCTCGGCGTCGGGAGAGGTGAAGAGGTCACCGTTCTGCGTGATGCCTCCGGGAGCCTCGATGTCGGGCGTGCCGATGTAGACCTCGCGGGTGGCCGGGGACCCCGGGGAGGTGAGGTCGAGGTCGGCGACCAGCTGGTCGGTGCCGATCTCGGTGCTCGCCGCGAGCGCGTCCTGGATGCCGGACCGGGTCAGGTCGTCGGCCTCGCACGCGGTCTCCAGGATCTGACCCCAGATCTCCCCGATGGCGTAGCCGTAGGGGATGCCGGCGTTCGCAGGCTCGGGCTTGCCGAGGTCCTCGTAGGCGGTGGCGACCTCCTTGGCCTTCGGCACGTTGGAGCTGTAGGGCGCCGCGCTGGCGACGAGGGAGAACCTCTCCAGCGCCGCCTGGGTCTCCTCGGTGAGGATCGCGGGGGCGAAGGTCGGGTTGTTGCCCACCAGCGGGACGTCGAGGCCCAGCTGGGCGGACACCGTGGCCACCGACAGGGTCTGCGACGGGGTGGTGGTCAGCCCGATCGCCGAGACGTCCTCGCCACGCAGCCCGGTCACCACGTTGCGCAGGTCGGTGTCGGTGGGCAGCACCTTGACGGCCTCGAGGGTGATGTCGTGCTGCTCGGCGAAGTACTCCGCGCCCAGCAGCCCGTTCTCGCCGTACTCGCCCTCGAGGTAGATGAAGCCGACGGTGTCGCCCTCGGCGATGTCACCCTGCTCCAGCAGGTAGGAGAGTCCGTTGATCATCTCGACGTCGTAGGTGGTGCCGGGGATGACCACGTAGGGGTTGTCCAGCAGGAATGACGACCAGGACAGGGCCACCGAGGTGGTCTCGTTGTCGATCAGCTGCTGGTCGAGCGCGGCGATGATCGGCGAGCCCAGGATCTGCATGAAGCCGAGCACGTCGGGCAGCAGCTCCTGGTACGCCAGGACGCCGGCGTCGGCCTGGTAGCCGTGGTCGCGCACCTCGAGCACGATCTCGCGCCCGCAGATGCCGCCGGCGGCGTTCACCTCGTCGGCCCAGATCTGGTGGCCGTCCACCGTGCCCGTGCCGAGCTGGATGAAGGGCCCGCTCTGGTCGGTCAGCACGCCGAGGCTGATGGTGTCGTCGGTGACACCGGCCTCCACCGCACCGCCCTCGGAGGACTCGCTGCTCTTGCTGCTGCAGGCCGTGAGCGCCAGGGTCGCGACGGCGGCCGTGGCGAGTAGTCGTCGTGTCTTCATGGGGTCTCTTCTCTCATGGGTTCTTCATCGGGTGGTGCGCGTGAAGCGGTGGGTGAGTCGTCGGGCGATGGCGGCCAGACCCCCCGGCTCGAAGATGACGAGCAGCACGATCAGGGTGCCGTAGGCGTAGGCGGTGAGCACGACGGGGGTGAAGCCACCGTCGCCGCTCGTCAGGTCCTGCAGGAAGCCGACCTGCGGGACCAGCACGTTCAGGGCGAGCGGGAAGCCGGAGACGAAGGCTGCCCCGACGACCGCCCCGGTGATCGAGCCGAGGCCGCCGATGATGATCATCGCCAGCAGTCCGACTGCGACCGCGATGGACCAGGAGCCGTCGAACTCGTTCTCGTCGGCCTTGAGCAGTCCGAACCACATGACGGTCATCACCCCGGACAGGCCGGCGTAGGCCGAGGAGATCACGAACGCCCCGGCGCGGGTCCGGGCGACGTCGACGCCCATCGCGGTCGCGGAGGCGGGGTTGTCCCGCACGGCGCGCCAGGCGCGGCCCGGGCGGGAGCGTACGGCCCCGGTCGCCAGCACGAACGCGATCGCGGTGAAGAGCAGGAACAGGTACCAGGTGCGCTCGGGGGCGAGGAGCGGGACACCCAGCAGCAGGAACTCCGGCTCGGCGGTGGTGAAGGAGAAGCCCAGGACCTCGAAGGCCGGTGACGGGCGGCCGGTCGCGGCGCCGCCGGTCAGCTCGGAGAAGCGCTGGCCGAGGTAGAGGCCCAGGTAGACCAGCGCGAGGGTCGCCACCGACAGGTAGATCCCCCCGACCCGGCCGGCGACCGGCGCGAACGCCAGCCCCGCGAGCCCGCTGACCACGACCGCGGCGAGCAGGGCCAGCAGCGGCGGCAGCCCGAGGGCGACCAGGTCGGAGTCGGCCACCGGGTCGCTGGCCAGCACGGCGTACACGGTGGCGCCGATCAGCATGAAGAACGGCGTGCCCAAGGAGAGCTGCCCGCAGTGCCCGGTCAGCATGGTCAGGCCGATCGCGGCGACCGCGCTGACCATCACGAACTCGCCGACCCGCAGCCAGGTGGCGTCGACGTAGAGCGGCGCGGCGAGCAGGACGAGCAGGACCAGCAGGCCCAGGACGAGGCGGACGATCGCAAACGCACGGCTCGTGGCCGGTGCTGCGGCACCGGGGGCGGCCCGGTCGGCGGAGGAGCCGGCCGGGGCGCCGTCGCGGTCCTTGACGTCAGACACGGTGCACCTCCGCGGAGCCGAAGAGGCCGGAGGGGCGCACGACGAGCACCGCGAGCATCACCAGGAAGACCGCGCTCTTGGCGAAGTCGAGGCCGATGTACTGCCCGGCGTAGGCCTCGGTCAGCCCGACGACGAACCCGCCGATCACCGCCCCCACGACGGAGTCGAGCCCGCCGATGACCGCCGCGGGGAAGGCGACCAGGGCCAGGGCGTGGGTGGCACGTGAGACGCCGGACCCGGAGAAGTCAGGGGTGGCCAGGAAGAGCACGGCGACGCCGGCCAGGAGGCCGGCCACCAGCCACGCGGCGGCGGTGACCTGGGCGTTGCGGACCCCCATCAGGGCGGCCGCCTCCCTGTTCTCGGCCTGGGCCCGCATGCTCAGGCCCCACCCGGTGTAGCGGAACAGGGCGAGCAGGATCCCGATCAGGACGAGCCCGACCACCAGGGCGACGAGCTGTCCGACCAGGATGGTGACCTCGCCGAAGCGGATCACCTCCTGCGCCCACGGCGGACGCAGGAAGGGCGCGTCGGTGCTGAGGCGTCGGGCGGCCTCCTCGGTCACGATCACGTCGACCCCGATCGTGAGCAGCACGAGCGCGATCGGGTCGGCGTTGCGGCTCCGGGCGACCAGGACGCGCTCGATGAAGACGGCGAGCAGGCCCGCGGTCAGGATCCCGGCGACGCTGGCCACCAGGAAGCCCTGGTCGGAGAAGCGGTAGGCGACGTAACCGCCGGCGAGGACCAGCGACCCGTGCGCGAAGTTCACCACCCCGGTCGCGCGGAAGATGATGACGAAGCCGAGGGCCAGCAGCGCGAAGATCGCGCCGCGGCCCGCGCCGTTCACCGTGAGCTGCAGCAGCGTGGTCACGACGTGGTGCCTTCCGGGTGGCCCGAGCGGTCGGGGTGCGGGTGGGGCGCGGGGTCCGAGCGGTCGGGGTGGGGGTGGGGCTCGGGCTCCGAGGTGCTGAAGCCCTCCGCGGCCATGTCGCCGAGGTAGGCGCGGATCACGTCCGGGTCCTGCTGGACCGTCGCCGGGGTCCCGTCGGCGATGCGTTTGCCGAAGTCGAGGACGGTGACGTGGTCGGCGATCCCCATGACCAGGGCCATGTCGTGCTCGACGAGGAGCACCGAGATGCCGAGCGCGTCGCGCAGGTCGGTGATGGTCTGCGCCATCTTGCGGGTCTCGCCCTCGTTCATCCCGGCCGCCGGCTCGTCCAGCATCAGCAGGCGGGGCTCGATGGCGATCGCGCGTGCGATGTCGACGCGCTTCTGGTCGCCGTAGGAGAGCTCGAGGACCGGGCGGTGGAGGCGGTCGCCGAGGCCGAGGAAGGCGCAGATCTCGGCTACCCGGTCGGCGTGGCGCCGCTGCTCGCGACGCATGCCGGGCAACCGGAGCCCGGCGCCCAGGAAGCCGCCGGAGGTCAGGGCGTGGCGGCCGAGCATCACCGTGTCGAGCACGGTGGTGTGGCCGGAGAGGGAGACGTTCTGGAAGGCCCGCCCGATGCCGAGGTGGGCCAGGTGGTGCGGGCGTCGGCCCACGACGTCGTCGTCGCCGAAGCGCACGCGTCCCTCGTTGAGCGCGTAGAGGCCGGAGATGACGTTGAAGCAGGTCGACTTGCCGGCGCCGTTGGGCCCGATGACGGCGTGGATCGTGGCCGGGCGGACCGCGAAGCTCACGTCGTCCAGCGCGGTGACGCCGCCGAAACGGACGGTGACGCCCTCGACGTGCAGGGTCGGCACGTCCGGCGCGGCGGCCTCGGACCCGGTCGCGGCGGTAGTGGTGGCGGGGGCGGTGCCGGTCATCGGGTCCACCTGCTCAGGGTCGGTCGGCGGGTGCGGCCCGGTCGGTCGGCGGACTCCCCGCCGGGCTCGTGGTCGTCGTCGTGGTGGTCGTGGTGGTCGTCGTCGGCGTGGCCGTGGCCGCCGAGGTAGAGGGCCTTGACCGCGTCCGAGCCCGAGAGCTCGGTGGCGGTCCCGCGGATGGCCACCCGGCCGACCTCGAGCGCGATCGCGTCGTGGGCGACACGAAGCGCCATGGCGGCGTTCTGCTCGACGAGCACGACGGGGGTGCCCTGCTCATTGATGGTCGAGACGATCTCCCCGATCTGGTCGATCAGCAGCGGTGCGAGACCGAGGGAGGGCTCGTCGAGCAGCAGGACCTTGGGCTCGGCCATCAGGGCCCGCCCGATGGCCAGCATCTGCTGCTCGCCGCCGGAGAGGAGCCCGGCCCGCTGCCGGCTGCGTTCTGCCAGTCGGGGGAAGAGGTCCATGACCCGGTCCCGCGACGCGGCCCGGTGGGACCGCGGCGTCGTCAGACCGCCGACGGCGAGGTTCTCCTCGACGGTCATCCGGCCGAACACCTGGCGGCCCTCGGGCGACTGCACGACCCCGGCCCGGGCTACCGCGGCGGGGCTCATCTTGTGCAGCGACTGCCCCTCGAACTCGATGGTCCCCGAGCGCACGGCGCCGCCGTGCATGCCGAGCGTGCCCGAGATCGCGCGCAGCAGGGTCGACTTGCCGGCGCCGTTGCT
>JBKJPE010000032.1:0-4725 GCA_046595185.1 Nocardioides sp.
CCAGGGTCAGCAGCAGGCAGCGGATGTGGGAGCCGTCGACGTCGGCGTCGGCCATGATGATGAGCTTGCCGTAGCGCACGGCGTCGAGGTCGAACGAGCGCCCCACTCCCCCGCCGAGCACCTGGATGATGGCCGCGCACTCGGCGTTCTTGAGCATGTCCGAGGGCGAGGACTTCTGGACGTTGAGGATCTTGCCGCGGATCGGCAGCAGCGCCTGGAACATCGAGTCCCGGGCCAGCTTCGCGGTGCCGAGCGCGGAGTCGCCCTCGACGATGAACAGCTCGGTGCGCTCGTTGTCGGTGTTGCGGCAGTCGGCGAGCTTGGCCGGCAGCGCAGAGGACTCCAGGGCGTTCTTCCGGCGCTGCGTCTCCTTGTGCTGGCGCGCCGCGATCCGGGTCCGCTGGGCGCCCACGACCTTCTCCATGACCAGCCTGGCCTGGGCCTTCTCGACCCGCTTCGTCGAGGTGAGGAAACCCTTGAGCTCAGCGGCGACGACCTTGCGTACGACGTTGCGCGCCGCGGGAGTGCCGAGGATCTCCTTGGTCTGGCCCTCGAACTGCGGTTCGGCCAGGCGCACGGTGACCACGGCGGTCATGCCCTCAAGCACGTCGTCCTTGACCACGTCCTGGTCGTTGACCCTCAGCGCCTTGCTGGCGCGCATGACCTCGTTGAAGGTCCTGGTGACCGCCTGCTCGAAGCCGTTGACGTGGGTGCCGCCCTTGGGCGTGGCGATCACGTTGACGAAGGAGCGCAGCTCGGTGTCGTACCCGGCGCCCCATCGCACGGCCACGTCGACGGCGAGCTCGCGCTCCACCTCCTGCGGCGTCATGTGGCCCACCTCGTCGAGCATCGGCACGGTCTCGACGAAGGTGTCGGTGCCCTGGAGCCGCACGATGTCGGTCACGGCCTCGTCGTGGGCGAGGAACTCCGCGAACTCCGCGATCCCCCCGTCGTGCCGGAACGACTCCTCGACCGGTACGTCGCCCCGCTCGTCGCGGATCACCAGCTCGAGGCCCGGGACGATGAAGGAGGTCTGCCGCGCCCGCCCGAGCAGGCCCTCCAGCTCGAAGGCGGCGTCGGCGGTGAAGATCTGCCGGTCCGGCCAGAACCTGATCCGGGTGCCGCTGCGCCCCCTGGGCACCCGCCCGACCTTGCGGCTCAGCCCGGACCTCGCCTCGAACCCCGCACCGGAACCCTCGGCGTCGAAGACGCCGGGCACCCCGCGGCGGAAGCTCAGCCCCTGCCGGCTGGGGGCCCGCTCGACGTCGATGTCCATCCGTGACGACAAAGCGTTGACCACCGAGAGCCCCACGCCGTGCAACCCGCCGGTGGCGGCGTACGACCCGCCGCCGAACTTGCCGCCCGCGTGCAGCTTGGTGGCCACGACCTCGACGCCGGGCAGCCCGGTCTTGGGCTCCTTGTCGGTGGGGATGCCGCGCCCGTCGTCGTGCACCTCCACCGAGTCGTCGGCGTGCAGCGTCACCTCGACACGGTGCGCCTCACCCGCGAGCGCCTCGTCCACGCCGTTGTCGATGATCTCCCACAGGCAGTGCATCAGCCCTCGGGTGTCGGTGGAGCCGATGTACATGCCGGGCCGCTTGCGGACGGCCTCCAGGCCCTCGAGGACGAGAAGGTGGGCGGCGGTGTACGTCTTGTCGATCGGAGGCTCCCGGGTCGTGGACGGGTGGGGACGGATCGAACCTACCGACGACACGCCGTCGCCCGGCGGACGGCTCGCCTGCCCGGGAGTACCGCCTGCCCGGTAAGGTCGAGGGAAGTACGCAGCCTCACCGCAGCACCGACGGACCGGACGGCGACGACCGGCCGGTCACCCTTGAGGATCACCACCCGCGTGGTTCGATCACAGTGTGGTTCGCCACGAACGGCTGAGGAATGACAGGTCCCCGGACTACGTTGTGACTAGCACCGACCGACCAAGAGATGAGGCCGTTGTGACTACTGCAGTTGCTACCAGTGCTCCCCTGACTGCCGAAGACCGCTGCGACCGCTGCGGTGCGCAGGCCTACCTTCGCGTCGCCCTGCAGGCGGGCGGAGAGCTCATGTTCTGCGCGCATCACGCGCGCGAGCACGAGGACAAGCTCAAGGAGGTGGCCGTGACCGTGGTGGACGAGACCCACAAGCTCCGCGGCACCCCCGCTCCCGACGCCGGGCGCTGAGCACCACCCACCAGACGTCGACGAGGGCCCCGGACGGTTGTCCGGGGCCTTCGTCGTCCCCGGGCGACCCTCGGTAGGCTCGGCGCCCGTGACCGCCGTCGGCCTCGCCCTCGTGGCCGCGCTGACCTACGGCGTGTCCGACTTCGTCGGCGGCGCGGCCTCCCACCGGGCCTCGGCGTGGGCGGTGGCCCTGCTCTCCCAGCTCGGCGGCGCGGGTGCGGTGCTCGTCGCCGCCCTCGTCGTCCCCGGCAGCCCCGGACCCACCGACTGGGCGTGGGCCGTCCTGGGCGGGGTCGGCAACGGCGTCGGCACCGCCTTCCTCTACCGCGGTCTCTCCTCGGGCCGGATGGGGGTGGTCGCCCCGATCTCGGGCGTCGGAGCCGCCGTGATCCCGGTGGCCGCCGGAGTCGCGCTGGGCGAGCGTCCCGGCCTGCTCGTCGCCGCCGGGCTGCTCGTGGCCGCCCCTGCCATCTGGCTGGTCTCGCGCGAGCCCGTCGCCGACCCGGACCCCGTCGGGGGCCCCGGGCGTACGCCCGCCCGGGCCGCCGTCCTCGACGGCCTGCTCGCGGGTGCGGGCTTCGGCACCCTCTTCGCCGCCCTGGCCCAGGTCGGGGACGACGCCGGCCTGCTGCCGGTGCTGCTCAACCAGCTCGTGGCAGCCGTGGTGGTGGTGGTCGTCGCGTCCGGGATGCGCGCCCCGTGGGTGCCCCGGCGGCCGGCGGCGTACCTCGGTGTGGTCTGCGGGGTGCTCGGGGTGACCGGGACCGTGCTGTTCCTGCTCTCGGCCCGCGCCGGCTACCTCGCGGTGGCCGGGGTGCTGACCTCGCTCTACCCCGCGGTCACGGTCCTGCTCGCCGCTGCGCTGCTGCGCGAACGCGTCCACCGCGGGCAGGGCGTCGGACTCCTGCTGTGCGCCGTCGCCGTGACCTTGGTCGCTCTGGGCTGACGCCGGGCGCCGCGCTCACCCGCGCGCGGGTACGGGGGGTGGAGCCTCGTGCGGTACACCTGATCCATGAGCAACCCCACGACCCCCCAGCCCGGCCCGACCCCCGGACCCGACCGCGGCACGCAGCCCGGCGGCACCCCCGCCGGCGCGAAGTCCGGCAAGTCCGGCAAGCCCGGCAGGTCCGGCACGGGGGCGCAGGCCAAGCAGTCCGACCCGTTGCGCCGCTCCCGTGCCGGCGGCTTCTACGTCGGTGTCATCGCGCTCGGGATCGTCCTGATCTTCCTGATCATCTTCGTGGCGCAGAACACCGAGCCGACCACGGTGCGCTTCCTGGGCTGGGAGGCCGACATCCCGGTCGCGGTGGCCCTGCTGATCGCAGCGGCGGCGGGCATCTTCCTCGCCGGGATCGCCTCCAGCCTGCGGATCCTGCAACTGCGGCGCCGGGTCAAGCACGACCGCAAGGCTTGAGCGGCTCCCGCACCGGCCACCGGGCATCCTGGGGTGAGCGCGCGGCCCCCCGCCGGCGCCCCGACCCGAGGAGCACCCGTGACCCCGATCATGACCAAGCAGGACGCCGCCCGGCTCGTGGACTCGGCGCGGGTACGCCACGGGCTGACCTGGGCGAGCATCGCCGACCACCTCGACGCCCCGCTGGTCTGGACGACGGCCGCCCTGCTCGGGCAGCACCCGGTGCCGGAGGCGACCGCGGCGGCGGCGTGCTCGCTGCTCGACCTCGGTGACGACGTCGCCGAGGCCCTGCGTCAGCAGCCGACCCGCGTCGCCGACCCGGCGGTCGCCTCCGACCCGACGATCTACCGCTTGCACGAGGCGCTCGCCGTCTACGGCCCCGCGCTCAAGGCGCTGATCCACGAGGAGTTCGGCGACGGCATCATGAGCGCCATCAACTTCCAGGTCGACATCGCACGGCGGCCCGACCCGGACGGCGACCGGGTCGTGGTGACCTTCGACGGGAAGTTCCTCGACTACCGCTGGTGAGAGGTCGGCGCGGTGACGGTCCCGGAAGGTCCCTCAGCGCTGCGGGCGCTGGAGCGTGACGACACCGAGGGCGACGACGAGACCCGAGACGAGGCCGTCGAGACCCGCTCCCCCGGACCCGTCCCGGGTGACCTGCCGGGCCACGAAGAGGGAGACCCCGGCGAGGACCAGCAGCACACCGACGACGAGCCGCCAGCGCGGGCGGGGACGCGGGGTGCCGGTGCTGCTCACCGGCTCAGACTAGCGAGGCCCCGAGAGGGCCCGGCACGTCCGCCCGGCCGGCGGCACGGGACTGGGCGGAGGACCTAGAACAGGGTCGCCACCGTGACGATCATGACCACGGTGAGCAGCACGGTCGCCAGCACGACCGCCCAGCTGTCGGCCGGGTAGGCCCGCAACCGCTGACGGAGGGTCCGGTCGTCGTCGTGGTCCACGAGACGATCCTGCCGGTCGTGGCCAAGACGCAGGACGCCCCGCCTCCCTGGTGCAGGTGGCGGGGCGGTCCGGGGGGTGGGTCAGTTCGTGCGCGAGCGCGAGCGGTTGCGGCGGTTGCGCCGACGACGACGCCGGGCGCGACCGTCGCGGCTGCGGGAGCTGCTGTCGTCG
>JBKJPE010000149.1:0-18891 GCA_046595185.1 Nocardioides sp.
CGGAAGGGGGGAACTGGCGCATGGCACCCGCGAGCCTAGGCCGCCGGACCGGGTGGCGCGAACAAGTTCGGGACGGGTGGGAGGCGACCTGCGCGGCTGGGCTCCGCTCTCGAGGTCGCAGGTGTGGTCCGTCCGATGGGCGACACGCACGACCGTGGTGCGTGGCCCCGCACGGGTCCACAGCCCGGTGATGAGCACCGACCCCGTCGCGAGCGACCCCGGCCCGCTACCGGTCGTCCTCGAGAACACCGGCGACACGGGCGGGTGGCGGTCACCCGCGGCGTGCGGGCCGGGTCCACCGGCGGACCCGCCCCTCAGAACACCGCGCGGATCTCCCCCACCGGCTTCCCGCCGCCGAGCAGCGTGACGACGCCGGTCCCGCGCACGGCCTCGGCGTCCACGCCGACGTCGTCGAGGACCCCGGACCGCTCCAGCGCCGCCGCCATGAGCACCGGTCGTACGCGGCCGGCCCCGTCGTCGGTCTTCAGCGCGAGCGCCCGTCCGTCGGGGAGCGCGACGACGTAGCAGGACTCGGCACCGGCCTTGCCGATCGCGCCCGGGATGGCCCTCAGCAGCACGAGCTCGTCGCGCCGGGTGCCCGAGACCATCTGCGGGTGGTGCCGGACCGCCTCGGCGACCCGCCGCTCCGGACCGTCCTCGGCTACGGCCAGGCGGCGGAACGCCCGCGCCAGCCCGGTCAACGGGGTGGACAGCAGCGGCGCACCGCACCCGTCGACAGCCACCGTGTCGACGGGCTCGCCGGTCATCTCGACGAAGGTCGCCGTGATCGCCTGCTGCAGGGGGTGCTCGGGGTCGCGGTACGTCGCCAGGTCCCAGCCGTTGACCTGGCAGGTGGCGAGCATCCCGGCGTGCTTGCCCGAGCAGTTCATCGCCACCGACGTCTTCTGCCCGCCCTCGCGCAGGGCGCGCTCGCGCTCCTCGTCGTCGAGGGGCCAGTCGAGCGGCGTCTGCAGGGCGTCGACCTCGAGGCCGGCCGTCGCCAGGATCCGGCGTACGCCCTCCTGGTGCATCGGCTCCCCGCTGTGCGAGGCGCAGGTCAGCGCCAGCAGCTCCTCGGGCAGGTCCAGCCCGGCCCGCACCATCCCCAACGCCTGGAGGGGCTTGCTGCACGAGCGCGGCAGGATCGGCGCCTCGACCTCGCCCACCGACCACTCGACCTCACCCCGGCCGTCCAGCGCCACCAGCGAGCCATAGTGGTGACCCTCCACGAACCCGGAACGAACGATCTCGGCGACGACCTGTGCTGGCATGCCCGCAACCTACGCAGGTGACTCGCCGCATCCTGCCGAACCCCAAGTCCATCGACGTAATGCAGTTAGGATGCGCCGGATGTCCGATTCCGCCGCCGGTCCTGCCCCGGCCCCCCAGCACTGCCCCTCCCCGCAGGAGCTCGACGACCTCGAGCTCCTCCTCGGTGGGGCCTACGCGCCCCTGCGCGGCTTCGACGAGCCCGGCAGCCCCGTGACCCTGACCCTGCCGGGGTCGCTCGCCGACGCCGAGACCGTCGAGCTGGTCGACCCCGAGGGCCTCCCGCTGGCACGCGCCACCCGCGGTCCCGCAGGCTCGCGCGTCGTCGAGCCCCTGGCGCGCGCCGAGCACGGCCCGTTCCGTCGGCTGCACCTGTCCCCCGCCGAGGTCCGCGCCGAGCACGCGGGCCGCACCGTCGTCCCGGTCTCCGACGCCTTGAGCGCCGAGCAGGTCGAGGAGGTGCGCGCCCTGGGTCCCCTCGTGCTGCTCGTCCTCTGCGGCACCGGCCTGTCCCCCCTCTCCCCCGTGGCGCTGGTCCGCGCCACCCTGGTGGCGGCCGAGGACCTCGACGCCGTCGTCGTGGCCGTCCCGCTGCCCTCCCACGGCGACGCCGAGACCGACCACCGCCTCGGCGTCCAGGTCAGCGCGACCTACTCCGGCGACGACCCCGTCCACGGGCTGCGTGCCGGTGGGGAGCCCGCCGACCGGGTGGCGGCGATCGTCGAGCAGGACCGGCCCGCACCCGAGGAGCAGGGGCTCGTCCTGTTCTTCACCGGGCTCTCCGGCAGCGGCAAGTCCACCCTGGCCCGGGCCCTGATGGACCGCCTGCTCGAGGCCGGCGGACGCAGCGTGACCAGCCTCGACGGCGACGTCGTACGCCGGAACCTGTCCGCAGGCTTGACCTTCTCCAAGGCCGATCGGGAGACCAACATCCGCCGGATCGGCTGGGTGGCTGCCGAGGTCTCGCGGCACGGCGGCGTCGCGGTCTGCAGTCCGATCGCCCCCTTCGACGAGACCCGCCAGCAGGTCCGGGCGATGGTCGACGACGCCGGTGGTGCCTTCTTCCTCGTCCACGTGGCCACCCCGCTGGAGGAGTGCGAGCGCCGCGACCGCAAGGGCCTCTACGCCAAGGCGCGCCGTGGCGAAATTCCCGAGTTCACCGGCATCTCCTCGCCCTACGAGGAGCCCGACGACGCCGACGTCCGGGTCGACACGACCGGCCGCTCGATCGAGGACGCCCTCGACGACGTGCTGGACGCCCTGGACGACGCCGGCTACCTGCCCCGGGACACCAGCTCCCCGCACCAGGTCTCGAGGCTCGGGCCTGGCGGCCCTCGCACCTCGACCGACGGCGCCCCGCTGGTCGAGGAGCGAGCGCAGCGAGCATCTCGAGACCCCGATCCCATCGACGCCCCGTACCAGGTCTCGAGGCTCGGGCCTGGCGGCCCGCTGGTCGAGGAGGGAGCGCAGCGAGCGTCTCGAGACCCCGACCCGCTCGACGTGCTCTTCGTCTGCACCGCCAACATCTGCCGCTCGGCCTACATGGAGCTGTTCGCCCGCCACCTCAGTGAGGACGACTCCGCCGTCCGCTTCTCCAGCGCCGGCACCCACGGCTTCGACCAGCACCCGATGGACCCGGAGATGGCCGCCCAGCTGGTCTCGCACGGCGTCGACCCGGAGGCCTTCGCCAGCCGGCCCGTCAGCCGCGAGCTGGTCGCCGGGGCCGACCTGGTGCTCACCGCGGAGGCGGGCCACCGCACCAAGCTGCTCGAGGACGACCCGGGCGCCTTCCGCAAGATCTACACCCTCGGGCAGTTCGTGGAGGCGGTCCGCCGCCTCCCCGAGGACGTCCGCGGTCGCGACCTGCTCGAGCAGGTCGGGCGGCACCGCGGCGACGCCGACCCGGCCCTGGACGTGAAGGACCCCTACCGCCAGGGCCCCGAGGCCGTCGCCGCCGCATCCGCCCACCTCGACGAGCTGCTCGCCGCCGCCGTCGACCGCCTGGTCTGAGAGAGGACCCCTCATGGAGGACCTGATCACCGCCGCCTTCTTCTCGATCGCGGCGGCGGGGTTCATCGTCGGCATCGTGGTCGGGCTGACCGGGATGGGCGGAGGTGCGCTGATGACCCCGGCCCTGATCTTCCTCGGCGTCGGCGAGACCTCGGCCGTGGTCACCGCCGACCTCACCGCGGCGGCGGTCTACAAGACCGGGGGCGCCATCGTGCACTCGCGGGAGGGCTCGCCCAACCTCACCCTGGCGAAGTGGCTGGTGCTGGGGTCGGTGCCCACCGCCCTGCTCGGTCCCTACCTGGTCAACCGGTTCACCGACGCCGAGAACCTCGACACGACGCTGCAGCTGGCGATCGGCTTCGCGCTGCTGCTGGCGGCCAGCACGTACGCGATCCGGCTCTACATCAACCTGCGCCGGGTGCGGTCGGGGTACGACGGGGGTGACCCGAACCCCCGCGTCCGTCCGATCCCGACGCTGCTGGTCGGGATGCTCGGAGGGCTGCTCGTCGGCATCACCAGCGTCGGCTCCGGCTCGGTGATCATGGTGGCCCTGCTGATGCTGTACCCGGGCCTGTCCGCGGTGAGGCTGGTCGGCACCGACCTGGTGCAGGCCGTGCCGCTCGTCCTGGCCGCGGCCATCTCCAACATCGCCATCCACGGCCTCGACTGGGGCCTGACCATCCCGCTGATCCTCGGCTCGGTGCCCGGCACCATCATCGGCTCCACGATCGCGCCCCGGGTCCCGCAGTCGATGATCCGCCGCGGCATCGTGGTCGTGCTGACCATGTCCGGCGTCGCCCTGCTCGACAAGGCCGGCTGGGCGCCCCTGGGGCGTGAGGAGACCAGCCCGCTGCTCGTCGCCGGCATCGGTCTCGCCATGGTCGTGCTCGTCCCCCTGGTCTGGGGGCTGCTGCGCAAGGAGCAGGGCCTGCCCTTCATGGGGGCTCCGACCATCGCCGACCTGGAGGAACCGGGCCGGGCAGAGGCGACGCGGCCGACCCCGGCCGCCGACGACTAGGACGTGCTCGGCGTCGCACCCTCCCGGCATCCACCGTCGGTCGAGGTGCGAGGGCCCCCGGGCCCGAGCCTCGAGACCCCCGCACCGGAGAAGCCAGGGTCTTCAGACGCTCCATGCGCTCGCGCCGCGACCACCGAGCAGGCACCTGCCGTTGCATCCCTCGAGCGAGCGGCATTCCGCTCGGGAGTGCTAATCTCCTGCATCCCACTTCGTGTGGGAGCGTCATCCTGCTCGCTCGGGAGGGTTGCCTGACACGCAACCGGGGGGCCGAGGCCATGCGGGACCTGACCAGACGAGACGCGCTGCGCGGCGGGCTCGGCGCCGGGTTGGCTGTCGCGCTGCCCACGCTCCTCCCGACGGCGCCGGCACACGGAGCAGTCGCCAGTCGCGCTGGACTCACCACGGGTTCGACCTACGGTGCCGTGCGGACCTCAGCACCGGTGACCTTCCCGGCTCCTGCCGCTGGGAACCTGCTGCTGGCCGTGATCTCAGTCGACGGCTCTGCGGGCCGGTTCAGGGCCCCGTCGGGCTGGAGGCTCGTCTTCCAGCGGATCGGCACCTCGGTCAGCCTCGCTGCCCTGTGCCGGGTGGGGACAGGCAGTGAGACCGCGGTGACGTTCACCTGGACCACCCCCTCCCCGGGTGGGTCCTGGGTCGTCTCGGAGTACGCCGGGATCAACGGCACCGACCCGCTGGGGCCGCTCGCGAGCCCCGCCTACTCCGACTCTCCGCGCACCAGCATGCTGTTGAACCCACCCGCCGCTGAGTCGGCAAGCATCCAGCTCGCGGTGTTCTGCATCGACGCCATGGACCCGCCGACGGCCGGCGGCACCGGAGCCGAGTTCCGGCCCACGGCTCCGGGCTGGGAATGCATCACCACCAGCTACCACGCCACGCAGCCCGACTGTCCCGGAACTGCGCTCACCGAGCACGGCACGCCGCTGGCGACGGGTCAGGATCTGCTCCGCACCAGGTTCACCTGGCGACGCAGCGACCAGGTGATCGGCGCCGTCCTCCAGCTCAACACCGGTCCGAGCGCCCCGGCCCTGGTCAGCCGCTGGGCAGGAGCGGTCACCCCGACCGGGGCCACCGTGGCGGTGAAGCTGGCGAACGCCTCCGCAGCCCGCTTGAAGGTCGCCCCCGACCCTGGTCTGACGACCGGCATCCTCTACTCGGCGACGGCGTCCCCCGACGTCAACGGAATGGCGAAGCTCGTCATCGACGGCCTCGTGCCGGGCGTCCGGTACTACTACGGGGTCGAGGTGGATGGGGTCGTCGACACCACCAAGGTGGGAAGGTTCCGCACCAGTCCCGCGGCGGCGGCCAGCTTCGTGTTCGCGTTCGCCTCCTGCTGCAACGCACCGGACGCTGGCGCCTTCAGCGAGATCCGTGGTCACGACCCTGAGTTCTTCCTCCACCTGGGCGACCTCCACTACGGCAACATCTCCGTGGACGACCCCGCCGCCTACCGTGCCGCGTACGACCGGGCCCTCACCTCCGCCCACCAGGGTCCTCTCTACGCCGACGTCCCCACCGTCTACACCTGGTCCGACCACGACTTCGGGTCGAACGGGTCCGACAGCACGTCGGCGTCGAAGCCGGCAGCGCAGGCCACCTACCGCCAGTACGTCCCCTCGTACCCGCTCCCGTCCACCACGGGGGGGATCTACCAGACCTTCTCCTACGGACGCGTCCGTTTCATCGCCACCGACAACCGGTCGTACAAGTCGCCCCGAGCGACGGTCGACGACGCGGGCAAGACAATGCTCGGCGCAGAGCAGAAGCAGTGGTTCAAGGACACGATCAGCGCGACGACGGAGCCGGTCATCATCTGGATCAACGAGAACCCGTGGATCGCTCCCGCGGCCCAGACAGCCGACTGGTGGGGCGGTTACGGCACCGAGCGTGCAGAGCTGGCCGGCTTCATCGCCGCCACCGGCAAGAGGCTCGCGATCATCTCGGGAGACATGCACGCACTCGCCGCGGACGACGGCCGCAACTCGCCGGGCGGCATCCCGGTCTTCCAGGCAGCGGCCCTGCAGGGCACGTCGTCGCACAAGGGTGGTCCCTATTCGTCCGGCCCGGTCCCGTCCACCGTGGGACTTCCCGTCCAGCAGTACGGCGTGATGTCCGTCGTCGACGCGGGCGCCGAGATCGCGCTGCAGTTCACCGGTTATCAGGTCGGTCGCGTCGCGGCGCTGGCCTACACCCACACGTTCTCGGTCTGATCGGCGCGGCAGCGAGCGGCCCCGGCTGAGGAGGGCCCTCACGCTCCTGGCCTAGCCTGGGGACACCTGTCCGTCGCGTCCTGCCGAGGTGCCCCGGTGTTCGAGCTGACCAACCCCGTGCGCGACTACGCGTGGGGCTCCCGGCGCCGCCTCGCGCGGTTCCTCGGGCGGGAGCCGAGCGGCGGGCCCGAGGCGGAGCTGTGGATCGGGGCGCACGCCGGTGACCCGTCGGTGCTCCCCGACGGGCGCCGCCTGGACGAGGCGATCGCCGCCGACCCCGTCGGCCTGCTCGGTGAGCGCGTGCACGCCGCGCACGGCGCCCGGCTCCCGTTCCTGATGAAGGTGCTCGCCGTCGGCGAGCCGCTGTCGCTGCAGGTGCACCCCTCGTCCGCGCGCGCCCGGCTGGGCTTCGACCGCGAGGAGCAGGCCGGCGTACCCCTGGACGCGGCCCACCGCAGCTACCTCGACCCGTGGCACAAGCCCGAGCTGATCTACGCCCTCACCCGCTTCGAGGGCATGGCCGGCTTCCGTGACGTGGGCCGCTCCTGCGCCCTCCTCTCGTTGCTCGACCACCCGTGGGCCGACAGGACCGCGGGACGGCTGGGCGGGGACGTCCAGGGTCAGGCGTCGCCCGCGTCGGTGCTGCGTACGGTCGTCACCGACGTCCTGACCACGTCGCCGCAGGAGACCCGGGACGTCCTCGCGGGCCTGGTGGTCGCCGCGCGCGGGGCCGCCGCACGCGGCCACCGCGAGGAGCGCACCGCGGTCTCGGTGCGGAGCAGGCGTGACTCCGAGGACGCCGTCCTACGTCGGGAGGCGATCCGGGTCTGCGAGCTGTTCCCCCAGCTCGCCGAGCGCTACCCGGACGACCCCGGCGTCCTGGTCACGCTGCTGCTCAACCATGTGGTGCTGGCACCGGGCGAGGCGATGTTCGTCGGGGCCGGGGTGGTCCACGCCTACGCCTCGGGGTTCGGCGTGGAGATCATGGCCTCCAGCGACAACGTGCTGCGCGCCGGCCTCACGCCGAAGCATCGCGACGTGCCCGAGGTGCTGGACGCCACCGACTTCACCCCGATCGAGGCCCCACGCCTCGAGGCGTACGCCGACGGGTCCGACCGCGTGTTCGAGCCGCCCGTCACCGACTTCGCCCTCACCGTCGCCGCGACCACGAGCCGGTCGAGCACGGACGGGCCCCACCTGGTGCTGGCGCTCGACGACGACTGCGCCGTCCTCACCGCCGACGGCGCCGGACGGGTCGACCTCACCCGCGGGCAGACCGTCTTCGTGCCGGCCTCGGCCGGGCCGCTGGAGGTCCGGGGCTCCGCAGCCGTGGGCCACGTGCCCGGCTGAGAGGGGGACCCCAGGCGGCACGCACCACCGGACCGCTGCCCACGTTCGGCCCGTACCGGGGCGCCGCGTGCAACGAGACCACCGGGCACGACTACGATGCTGCCTGCTGTCCACCCGAGAGGTACACCGTCGCCCATGTCTGACACGCACGCCGACTACCAGCTGAGTCAGCTCGACCAGCTCGAGGCGGAGTCGATCCACATCTTCCGTGAGGTCGCGGCCGAGTTCGAGAAGCCCGTCCTGATGTTCTCCGGCGGCAAGGACTCCATCGTGATGCTCCGCCTGGCAGAGAAGGCCTTCTACCCGGCGAAGATCCCGTTCCCCGTCCTCCAGGTCGACACCGGCCTCGACTTCCCCGAGGTGCTCGGGACCCGCGACAACTGGGTCAACCGCCTCGGCGTCAAGCTCGTGGTCGCCAGCATCGACGACGCCATCGCCAACGGCGTGGTCGTCGACGACGGCAAGACCTCGCGCAACCGGATGCAGACCGGCACCCTGCTCAACGCCATCGAGGAGAACGGCTTCACCGCCGCCTTCGGCGGGGGGCGGCGCGACGAGGAGAAGGCCCGCGCCAAGGAGCGCGTCTACTCCCACCGCGACGAGTTCGGGCAGTGGGACCCCAAGCTGCAGCGTCCCGAGCTGTGGAGCCTCTACAACGGCCGCCTGCACGAGGGTGAGCACATGCGGATCTTCCCGATCTCGAACTGGACCGAGCTCGACATCTGGGACTACATCGGCCGCGAGGGCATCGAGATCCCCGACATCTACTTCTCCCACCAGCGTCGCGTCTTCGAACGCGACGGCATGCTGATGAGCGAGACGTCCCTCAACCCGACCCGCGAGGGCGAGGTCGTCGAGGAGCGCACCGTCCGCTTCCGCACCTGCGGTGACATCACGCTCACCGGGTGCGTCGAGAGCACCGCCTCCACGATCCCCGAGATCATCGAGGAGATCGCCGTGGCCACGCTCACCGAGCGCGGCGCCACCCGCGGCGACGACCGCTTCTCCGAGGCTGCCATGGAAGACCGCAAGAAGGAGGGCTACTTCTGATGGCCACGGACACCCCCACGATCAGCGCCACCAACATGGACCTGTTGCGCTTCGCCACGGCCGGCTCGGTCGACGACGGCAAGTCGACCCTGATCGGCCGACTGCTGCTGGACTCGAAGTCGATCTTCGCCGACCAGCTCGAGGCGGTGGAGACCACCAGTCGCGGCAAGGGCTACGACTACACCGACCTCGCGCTGCTGACCGACGGTCTGCGCTCCGAGCGCGAGCAGGGCATCACGATCGACGTGGCCTACCGCTACTTCGCGACGCCGAACCGCAAGTTCATCATCGCCGACACCCCGGGCCACGTGCAGTACACCCGCAACATGGTCACCGGCGCCTCGACGGCCGACCTCGGCCTCGTGCTCGTCGACGCCCGCCAGGGCCTGACCGAGCAGTCGCGACGTCACGCGGTGATCCTCTCGCTGCTCCGGGTCCCGCACCTCGTGCTCGCTGTCAACAAGATGGACCTCGTCGACTTCTCCGAGGACGTCTACGTCAAGATCCGCGAGGAGTTCACCCAGTTCGCGACCAAGCTCAACATCCCCGACCTCGAGGTCATCCCGATCTCGGCGCTGGCCGGCGACAACGTGGTCAACCGCTCCGAGAGCATGGACTGGTACTCCGGCCCGACGCTCATGCACCACCTGGAGCACATCCACGTCGCTTCCGACCGTGACCTCGTCGACGTGCGTTTCCCCGTCCAGTACGTCGTACGGCCGAAGTCCGACGAGCACCACGACTACCGCGGGTACGGCGGTCAGGTCGCCGGCGGCATCCTCAAGCCCGGCGACGAGGTCGTCGTGCTGCCGAGCGGCATGACGTCCACGATCGAGGGCATCGACCTCTTCGACCGTGAGATCGCCGAGGCGTTCCCCCCGATGTCGGTCACCGTCCGCCTCGCCGACGACGTGGACGTCTCGCGTGGCGACATGATCGCCCGGGTCAAGAACGCACCTCAGCCCAGCCAGGACATCGACGCCATGATCTGCTGGATGGCGACCAAGCCGCTGCAGCCGCGCCAGAAGCTGGCGATCAAGCACACCTCGAACAACGCGCGAGCGTTGGTCAAGGACATCCAGTACCGACTGGACGTGAACACGTTGCACCGCGACCAGGAGACCAAGGAGCTGGGTCTGAACGAGATCGGGCGCGTGCAGATCCGGACGACCAAGCCGCTGCTGTGCGACTCCTACTCGAAGAACCGCACCACCGGGTCCTTCATCCTCATCGACGAGGCCACCGGTGTCACGGTCGGCGCGGGCATGATCAACTCCGGGACCTGACCGCGAGGACCGGGGCGGGTCCCCGACCCCTTCTCGGTCGCACCGACCCCGCTGGAGGCCCTGATCCCGCCGCTGGCCGGGCTAGGGGCCGGCCGAGGAGGTCGTGACAAGCGACCGCCGCGTCGAGCGACCGGCCCGAACGGTCACGCTCGGCCTCGCGCACGCCGGCGCCACCCAGGTGGTCCTCGGCAGCACACCGCGGTGGCGGACGAGACGGACGGGCGGGTCTCGAGCGCGGCTGGCGCGACCGCCGTCGCCCTCGTCGCCGGTGGCCCCGCAGGTCGGCTCGTCCGCGGCGTCCATCCTGACAATCCGATTTTGTTACTTTCTCCAAACCCTGGACAGGGATCGGTTACCAAGTCCACACTTCATTCATGGTCGTCCTCGCGGTGGTGCTCCTCGGCTGGTGTCTCCTGTCCCTGCCCGTCGGCCTCGTCGTGGGTCGGCTGCTCCGCGAGCCGCACCCGCAGGCACTGCCCGCCCTCCGTGCCGCCCGCCCGAGCTCGCAGCGCGCCCTGCCCCAGCCGACCGCCGTCGCCTGAGCCGGGCCTGTTCGCCCCGGGGCGCCGGAACCGTCCCCGACCCACCCCCACGGGTAGTTCTCGCCCTGGAGGGCGGTGCGGTGCTCTGACGCGCGTATCGTGGCGACGCTGAGGTCTGCCGCACGTCCGGTGGACCGCGCGGACGCACCCGCGCCGGCTCGTACAGCCCATGGGGGAATCCGCACATGTCGTTCACCACTCGCAGCACCGCGGCGGTCGCAGCCGCCGCGCTCTCCGTCGGCCTGCTCGCCGGCTCCGTGACGCTCGCGCCCGCCGCCGTCGCCGTCGCCGCACCCACGTCGTGCGACGGGCTCGAGGTCATCGCGCACCGTGGCCACGTCACGCGGGGTGTCGACCAGAACACTCCCGCCTCCTTCGACGCCGCCCGCGACCGCGGTTTCAGCATCGAGGCCGACGTCTGGGTCGACGCCCAGGGCGTGCTCTGGGTCTTCCACGACCGTGACACCACCAAGCTCACCGGTACGCCCGGGTTGATCACCGAGAAGTCGACCGCCGAGGTCGAGGCCCTGCGCTACACCAAGGCCGGCTCGCCGCTGCTGCGGCTGACCGAGGCCATGGACCGCTTCCGTACCTACCCAGGTACGCGGATCTACCTCGAGCCCAAGGCCGCCTACCTCGCCGACGACGTCGCCCGTCTGGTGGTCGCCCGTGGTCAGACCGCCTCGACGTGGATCACCGACCACATCGACCGCGCCCGCGCGGCCCAGTCCGCGGTGCAAGTGGTCGCCAAGGTCGACGGCGCGCTGCCCGAGTCGCCCCGCCGGTTCGTCAGCGATGGCATCGACATCGTCGCCGCCCCCTCGGGCCGGCTCGTCGCTGCGACGGTGGAGCGCTACCAGCGCCGCGGCCTCGAGGTGCAGGGCCGCAACGCCAACTCGACCGCGTCCTGGCGTCGGATGATCCAGGCCGGGGCCGACGCCCAGCTCACCGACCGCCCCGCCGGACTCACGAAGTTCTGCCCCATTGCCCTGAAGAACCCCCGGGTCAACGCCCGCAAGTCCGGACGCACGGGCCCGCGCGCCATGGCGATCCGGGGCAAGTTCTTCTACGACGTGGCCAACGTCCGCGTGGCCGACCGCACCGTGCGCTACCGGGTCGTGTCCCCCAAGCGCATCAACGTGCGCATCAAGGGCATCCGGGCCAAGCGGGTCAGCGTCTACGTCCGCACCCCCAACGGCGCGGTCGAGCGCACGGTCCGCATCGGCCGACGCTGAGGACCGGCCGCGGCCGCGCCGCGGCTCGCGTCGGAAACGCAGCGGCGGTGACGGCGCTGCCGTAAGGTGCTGCCCGGACCAGCGCGGGTTGCTCGCGGCCCACCCCGTCGCTGCTGCGGCCGGTTCACACGACTGCGGAAGCAAAGGACGACGATGACCGAGGACTTCACCGCGCTGTCCGGCCACGCGGCCGTGTGGCGCCGGCGTGGATGGATCATCGTCCTGGCCGCGCTGCTCGGCGCCGTCCTGGGCGCACTCGCCGCCCCGCTGGCCGCCTCCACCTCCAGCGCCGAGGCCGTCGTCGTCGTCCCGCTGCCGCCGGACAGCGGCGACTCCGCCGTGGTCGACACCCAGGTCGAGGTGATCACCTCCGACCAGGTCGTGCAGGACGTTCTCGACATGGTCGGGGGCGAGGTCGGTGCGAGCGAGCTCATCGACAGCGTGGCCGTCGAGGTCGTCGGCGACACCACCGCGATCTCGATCACGGCCACCCGGGAGTCCCCGGACGAGGCGGCGACGGTGGCCAACGCCTTCGCCAGCAGCTACCTCGCGGTCTACGAGGAGACCCTCGTCGCGCAGCAGGGCAACGCGATCGCGGCCCTGCGGCGGCAGCTCGCAGCCGCTTCCGAGCGGCTCGTCAGCCTGCGCCTGGAGCTGCCCCTGCTCGGCGGCACCGAGCAGCTCGAGGTCGAGGCAGCGATCGCGCGGCAGCAGCAGCGGCAGGCCCGCCTGGTGGACCTGCTCGCCGACGCGCAGGACCCCGTGTTCGCCACCCAGCCGGCGACCCTGCTCCAGGAGGCCGTGGCTCCGTCCGGCGGCGGCGGCCTCACGGAGCGGCTGCGGTTCGCCGCCTTCGGCCTGGTCCTCGGTCTGCTCGTCGGGCTCGCCATCGCCTACGGTCGCCACCACGCCGACGACCGGATCCGCGACGAGGACACCCTCCTGGCGCTGGTCGGTCAGACCCCGATCCTGGGTCGCATCCCCCGGGCGAAGAAGGGTCGGCGCGGCGGCGGTGTCCTCAGCGACCCGAGCAGCAAGACCGCCGAGGCCTACCGAGGCCTGGCGGTCAACCTCCGCCTGCGGGTCGAGCACCCGCGGGAGACCCGGATCCGGGAGACCACGGGCGCCCCGGACGTCCCGGACGCCGCCACCATGGGCACCGGCGTGATGGCGCTGATCGTCTCGGGCTCGCCCGGCGAGGGCAAGTCGTCGGTGGCCGGTGACCTCGCGCGGACCGCGGCCACGATGGGCCTGCGCGTGACCTTGGTCGACGCCGACCTCCGCAACCCCCAGCTGGCCTCCCGCTTCGGCGCACCGCCCCAGCCGGGCCTCACCGACGCCCTGCAGCAGGGGCCGGCGGCGCCCCCCCGCCCGGTCGACGTCGGCGTCGACAACCTGCGCCTGCTCCCCGCGGGTGTCATGCACGCCGACCCGGCGACCCTGCTCAGCCAGGCCAACCCTACGGACGTCTGGGACACGCTGCGCGCCGAGAACGACCTCGTCGTGGTCGACACCGCGCCGGTGCTCTACGCCGCGGAGACCCTCGAGCTGGCCACGGTCGCCGACCGGGTCGTCCTGGTCGTCGAGCGCGGGCGGACCCGTCGGCGCGACGTGCGGACCGTGCTCGAGCGGATGGACCTGGTCGGGGCCCGCCCGACCGGCACGGTGCTCACCAAGGTGCCGGCCAAGGACGTGGCCGGTGGTTACTACCCGCGCCAGACCTGACCGCGCCCGCTCACCAACCGAGCGGGCGGCCGAGCAGCTGCTCGAGCTCGGCGTTGTGCGGCGCGAAGTGCTCGCGCAGGCGCGCGCGGGTCGCCGGGTCGATCGGCGGGTAGTCGGTGCGGACGTTGAACGCCTCCAGGCTCTCGTCGAGGGCGTGGTCCTCCAGCCCGAGGTGGCGCTGGACGTCGGCGAACACCCGCCCGGCGTCGTCGCGCAGCTCGTCGAAGGTCAGCACCAGCAGCTGCTCCCGGGGGAACTGCTCGAAGTAGCGGCGCAGCTGTGAGGCGTACTCACCGCGACGCAGGTAACCGTGGTGGTCGTGGTCGTAGCAGTAGGAGTGCGGGTCCGCGAGCGCGGTGTCGGGCCCCGACAGCCGGCCTGGCTCGGCAGCCACCGCCTCCTCGAAGGTCAGCAGGGTCTCGTGGCCGGTGGCCCGGCGGTCCCAGTAGTTGGAGTAGGCCCGCGACACGGGCTCGCGCAGGAGCGCGACCATCCGCACGTCGGGCGTCGTGGCCCTGATCCTCGCCGCCGCGTAGGGGTGGAAGAGGTAGTACGGCGAGCTCTCGCCCGTCTGCTGCGCCAGACCGACCCTGGCCGCACGGCGGGACCTCGCCGAGGCCGTCGGGAAGTGCGAGAGGTACCAGTTCTCGCCGCGCCAGTAGTTGATGTCGAAGTAGTGCGGGCTCTTCGCGCTCTGGACCGTGGGGATCATGCCGATCACCTGGGGGTGCCGCAGCAGCCAGTTGATCACCGAGGTCGTACCGCCCTTCTTGGCGCCGATCACCAGGAAGTCCGGCGGTGGGCGGCGGGCGGCGGTGGCGGAGCCGTAGGCACGCACGGCCGAGCGCAGGCGGTCCACGACGGGGTCCGGCAGCACGGCCCGGACCCGCTCGATCGTCGGCGACCGGCGTACGCCGCCGATGCCTCCTCGCAGCGGGCGGCTCACCCGATGCCCCCGACGCGCCTGTCCGCGCGCCCCGATCCGACCACCGTCGCCCCCTCGCCCCGTGCCCGGAGGCCGTGGCGACGTCGTCGCCGGCCACCCCGGTGCCGTCATCCTGGCACACCGGGCAGTCCGACCCGGGTCCAAGGACCCAGGTTGTGGACGGCCGGCCCGGTCAGGCTCCCGGCGGACCGACCAACCGCTCGACCAGCTGGCGCCCCCACCCCGTACGGGCCGGCGCGTCTTCCTCGCCCTGCCGGTCTCGCACGAACCGCAGGTTGACCTCCAGCAGGTAGCCGCGCAGCACGGCGCGGCGCTGGTCGGCGTCCATCCCCCACGCCTCGGCGAGTGCGGTGTCGGCGGTGGCCAGCCATACGTCCTCGGCCCGGGCGTCCGTGCCGCGGGAGCGCTGCTCCTGGGCCAGGAAGTGCACGTGGTCGAATCCGGCGAGCGCCGAGGTCGTGTAGTGCTCCCAGTCCCAGAGCAGCACGCCGTCGCTGCCGCACGACTGGTTCCACGACACCCAGTCGCCGTGCCAGGCGCCGGTGCGCACGACCGTGCCGCCCAGGTCGCCCAGCAGGTCCTCCAGGCCGCGACGCAGCCAGGACCGGTCGGCCTCCGAGACCAGGGCCTCGATCTCCGCAGCGAGCCGCCCGGCGAAGGCCGTGGACCGCAACGGCGTCTCGCCTGCTCCCGCCGAGGCCGCCAGCGCCGTCATCTGCGGCACCGGAGGCACGTGGCTGGGCCGCGCGCCAGGGCTGACCAGGGCGGAGATGACCAGCACGTCGCTGTCGTGCCAACGGATGTAGCCCAGCGCCCGCGGCGCGACCAACCCGCGCACCTCTGAGGCCGGCGACTGCGCCAGGGCGGCGTACTCGATCTCCATCGCCTGCTGCGCCGCGTCGCCGCGGCTCACCTTGGCGATCGCCACCGGAGCCCCGTCGGCACCGAAGACCCACACCACCAGGGTCCGGTTGGGCCGCGGCCGCCCGAGCCGGACCACCACGTAGCTGACCTCACCGATCATCGACCCCACGAGGTCCTCGATGCCGGCCCCGGTCGGGCCCGGGAGGACGTGGAGGTGCTGCCCGGGCAACCGCGGCAGCACCGACCAGCGCTGCAGGTAGGACAGCCCGAGCATCCGCAGGCCCTTCACGCCGCCCTGCGCGGGCCGCAGGGCCACGGCGGCCCCCGGAGCCCGGGGCACCAGGTAGCGCGGACGGCGCATGGTGGGGACGACCGCGTAGCTCGTGCCCACCGCGCCGGGTCCGGTCCTGCGCCGCCCGATCGCGTGTGATCCCGGGTTGGGCCACAGGGCGTCGGCCGCCGACAGCACGGTCGCGGGGCCGGCGCCGCCGGGCCCAGGCGCAGCACCAGCACGCCTCAGTGCGCGCATGACACCACCTTCCCCGCTCCGGCCCGGTCCCGGCCGGATGGTAGCCGACCGGACGCCGACGTGCGGCCGAACGACCGAATCACGAGCCAGGTGATTGCGCGATCGTGTATAGCCCGGGGTAGCGTCCGTCGATGACTTCAGACCGGTCTAGTCACCGGCCCGACCGCGACACGTCCGGCCGGGCCCTGTCCACCTCTCGACGCATGGTCCTCCTCGGGGGAGCCGCCGGAGTCGGCGCAGTGGGGCTGCCCACCTCCGCCGCCGCCGCGCTGCCGCTCGTCCGACCGCGGTCCGCCGAGGCCGTGCGTTCCGCCTTCGGCGTCAACGCCAAGCCCAACTTCTTGAACTCGGGCTACCGCTTCTACAGGGAGTGGCTGGCCGGGATCGCCAGCATGGGCGCCACCTCCTTCCGCGGGTTCTACGCACCGGGCCTGCCGCAGACCCTGGCCGTCGTAGCCGAGGCCCGGCGCCTCGGGCTGGGCTGGGACATGGTGGTGGCCCAGGACCGCTCCACGACCAACGCCGAGATCGAGCGGACCGTGCGCCACATCGCCGCCAACGCCGCCGACCGCTGCCTGTCCGTGAAGGGCCTCAACGAGCCCAACCACGTGCGTGGCGTCGGACCCGTGACGGGCGACTGGGAGACCGACACGCTGCGGGTCCAGCGGGCGATCTGGAACGCCGTCAAGGCACAGCCCCGCCTGTCGCGCGTGACGGTGGTCGGTCCGACCCTGCAGGACGTCTACGCCGAGCGGGCGGACTATCAGCGGCTGGCCGACCGCGGCCTGCTGCAGATCATGGACGTCGGAGCGATCCACCGCTACCCCGGCGGGCGCTACCCGGACTACCTCATGGACGACCGCCTCTCGATGCTGCGCCAGACCTGGCCGGGCAAGCAGATCTGGATTGCTGAGACCGGTTATACCAACGCCCTAGCCAGCAGCGGCGGCGCTCGCTCCGTCCCGGAATCGGTCGCCGCCGCGTACGCCCCGTCCGCCCTCCTCGAGGCGGTCGACCGAGGCTGCCGGACGGCCTTCTTCGAGGCGCTCGACGATCCGGACGCCGGCGCCAAGGACAACACCGAGGCCAACTTCGGCCTGTTCGCGACCCAGGTGGGCGCAGGGCCGCCCTGGCGGGCCAAGCCCATCGTGGCCAGCATGCGCGCCCTGCTCACTCAGCTGCGCGACCCCGGCCCGGCCTATACCCCGGCGCAGATCAGGTTCCGTGCGACCGGCCCCAGCGACCTGCGCACCACCCTGACGGCCAAGCGGGACGGCACCGTCACCGCCCACCTGCGTCGGGCCACCGACTGCTACGACCCCATCCGGCGGGCTCCGATCGCGGTGTCGAAGGCCCGGGTCAAGGTCGAGGCTGCGACCGGGGTGCGGTACGTCGACATCGACCACCGGGTGACGTCGCTGCGCCTCTAGAGAGAAGAAGGCACAATTGCCCGTCTAGAACGCTTAGGTCGGGCTCGCGGGGCTCCGATAGGAGAAGGGAGACGTCACTTCGGCGTCGCCCCCCTCCCCCCGGAAGGCATCCCCCATGTCCTTCACCACCCCCCTTGTCACGTCCGCGGTCTCCCGCCGCGGAGCCCTTCTCAGTGCAGCCGGCGGCTTGGGCTTGGCCTCGGCGGCCTCGTCCGCGTCCGCAGGCAGAGCCACCCACGTCCGAGCACGCACCGTCGCGGCCCGCCCCAGGCGGGTTGTCCCGACGGCCACCCCGGTACCCAACCCGGCGTCGAACCTGGTCGCTGTGCGGGTCTTCCCCTCCTACCGGACCGCGGTCTACGGCCAGCACGACGCCGTGCTGGCCCGGCTGGCCGATCTCGGCGTCAAGCGGATGAGCCACAAGTTGACCCCGGCCATCGCGTCCACTGCGGCGGTCATCTCGTTCACGCAGCGCGCCTACTTCGAGCACGGCATCAAGTCGTGGCTCACGGTTGGTGAGCCACGTGTCCCGCTCAGCCCTGCCGACTGGGACAAGATGGTCAATGTCCTCAAGGGCCCGTTGGCCGGGATGGTGGAACGGGTCTACGGCTGGAACGAGCCCAACCACAACCGTGACGGCGGCATCCTGCCGAGCGACTGGCACACCATGACGGCCGCCCACCAGGCGCAGCTCTGGTCGCGCGTCGCACCGCTCGGCATCAAGGTCGGCACTCCGCAGCTCTGGTCCGGGGACTTCACCCGGCACGACACTGACTTGGTCAAGCTGGCACCCGGCATCCGGGGAAAGTTCGACCACATCGGGTGGCACCTGTACCCGCGCGGCACGGTGGGCGTGGAGCTGCTGGACCGGTTCGACGCCACCTATCGCAAGAACCTGGGAACCTTTCCCGTCGTATGCACCGAGGCCGGCTACTTCTCAGCCCCCAACTACACGGGCGGAGCGGTGAACATCACCGAGTCCCAAGCAGCCGAGTACCTGCCCAAGCTAGTCGACGAGTACGTGAAGCGTGGCTACGGGCTCTCGTACTTCGAGCTGCTCAACGACCCGGACCCCACGGGCGCCGACCGGGAAGCCAGCCTCGGGCTCATCCGCACCCAGAGCACTGACCCCAGCACCTGGACCCCGAAGCCGATCTACACCGCCCTCAAGACCCGCCTCGCACCCACCACCATCGCTCGACCTCCCCGCCGGCGCTCCTGACGGCACCTCAGGTGGTCGATGACGTCACCCCCGGGGCCGCCCCCGGGGGTGAGGTCACGTCGCGGTAGACATCCTCGAGCCGAGCCAGGTCAAGGACCGGCGAGTAGCGACTGTCGTAGGAGGCCCGCGCCCGAGACCGCATTGCGGCGGCCGGGGCGGGATCGAGCCTGAGCTGTTCGAGCCGGGC
>JBKJPE010000044.1:0-7859 GCA_046595185.1 Nocardioides sp.
GGTCCTCGAAGGAGCGCGCGGACGAGATGTCCTCCCACCAGCCCGGGAAGTACTCGTAGACCGGCCTCGCGTGGTGGAAGTCGGTCTGGTTGACCGGCATCTCGTCGTGGCGCACGCCGTCGACCTCGTAGGCCACGCACACCGGGACCTGCTCCAGCCCGGTCAGCACGTCGAGCTTGGTCAGCACGAAGTCGGTGACGCCGTTGACGCGGGCGGCGTAGCGGGCGATCACCGCGTCGAACCACCCGCAGCGGCGGGCCCGGCCGGTGGTCACGCCGAACTCGGCGCCGACCTTGCTCAGGTGCGCGCCGAAGTCGTCGAACAGCTCGGTCGGGAACGGGCCCTCGCCGACCCGTGTGGTGTAGGCCTTCACGATGCCCACCACGCGGTCGAGCCGGCGCGGCGGGATTCCCGAGCCGGTGCAGGCGCCCCCGGAGGTGGCCGAGCTCGACGTCACGAACGGGTAGGTCCCGTGGTCGACGTCGAGCAGCGTGGCCTGGCCGCCCTCCAGCAGCACGGTCTCGCCACGGTCCAGCGCCTGGTTGAGCAGCAGGCCGGTGTCGCACACCATCGGGCGCAGGCGTTCGGCGTGGGCGAGCAGCTCCTCGACGACCGCGTCGACGTCGGGGGCGCGACGGTTGTAGATCTTGGTGAGGATCTGGCTCTTCAGCTCCAGCGCGCCCTCGACCTTCGCGTGCAGGATCTTCTCGTCGAAGAGGTCCTGGACGCGGATGCCGATCCGGTTCATCTTGTCGGCGTAGGTGGGGCCGATGCCGCGCCCGGTCGTGCCGATGCGGCGCGAGCCGAGGAACCGCTCGGCGACCTTGTCGACGCTGCGGTTGTAGCTGGCGATCACGTGGGCGCTGGCGCTGACCTTCAGCTTCCCGACCGCGACCCCCCGCGCCTCGAGGGCGTCGAGCTCCTCGAAGAGCACGTCGACGTCGATCACGACGCCGTTGCCGATGACCGGGACGCAGTTGGCCGAGAGGATCCCGCTGGGGAGCAGGTGCAGGGCGTACTTCTCCTCGCCGATGACCACGGTGTGGCCGGCGTTGTTGCCGCCGTTGAACTTGACGACGTAGTCGACGCGGCTGCCGAGCAGGTCGGTGGCCTTGCCCTTGCCCTCGTCGCCCCACTGGGCTCCGATGATGGCGATCGCGGGCATGGGGCTCCTCCTGCTGGACGGTACGGCGGGCCGCGAGCGGCTGGTCCGCACGTGCGAGAGCCCCGGGCGGGCCGGGGCTGCGAGGCCTCACGCTACCAAGGTCCCGTCCCGCCCACCCGATCCCCGGAACCGTCGGCCCGGCATGATGAGGCCATGTCCGAGCCCCTGCTGGTCATCACCAACGCCGATGCCGGCACCGCCGACGAGGAGCGGCTCGGCCTGGCGCTCGAGGTGATGCGGGGCCGCACGTCCGTCGAGGTGGCCCGCACCGCCAACCCGGGCGAGCTCGACGGCGTGCTGCACCGCGCCGGCACACGACGGATCGTGGTCGCCGGTGGTGACGGCAGCCTGCACTCGGTCCTGTCGGTGCTGTACAAGCGCCACGAGCTCGGTCGCAACCAGATCGGGCTGCTGCCCCTCGGCACGGGCAACGACTTCGCCCGCAGCAACGGTCTGCCGCTCGACATCGAGGACGCCGCCGAGGTGGCCCTCGAGGGCACCCCGCGGCCGATGGACCTGATCGTCGACGAGATCGGCACCATCGTGGTGAACAGCGTCCACGTCGGCGCGGGCGCCGCCGCCAGCCGCCGGTCGGTGCGCTGGAAGCAGCGCCTCGGACAGATCGGCTACAAGAAGGTCAACCTGGGCAAGCTCGGCTATCCCATCGGGGCGGCGATCACCGCCTTCGACCCCCCGGTGATCCGGCTGCGGGTGGAGGTCGACGGCATGGTCGTCAACGACTTCGACCGGCCGGTGCTGATGGTGGCGGTCGGCAACGGCCGCTCGGTGGGCGGCGGCACCGAGCTGACCCCCGAGGCCGACACGAGCGACGGCGCGCTCGACGTGATGATCTCCCGGGCGGCCGGTCCGCTCGCCCGCTTCACCTACGCCGCCCGGCTCGCCACGGCCACCCACCACGAACGCAGCGACGTCGACTACCTGCGGGCCCGTACGGTCAGCGTGGTCGGCGAGGCGTTCTGGGTCAGCGCCGACGGGGAGATCACCGGCCCGGAGCGCCGCCGCACCTGGCGCCTCGAGCCCGCGGCGTACGAGATGGTCCTGCCCTGACGGTGGCCTCAGCGGTCCCGGAGCCCCTCGGTAGCCTCTCCGGCATGGATCCCGAGGAGCAGACCGACGACTGGCCGGCGCAGGTCGCGGTCCGGCGCGAGAAGCGTCAGCGGCTGCTCGACGAGGGCCGCGAGGCCTACCCGGTCACGGTCGCGCGCACCCACACCCTCGCGCAGGTGCGCGGCAGCTGGGCGCACCTCGAGCAGGGCGAGGAGACCCAGGACGTCGTCGGGGTCGCCGGGCGGGTGATGTACGTCCGCAACACCGGCAAGCTCTGCTTCGCCACCCTCCAGGAGGGCATCGGCACCCGCCTCCAGGTCATGCTGAGCCTCGCCGAGGTGGGCGAGGAGCAGCTCGAGGACTGGAAGCGCACGGTCGACCTCGGCGACCACGTCCTGGTCGAGGGCCGGGTGATCTCGTCCCGTCGTGGCGAGCTCTCGGTGATGGCCACGTCGTGGGCGATGGCCTCCAAGGCGCTGCGTCCGCTGCCGGTGCTGCACAAGGACCTCTCCGAGGAGTCCCGGGTGCGCCAGCGGTACGCCGACCTCATCGTGCGCCAGGAGGCGCGCGACATGGTCCGCACCCGCTCCGAGATCACCCGGGCCGTGCGACGCACGTTGGAGGACGGCGGGTACCTCGAGATAGAGACGCCGGTGCTCCAGCGCATCCACGGCGGCGCCGCGGCCCGCCCCTTCCGCACGCACTTCAACGCCTACGACCAGGAGATGACGCTGCGCATCGCGCTCGAGCTGAACCTGAAGAAGGCCGTCGTCGGCGGTGTCGACCGGGTCTTCGAGATGGGCCGGATCTTCCGCAACGAGGGTGCGGACTCCACGCACTCCCCCGAGTTCACGATGCTCGAGGTGTACGAGGCCTACGGCGACCAGCACACGATGGCCGAGCTGATGCGGTCGATGGTCCTGGCCGCGGCCGACGCGGTGGGGTCCCGGCAGGTCGAGACCCCGGCCGGCGTCGTCGACCTCGACGGCGAGTGGGCGTGGCTGCCGGTCTACGAGGGCGTCTCCGCCGCCGTCGGCGAGGAGGTCACGCCCACCACGCCCGTCGACCGTCTGCGCGCGCTCGCGGAGGCCCACGACGTCGAGGTGGACCCGGCCTGGGACGCCGAGAAGGTCGTCCTCGAGCTGCTCTCCGAGCTGGTCGAGCCCACGCTGCTGCAGCCGACCTTCCTGTGCGACTACCCGCCGTCGGCCCAGCCCCTGGCCCGGCCGCACCGCAGCGAGCCCGGCCTGATCGAGGCCTGGGACCTCGTCGTCGGCGGCGTCGAGCGCGGCACCGCCTTCAGCGAGCTCGTCGACCCGGTCGTCCAGCGTGAGGTCCTCACCCGGCAATCGGCGCTGGCGGCCGGCGGCGACCCCGACGCGATGCAGCTCGACGAGGACTTCCTGCGGGCGCTCGAGTACGGCGCCCCTCCGATGGGCGGGCTCGGCCTCGGCATCGACCGGCTGATCATGCTGTTCACCGGCGTGGGCATCCGCGAGACCATCCTCTTCCCGCACCTGCGCGCCGAGGCGCACTGACGCCGGCGTGGCGCCGGGTCGGAAGCCGGGCCGGCGGGCGCCGAGGTCGGGGGCCGCAGCCCGCCGTGGTGGGTCAGGCGTCGCCGAGGAGCGCGTCGTACGCCGCGGGGCTGGAGTCGCGCAGGAAGGTCGAGCAGCGCTCCCACTCGGGGGTCTCGCCGATCTCGCGGGCGGCCACGGCCAGCATGGCCAGGCAGCGCAGGAAGCCGCGGTTGGGCTCGTGCTCCCACGGCACCGGGCCGTTGCCCTTCCAGCCGTTGCGGCGCAGCATGTCCAGCGAGCGGTGGTAGCCCACGCGGGAGTAGGCGTACACGGTGACCACGTCGGCACCGCCGTCGCGCGCCTCCTCTGCCAGCGCGGCCCAGGCCACCGGCGAGGCGGGGTGGCGGCGCACCACGTCGGCGGGGGTGGACCCCGCGAGCTCGGCCTCGGCCGGGTCCTCGGGGAGGTGGGTGGGCGGGGGGCCGGCCATCAGGTCCTGGAACGTCATGGCCCCATCCTCGCGCGTCGGGCCGCCGCGCGCCTCATCGGCCTAGCCGATCGACGAACCGGCCGAGCGGAGGTTCTCGCAGGCCTCGACGACGCGGGCGGTCATCCCGGCCTCGCCTGCCTTGCCCCAGGCCCGCGGGTCGTACTGCTTCTTGTCGCCGACCTCGCCGTCGACCTTGAGCACGCCGTCGTAGTGGTCGAACATGTGGCCCGCCACCGGGCGGGTGAAGGCGTACTGGGTGTCGGTGTCGACGTTCATCTTCACCACGCCGTAGTCCAGCGCCTCCGAGATCTCCTCGGCCGACGAGCCGGACCCGCCGTGGAAGACCAGGTGGAAGGGCTTGGCGCCCTCCTCCAAGGAGAACTCGCGCACCACGGCCTCCTGGGCGTCCTTGAGCACGGAGGGGCGCAGCTTGACGTTGCCCGGCTTGTAGACGCCGTGCACGTTGCCGAAGGTCAGCGCCGTCATGTAGTAGCCCTGCTCTCCGTAGCCCAGCGCCTTGGCGGTGGCGATGGCGTCCTCGGGGGTGGAGTAGAGCTTGTCGTTGATCTCAGCCTCGACGCCGTCCTCCTCGCCGCCGACCACGCCGACCTCGATCTCGAGGATGATCCGCGCGGCGATGCACTTCTCGAGCAGGTCGGCGGCGATCTCGAGGTTCTCCTCGAGCGGCACGGCGGACCCGTCCCACATGTGCGACTGGAACAACGGCGCCTGGCCGCGCTGCACCCGCTCGGCCGAGATCTGCAGCAGCGGCCGCACGAAGGCGTCGAGCTTGTCCTGGGGGCAGTGGTCGGTGTGCAGCGCGATGTTGACCGGGTACTGCTCGGCGACCTCGGCCGCGAAGGCCGCGAAGGCCGCGGAGCCGGTGACCATGCTCTTGATCCCCTGGCCGGAGAAGTACTCCGCCCCACCGGTGGAGACCTGGATGATGCCGTCGGACCCGGCGTCGGCGAAGCCCTTCAGCGCGGCGTTGAGGGTCTGCGACGACGAGACGTTGATCGCCGGGAACGCGTACGCCCCGGCCTTGGCGGCGTCGAGCATCTCGGCGTACTTCTCGGGGGTGGCGATGGGCATCGTTGCTCTCCTCGGGCGGGTGCTGCGGCTGCGGCGGGCCGTCCCACCCTAATGCGTGTGGGCGACGACACACCCGGGCGCGGGACACGCCTAGGGTGGGAGCCATGCGCCAGACCCCGCACCCGGTCCGGGTCGTGCGGGCCGCCGAGCTGGTGGCCGCCGACCCGACGGCGGGCATGCAGCGGGCCCGCGCCTTCGAGGTGCCCGGCCTGTGGGCCGGCACCGTGGTCACCGAGCCGGGCGCGGTCTCGGGCTGGCACCACCACGACAGCAACGTCTCGAGCCTGTACGTCGTCCGCGGCGTCCTGCGCCTGGAGTGCGAGGGCGTCGCGGGGTGGGTCGACGCACACCCCGGCGACCACGTCGAGGTGCCGGCCCGCACCGTGCACCGGGAGTCCAACCCCGGCGCCGAACCGTCCCTGGCGGTGATCGCCCGCGCGGGCGACGGCGTCCCGACGGTCAACGTCGATCAGGCTCCTCCCCCGCACGCCGCAGGACCGGTCCCGGCGCGACCGGCGGGGTGATCACGCCGCCGTAGGCTCGGGGCGTGAGAGCCTTCCCCACCCTGCAGCGCAGCGGCCGGTCGACCACCCTGGACCGTCCGGCGGCCGACGTCTGGGCCGCGGTGGCCTCCGCCCGCGCCGACGACGACGGCGACGTCTGGTACGTCGACGCCCCCGGATTCGTGGTCCGCGGCGCGATCGACCGCCTGACCCTCGGCCAGGGCCGGCGCTGGCCGCTGCCCGACCGCGACCTGCTGCGCACCGGGGACCGGGCCGGGTTCTGGGAGGTTCGCGAGGTCGACCACGACGTGCGCCGGATGAGCATGGAGGCCTCGGTGCGCGCACCGGGCACGGTCCGCATGGAGGTCTCCGTCGCCGATGCCGGGGCCGACTGGAGCGTGGTCACGATGGCGATCTCCTTCGCCCCGCGGGGGCTGCTGGGCTGGACCTACCTGCTGACCGACCTCGCTGCCCGCGAGGTCCTCGTCGAGCTCACCCAGCGCGCGCTCCTCGCCGACGTCGCCGCGGCGACCGGGGCGCAGGTGCGTGCCGCGGGGTGAGCCGGTCGAGGCTCCCCGGGTCTTCGGTTTCCCCGGTCCGCAGGGGAACCTTCTGCTTGTCAGGTGATGCATCCCCTGACAAGCAGCGGTTTCCCCGGTCGTCCGGGGAAACCGAGGGACGAGACGCGCCCCCGCCGTCAGCCCCGCCAGGTCCCCTCGCCGTCGAGGTCGGCGTGCTGCCGCACCCAGGTGTGCATCGCGATCGCGGCGGCCGCCGAGGCGTTGATGGAGCGGGTCGAGCCGAACTGTGCGATCGAGAAGGTCGCCGCGCAGGCCCCGCGGGCCTCCTCCGAGAGCCCCGGGCCCTCCTGACCGAAGAGCAGGCAGACCCGCCGGGGCAGGGCGAGCGTCTCGAGGCGCCGTGACCCGGGCAGGTTGTCCACGCCGTAGAGCACAGTGCCGCGCCCGGTGAGGTGAGCGGCCAGGTCCGCGGCCGTGGCGTGGTGGCGCAGGTGCTGGTAGCGGTCGGTCACCATCGCCCCGCGGCGGTTCCACCGCCTGCGGCCCACGATGTGCACCTCGGCGGCCAGGAACGCGTTGGCGGTGCGCACGACGGTGCCGATGTTGAAGTCGTGCTGCCAGTTCTCCACGGCCACGTGCAGGTCGTGGCGGCGGGTGTCGAGCTCGGCCACGATCGCCTCGAGCGACCAGTAGCGGAAGCGGTCGACGACGTTGCGCCGGTCCCCGTCGCGCAGGAGCTCCGGGTCGTAGCGCGGGTCGTCGGGCCAGGCGGTCTCGCCCCCGGGCCAGGGCCCGACCCCCACCTCGTCGGGGCCGTAGGGCATCGGGTCGTACGGCGCGCGCTGCTCCTCCACGGAGCCCGACCCTAGCCGCGCGAGGCCGTACCGGCGCCGGCTCAGGCCGTACGCCGCCGCAGCGTCGCCGCACCCAGCCCCAGGGTCACGACCACGAAGCCGGCCACGACGGCCAGGTCGGTCCAGACCACGCCGGTGGCGCTCGAGCGGGTCAGCTCGGTCATCGCGTCCACGGCGTAGGACAGGGGGAGCAGGCCGGAGAGCGCTCCGAGGAGGTCGGGCATCGGGGCAGCAGCAGGCCGCACAGCAGCAGCTGCGGGATCACGAAGACCGGCCCTGCGTCGCGGTACACCCACCACAGCAGGGTCTCGAGCAGGCAGGGGAGGAGGAGCAGCATGACCACGGTGCGGCGGTCACGGCGCAGCACCCGGCCCGCGATCAGGAGCGTCGCCGGGGCCTTCACGGCCCCTCTCCCACCAGGCTCAGGAAGGCTCCCTCGACGTCGGCGGCACCGACACCCTCGTAGATGGACGCCGGGGTGCCGTCGGCGATGATCCGCCCCGCGCATCAGCAGCAGCCGGTCGCAGCGCTCCGCCTCGTCCATCACGTGGCTGGAGACCAGGACGGCCACGTGATGGACGAGGCGGAGCGCTGCGACCGGCTGCTGCTGATGCGCGGGGCGGATCATCGCCGACGGCACCCCGGC
>JBKJPE010000079.1:0-6897 GCA_046595185.1 Nocardioides sp.
CTCGGGCCTGGCGGCCCTCACACCTCGACCACCGGACGCCCCACGGCGGTCGAGGAGCGAGCGCCAGCGAGCGTCTCGAGACCCCGACCGGCACCCACAGTGGTCGAGCAGCGGACGTCTCGGGAACCCGACCGCCTAGAGCCGGCGCATCGAGGTGGTGGCGAGCACCAGCTCACCCACCTCGTCACCGGCGTCGAGGTCCGCCACCGCCTCCACGACCCAGTCGTGGTGGCCGGCGGGGTCGTGCACCGTCTGCGTCACCCGCCACAGACGCGCCTCGACGTCCTCGTCGGCGCCCGCGGGCGTGCCGACGTCCTGCGTGACCCGCAGGAGGTCGGGCCCACGGGCGTCGCCGTCGAGGAGCACCTCGTCGTGCTCGGCGAAGTAGGCCTCGATCGCCTCGTCCCAGCGGCTGCGGACCATCACCACCGCCCGGGCAGGGTCGAGCCGGTCGGCCGCCGCACGCTCGAGGGCCATCAGCCCGTCCAGGTCGTCGCGGGCCACCAGCTCCACCCGGCGCCACATGGCGTTGCGGACCATCACCTCGAAGACGCGGCCCTGCTCCGACAGCGGCCGCGGGGGCCGGGCCCCGGAGGTGTCGGTGACGGTGCGGGCCACCGCGTCGGGGTCGGTCATCGCCTCCCACTCGTCGAGCAGCGAGGAGTCCGTCTGCCGCACTGTCTCGCCCAACCAGGCCTCGAGGTCCTCGAGCTCGGGGCTCCGGGCGCCCTCCGGCACGGTCTGGCGCAGGAAGCGGTAGGCGTCGGTGAGGTAGCGCAGCACCAGCCCCTCGGAGCGCGCCAGCTGGTAGCGGGAGACGACGTCGGTGAAGCTCATCCCCTGCTCCCACATCTCGCGCACCACCGACGCCGGCGAGAGCGCGTCCTCCGGCAGCCACGGGTGGGCGCCGCGGTAGAGCTCGTAGGCGGCCTCGAGCTCCTCGCGCAGCGGCTGCGGCCAGGTCACCTCGTCCAGCAGCGCCATCCGCTCGTCGTACTCCAGGCCGTCGGCCTTCATCTCGGCCAGCGCCTCGCCCTTGGCCCGGTTCTGCTGGGCGAAGAGGATCTGGCGCGGGACCTCGAGCACCGCCTCGGCCACCGAGACCACGTCGAGGGCGTGGTGCTCGGCGTCGGGGTCGAGCATCGCGACCGCCTCGAGCGCGAAGTGGGCCAGGGGCTGGTTGAGGGCGAAGTCCAGCGGCAGGTCCACGGTCATCACGTAGCGGCGTCCGTGCTCGTCGACCTCGTCGAGCCGGGTGAGCACGCCCGATGCCACCAGGCTGCGGGCCAGCCGCAGCGCCCGGCGGCACAGCCGCAGCTGGCTGCGGCGGTCCTCGTGGTTGTCGGTCAGCAGCCGGCGCAGCACGACGAAGGCGTCCGCCTCACGGGACAGGACGTTGACCAGCATCGCGTTGTCGACCTTCATCCGCGACACGAGCTTCTCCGGGACCCCGCCCACCAGCTTCTCGAAGGTCTGCTCCGACCACACCACAGCACCCTCGGGAGGTTTGCGCAGCTGGGCCTTGCTCTTGCGCTTGGCCTGCTTCTCCGCGCTCATCGTGGCGTTCTTCGCGTCGGCCTTGGCCTTGGCCTTCTCATTGTCGATCACGTGCTCGGGGGCCTGGACGACCACCGAGCCGGCCGTGTCGAAGCCGGCCCGGCCGGCCCGGCCGGCGATCTGCAGGAACTCACGGGTGCGCAGCACCCGTTGGCGACGTCCGTCGTACTTGGCGAGACCGGTGAACATCACGGTGCGGATCGGCACGTTGATCCCGACGCCGAGGGTGTCGGTGCCGCAGATCACCTGGAGCAGTCCGGCCTGGGCCAGCTGCTCGACGAGCCGCCGGTAGCGCGGCAGCATCCCGGCGTGGTGGACCCCGACCCCGCGGCGCAGCAGAGGGGACAGGGTCTTGCCGAAGCCGGCACCGAAGCGGAACCCCGCGAGCCGGTCGGCGCGGGCGACGGCCTGGGCCTTGGCCTGGTCGTCGCGGGCCTTCAACCAGGGTGCGCTGAGCAGGTTGCCGGCGTGCTCGACCGCGGCGGCCTGGGTGAAGTGGACCACGTAGACGGGGGTCTGGTGGGTCTCGACCAGCTCCTCCAACGTCTCCGGGACATGGGTGGCGGCCCAGGTGAAGGTCAGCGGCACCGGCCGCTCGGCCTCGTCCACCACCGCGGTCGGGCGACCGCTGCGTCGCGCGATGTCGGCCGCGAGGTCGGTGACGTCGCCGAGCGTGGCCGACATCAGCAGGACCTGCGCCTGGGGCAGCTCGATCAGCGGCACCTGCCAAGCCCACCCGCGCTCCGGCTCGGAGTAGAAGTGGAACTCGTCCATGACGACCAGGCCCACGTCGGCCGCCGAGCCCTCGCGCAGCGCGATGTTGGCCAGCACCTCGGCGGTGCAGCAGATGATCGGGGCGTCGGGGTTGACCGCAGCGTCCCCGGTCAGCAGGCCCACGTCGTCGGCGCCGAAGACCTCGCACAATTCGAAGAACTTCTCGCTGACCAGCGCCTTGATCGGAGCGGTGTAGAAGCCGACCCGGTCGTCGGCCACCGCGGCCATCAGCGCACCGACGGCGACCAGGGACTTGCCGGACCCGGTCGGGGTGGCCAGCACCACGTTGCTGCCCGAGAGCAGCTCGATGACGGCCTCCTCCTGGTGCGGGTACAGCTCCAGCCCGCGCCCGGCCGCCCACGTGACGACCTGGTCGAGGACCTCGTCGGCGTCGGCGCTCACCCGCGGGCCCGGGGGTGCGCGGTGGCGAAGACCTCGCGCAGGTTGTCGACGGTGACCAGGGTGTAGACCTGGGTCGTGGTCACCGAGGCGTGCCCCAGGAGCTCTTGCACCACCCGGACGTCGGCCCCGCCGTCAAGCAGGTGCGTGGCGAAGGAGTGCCGCAGGGTGTGCGGGGACACCTCCCGGGTGACGCCGGCGCGCTCGGCCGCCTTGGCCAGCGCCGCCCAGGCCGACTGGCGGGAGAGACGGCCGCCGCGGGCGTTGAGGAACAGTGCCGGACCGGCCCGCTCGACCAGGGCCGGCCGGCCGCGCACGAGGTACGCGCCGAGGGCGTCGCGGGCGTACGAGCCCACCGGCACCAACCGCTCCTTGCCACCCTTGCCGCGCAGCAGCAGCGCGCCCTCCCCGGGGGCGAGGTCGACGACCTCCTGCACGTCGTCGACGTCGAGCCCGACGGCCTCGGAGATCCGGGCCCCCGTGCCGTAGAGCAGCTCGAGCAGAGCGCGGTCACGCAGCGCCAGCGGGGTGCCCGGCGCACCGGCGGCCTCGACGATCGCCTCGACGTCGGAGTACGGCAACGCCTTGGGCAGCCGCTTGGCCGGCGCGGGGGGGCGTACGGCCGCCGCCGGGTCGTGGGGGGCGAGCCCGTCGGCCAGCGCGAACTTGTGGAAGCCGCGGACCGCGACGACCGTGCGCGCGGCCGAGGCCGCACCCAACGGCGGGTGGGTCGCGTCACCCTCCCGCAGCCGGGCGAGGAACTCGGTGACGGTGACCTCGGTGACCGCGTCGAGGTCCTCCACCCCGACGGCGGCGAGGTGGGCCAGGTAGCGCCGCAGGTCGCGGCTGTAGGAGAGCAGCGTGTTGGCCGCCAGGCCCTTCTCGACGCCGAGGTGGTCCAGGTAGGTGCGCACGGCCACCACCGCCCGTCCGGGCGCGGGCCCGGGGGCGGCGGCACCCACCGCGCGCTCGCTCAGGCCAGGACCTCGTCGAGGGAGGTGGCGGGGATGTCCCACGCCTCGCCGACGGGTCCGTTGGTCAGGGCACCGGCATGGGTGTTCAGGCCCAGGGCCAGGCTGCGGTCGGCGCGCGAGGCGTCGGCCCAGCCCTTGTTGGCCAGCGCCACGGTGTAGGGCAGCGTGGCGTTGGTCAGGGCATAGGTCGAGGTGCTGGGCACCGCGCCGGGCATGTTGGCCACGCAGTAGAAGGTCGAGCCGTGCACCGCGAAGGTGGGGTCGTCGTGCGTGGTGGGCCGGGTGTCCTCGAAGCAGCCGCCCTGGTCGACGGCGATGTCGACGAGCACCGAACCGGGCTTCATCTGGGCCACCAGGTCGTTGCTGACGAGCTTGGGCGCCTTGGCGCCCGGGATCAGCACCGCCCCGATCACCAGGTCGGCCTCCATGACCTGCTGCGCGACCGTCAGCTGGGAGGAGGCCAGGCCCTGGACGCGGTTGTCGTAGCGCCAGAACGACATCCGGAGCTTGTCGAGGTCGGTGTCGAGCAGGGTGACGTCGGCGCCCATCCCGAGCGCGATGTTGGCGGCGTTCTGTCCGGAGACGCCGGCGCCGATCACGACGACCTTCGCGTTCGAGACGCCACCGACCCCGCCCATCAGGACCCCGCGGCCCCCCTGGGCCTTCAGCAGGGCGTGCGCTCCGACCTGGGGCGCCAGGCAACCGGCCACCTCGGACATCGGGTAGAGCAGCGGCAGGGAGCCGGACGGCAGCTGGACGGTCTCGTAGGCCAGCGCGGTCACGCGCCGGGCCATCAGCTCCTCGGTCAGCGGGCGGTCGGCAGCGAGGTGGAGGAAGGTGAAGAGCGTGAGCCCCTCGTGCATCCGGTGGTACTCCTCGGCGACGGGCTCCTTGACCTTCAGCAGGAGGTCCGCGGCCCCCCACACCTCGTCGGCGTCGGGCACCATCGTGGCGCCGGCGGCGACGTACTCGGCGTCGGGGATCGACGACCCCTCCCCCGCACCCTGCTGCACCTGCACGGTGTGACCGTGGGCGACGAGCTCGTGCACGCCGATGGGCGTGATCGCCACGCGGTACTCGTGGTTCTTGACTTCCTTCGGGACGCCGACCTTCATCGTGCTCTCTCCTTGGGCTGGTCCGGCTCCACCACGCTGTGGACCGGGGGCGCGACGACCCTAGCGGGGAACCTGGCGGGGGCCGCCGACGAGCCCGCGGGCGTGGGCGGTCAGCACCGCCACGACGAGCGGACCGTCTCCGACACGCCCCTCGAGGACGGCGGCGAGGAGGTCGTCGAACGGCACCCACCCGGCGACCATCTCCGCCTCCTCGTGGGCCGCCACGAAGTCACCGCGGCCCACGTCGGTGAGCCCGGTGGCCAGGAAGTGGTGCATGACCTCCTCCGAGATGCCCGGTGAGGACCACGTGGTCGTCAGGTGCGTCCACCCGGTGGCCTCCAGGCCGGTCTCCTCGCGCAGCTCGCGGCGGGCGACCTCCTCGGGGGTCTCGTCGCCCTCGTCCATCAGCCCGGCCGGCAGCTCCACGAAGAGCCGGTGGGCGGCGTGCCGGTACTGCCACAGGCAGCGGACGCGGTCCTGGTCGTCGACGGCGAGGACGATCACGGCGCCGGGGTGCTCCAGGACGAGCCGGCGGAACGGCTCGTCCTCGGGGTGCTCGGGACGACGGATGCGGTCCTCGCGCAGCGACAGCACCCAGTGGTCGCGGTGCAGGTCGCGGGTGGAGTCGACCGGCCAGGACTCGGGCCGGTCCGCCAGGGGCGGGTTCTCGCTCATGCGTGCTCCTGGTCGGGCTCGCGGCGCAGCCCGCTGTCGTCGATCTCCAGGCGCAGCTCGCGCTGGCGCTCGATGGCCGCACCCACGAGCCCCACGAACAGCGGGTGCGGCCGGGTCGGGCGCGAACGCAGCTCGGGGTGCGCCTGGGTGGAGACGTAGTAGGGGTGCACCTCGCGGGGCAGCTCCACGAACTCCACGAGGTCGAGGTCGGGGTTGGTGCCGGAGAAGACCAGGCCGGCGCCCTGGAGCTGGTCGCGGTAGGCGTTGTTCACCTCGTAGCGGTGCCGGTGCCGCTCCTCGACCCGGGCGGCGCCGTACGCCTCGCGCACGACCGACCCGGCCGTCAGCTCAGCCGGGTAGAGACCCAGCCGCATGGTGCCGCCCAGGTCGCCCTCGCCCTCGACGAAGGACTTCTGCTCCTCCATGGTGGCGATCACCGGCTCCGGGGTGCCCGGGTCGAACTCGGTCGAGCCGGCCTTCTCCAGCCCCAGCACGCTGCGGGAGTACTCGATGACCATGCACTGGAGGCCCAGGCACAGCCCGAGCGTGGGGATGCCGTGGGTGCGGGCATAGGTGAGCGCGCCGAGCTTGCCCTCGATCCCGCGGACCCCGAAGCCGCCCGGCACGCACACCGCGTCGACGTCCTGCAGCCGTCTCGCCGCGCCGGCGGGCGTGGCGCACTCGTCCGAGGCCACCCACTGCAGGTTGACCTTCGCCTCGTGCGCGAAGCCTCCGGCTCGCAGCGCCTCGGCCACCGAGAGGTAGGCGTCGGGCAGGTCGACGTACTTGCCGACCAGGGCGATGGTGATCTCCTCGCGCGGGTGGTGCACCCGACGCAGGAGGTCGTCCCACAGTGTCCAGTCGACGTCGCGGAAGGGCAGGTCGAGGCGGCGTACGACGTAGGCGTCGAGCCCCTCGCGGTGCAGGACCTTGGGGATGTCGTAGATCGACGGCGCGTCCGCGGCGGTGACCACGGCTTCCTCGTCGACGTCGCACATCAGCGAGATCTTCCGCTTGATGCCATCGGGCAGCTCACGGTCCGCACGGCACACGATGGCGTCGGGCTGGATGCCGATCGAGCGCAATGCGGCCACGGAGTGCTGGGTGGGCTTGGTCTTGAGCTCGCCGGAGGGGCCGATGTAGGGCACCAGCGAGACGTGGAGGAAGAAGCAGTTGCTGCGGCCGATGTCGTGCCGCACCTGGCGTGCCGCCTCGAGGAAGGGGAGGGACTCGATGTCGCCGACGGTGCCACCGATCTCGGTGATCACGACGTCGACGCCGTCACCACCCATGGCGCGGATCCGGTCCTTGATCTCGTTGGTGATGTGCGGGATCACCTGGACGGTGTCGCCGAGGTAGTCGCCGCGACGCTCCTTGGCGATCACCGCGGAGTAGACCTGCCC
>JBKJPE010000085.1:0-6324 GCA_046595185.1 Nocardioides sp.
GGACCCGCTCGGCGGTGCCAGCGTCGACTACTGGGGCTACATCGCCGAGAACCTCGGGCTCGACCTGACGGTGATCAACCCGACGGTCGACCCGCAGTGGGCCTTCATGACCCTGGACACCGACGGCAAGATCCGGATGGACTGCTCGTCGCCCAACGCGATGGCGAGCCTGATCGCCAACAAGGACGCGTACGCCATCTCCACCGGCAACGACGCCGACTCCGACCGTCACGGCATCGTCACGCCGGACTTCGGGCTGATGAACCCGAACGCCTACCTGGCCGTCGCGATCCAGTACCTGTACGCCCACCGCCCCGGGTGGAACCCGAACGCCGCCATCGGCAAGACCCTCGTGTCGTCGTCGATGATCGACCGCGTCGCCGAGGACCTCGGCCGGCCGCTGGTCGAGGTGCCGGTCGGGTTCAAGTGGTTCGTGCCGGGCCTGCTGGACGGGTCGTTCGGCTTCGGCGGCGAGGAGTCCGCGGGCGCGTCCTTCCTGCGTCGTGACGGCTCGACCTGGACCACCGACAAGGACGGCATCCTGCTCGCGCTGCTGGCCTCGGAGATCCTGGCCACGACCGGGTCCACGCCGAGCCAGCACTACGCCGAGCTGACCCGCAGGCACGGGGAGCCGGCGTACGCCCGGGTCGACGCCGCCGCCGACCGCGACCAGAAGGCGAAGCTCGGCGCGCTCTCCCCCGACGACGTCTCCGCCACCGAGCTGGCCGGCGAGGCGATCACCGCCAAGCTCACCGAGGCCCCCGGCAACGGTGCCGCGATCGGCGGGCTGAAGGTGACCACCGACTCCGCGTGGTTCGCCGCCCGCCCGTCCGGCACCGAGGACGTCTACAAGATCTACGCCGAGTCCTTCCGCGGGCCCGACCACCTCGCCGAGGTGCAGGCCGCGGCGCGTGAGGTCGTCTCGGCCGCGCTGGGCGGCTGACAGGCGGACACCTGGGCGACCGCGGGGCGGGACCTTGGTCCTCAGATCGTCCGTCGGGGTCGATTCGGTGGAGAAGGGGCTGACGTCCTCAGGGTGGGCCGTCTATGGTTGGTCCTGACCGAGCCGCTGGTGACCCGAGACGCCAGCGGCTCGGTCTCTTCACGTCCGGACCCGGGAGGCTCAGTCCTCGTCGGAGGCGAAGTCCTCGTTGTGCGTGCCGGGCCGGGCCGCCCACGGCTTCTCCTTGGCCGGGCGGACCACGACGAGCCGGTCGCCCCGCGCGAGCTGGGTGACGGTGGGGTCGAAGTAGCGGAAGACCTTCTCGTCGCGCACCACCGCGATCACCTGGTCCGGCAGCGACTGCGGCTGTGCGCCGACCTCGCCGACGAGCAGCTCGCGCTCGGCCACCTCGAGGCCGTCGCCGTAGGTCAGCAGGTCCTCCATGACCGAGCCGAGGGTCGGTGACAGCGACGAGAGGCCGAGCAGGCGGCCCACGGCGTCGGAGGAGGTGATCACCGAGTTGGCGCCGGACTGGCGCATCAGCGGGGCGTTCTCCTGCTCGGTGACCGAGGCGATGATGTAGGCGTCGGGGTTCAGCTGGCGCACCGTCAGCGCCGCCAGCACGTTGGAGTCGTCACGGCCGGTGGTGATGATGACCTGGTCGGCGGTGGCCACCCCGGAGCGGCGCAGCACCTCGCGTCGCGTGGCGTCGCCGGTGACCACGGCCAGCCCGTCGGCGTGGGCGTCGGCGAGGGCCACCGAGCTGGGGTCGACGATCACGAAGCTCTCCCGCTCGATGCCGTTGCTGACCAGGGTGTCGACCGCGCTGCGGCCCTTGGTGCCGTAGCCGACGACGACGACGTGGTGGCCCATGTTCTTCCTCCAGCGAGAGATGCGCAGGGCCTCGCGGCCCTGCCAGGCCAGCACCTCCAGGGTCGTGCCGATCAGCAGGACCAGGAAGGCGATGCGGGCGGGGGTGATCACGAACGCGTTGATCATCCGCGCGGTCGGGGAGACCGGCGCGATGTCGCCGTAGCCGGTCGTGCTGAGGGTGACGGTCGTGTAGTAGATCGAGTCGAGGAAGTCGACGCTGCCGTCGGCGTTGTCGGTGTAGCCATCGCGGTCGAGGTAGACGACCAGCACGGTGCCGACCAGGATCGCCAGGGCGAGCAGCAGCCGACGGCCGAGCGCCCAGGCGGGGCTGATGGAGCGTTCGGGCAGGCTGACCCGGCCCCGACGCATCGCTCCGACGTCCGAGGCGGAGGTGAAGGGGAAGCGACCCGCGTCGCTCTGCTCGGTCGGCTCCTGCACGCCGCGAACCTAGCCCACGTCCCGGGCGGAACCGTTGACGCGGTCCCGCCGCCAGCGGGCGCCGAGGGCCGAGCGGGCGCGCTCGGTGCCCTGCTGCGGGTAGACCTCGTCGCAGGCCGCGTTGACCGCGGCCCCGACCAGCACGGCGAGGGCGACCACGTAGAGCCACAGCAGCACCGCGATCGGCGCGGCCAGCGGCCCGTAGATCGAGGCCGAGTCGTCGGAGGTCACCGTGAGCACCCACCGCAGGACGTACGAGCCGACGATCCAGGCCACCAGCGAGAAGCAGGCGCCGGGCAGGTTGAAGCGCCAGTGGGTCCGAGCCGGCACCGACACGTGGTAGAGCGTGGCCAGGAAGCACACGCACAGCGCCACGACCAGCGGCCAGTAGAACCCCAGCAGCGGTTCCAGCCGGTCGGGCAGGACCCTGCCGACCAGCTCGGGCCCGGCCACCACCAGGGGCAGCGCCACGATCCCGATCAGCATGGCCAGGATGTAGAGGCCGAAGGACAGCGCGCGCGTGGCGACGATCCCCCGCTGCCCGCCCAGCCCGTGCATGATCGTGATGGTGTCGACGAAGACGTTGAGCGCCCGCGAGCCCGACCACAGCGCGAGCACGAAGCCCAGCGAGATCACGTCGAAGCGGCCGCCCTCGAGCACCGAGTCGATGGTCGGGTCGATCACCTTGGCCACGGCCGGCTCGGTGAGGAAACGCGACGACAGCTCGATCACCGCGTCCCGGATCTCCTCGACCTGGGCCGGGGTGAACCGCTCGGTCACGTACCCCACGGCGCCGGCCAGCGCGAAGATCAGCGGCGGCACGGAGAGCACCGCGAAGAACGCCGCCTCGGCCGCCAGACCGGTGACCCGGTTGCGCAGGCAGGAGGCGATGGTGGCGACCGCGATCCGCCAGACCGGGTGCAGGCCCCGGCCGAGCCGGACGACGTACGGCGCCAGCGCCGCCGTGGCCGGCCGGCGCTGCTGCGGCGCCTCGGCGAGGTGGTCGGGCTCGGACGGGCCCGGATCGGGGGCGGCCGCGGCCGTGGTGCTCGCCGGCGGCGGATGCCGCTCGGTGGGCGCGACCATGGGCCCTAGGTTACGTCCATGGCGCCCGCGGACCGCCCAGCCGACCTGCGCGCCGTGCACCGCGTCGCGACCAACCAGGCCCCGCCCCTGACCGGTCACGACGTCGTCGGCGGCGACGCCGCGCTGAGCGAGGCGGTGCTGCGCCACGGCGACGAGGACACCCTCGCCGGGCTGCTCCCGCTGGGGTGGGAGGCCGGGTCGGCCGAGGCCCGCGAGCACGGCCGGCTGGCCAACGAGCACCCGCCGCGCCTGGTGCCCTACGACCGGTACGGCACCCGTGTCGACGAGGTCGACTTCCACCCCTCGTGGCACTGGCTGGTGGGGCGTGCGGTCGGGCACGGGCTGGCGGCGGCGCCGTGGGGGTCCGAGGACGCCCACGCCCACGTACGACGGGCGGCCGGTTTCCTGGCCTGGTCGCAGACCGAGCCCGGGCACGGGTGCCCGGTGTCGATGACCTACGCGGCCGTCCCGGCGCTGCGGGCCGACGACGCGCTCGCGACGGAGTGGACGCCGCTGCTGGCCTCCACGGCGTACGACCCCGGCCTGCGCGCGCCGCAGGACAAGCGCGGGGCGCTGGCCGGGATGGGGATGACCGAGAAGCAGGGCGGCTCCGACGTGCGGGCCAACCTGACCGAGGCGCGCCCGACCGCGACCGACGGCGAGTACACGCTGCACGGGCACAAGTGGTTCACCTCCGCGCCGATGAACGACGTCTTCCTGGTGCTCGCGCAGGCCGGGGACGGGCTGACCTGCTTCGTGGTGCCGCGGGTGCTGCCCGACGGGACCCGCAACCCGCTGGACGTCGTCCGGCTCAAGGACAAGCTCGGCAACCGCTCCAACGCCTCGGCCGAGCTCGAGCTGGACGGCACCGTCGCGCGACGGCTGGGCGACGAGGGCCGCGGGGTGCGCACCATCATCGAGATGGTCGCCGCGACCCGGCTCGACTGCGTGCTCGGCTCGGCGTCCCTGATGCGTCGTGCGGTGGCCGAGGCGTCCTGGCACGTCGCGCACCGCGCCGCCTTCGGCCGGCGCCTGGCCGACCAGCCGCTGATGCAGAACGTGGTGGCCGACCTGGCGCTGGAGTCGGAGGCCGCGACCGCGCTGGCGCTGCGGCTGGCCGCCGCCGTCGACGGGGCCCCCGACGCCCACGAGACCGCGCTGCGCCGGCTGGCCCTGCCGCTGGCGAAGTTCTGGGTGTGCAAGCGCGCGCCGGGCATGGTCGCCGAGGCGCTGGAGTGCCTGGGCGGCAACGGCTACGTGGAGGAGTCAGGCATGCCGCTGCTGTACCGGGAGGCGCCCCTGAACTCGGTGTGGGAGGGCTCGGGCAACGTCAACGCCCTCGACGTCCTGCGCGCCCTGGGTCGCGAGCCCGAGGCGCTCGACGCGTGGATCACCGAGGTCGGGCTGGCCCGCGGCGCCGACGCCCGCCTCGACCGCGCCCTGGAGGACACCCTGGCCCTGCTGGGCTCGCTGATGGCCGAGCCGACCTCGATGGAGCGCTCCGCGCGCCGCCTGGCCGGGCGGATGGCGCTGCTGCTCCAGGGCTCGCTGCTGGTGCGCCACGCCCCGCCCGAGGTGGCCGACACCTTCTGCGCGTCCCGCCTGGCCGCGCCCCACGACGGCGTCTACGGCACGCTGGACGGCGGCGACCTGCAGGCGCTGGTGGAGCGCACGACGCCGACCGTGCCGGCGGGCTGAGCGGCGGGTCGAGCGACGGGGTGGGTGCCGCTCGGGGCGCCGACGCCAGCTGATGGGTCGTGGCATGCGGTGACCCGCCGCCACCGGGCTCAGGAGAGCTCGAGGCCCGGGTAGAGCGGGTGCTTGTCGAGCATCTCGGCCGAGGCGTCCTTGACCTTGGCCGCGATGCCGTCGGCGAGGACGTAGGCGGCCTTGGACGGGCCGCCGGCCTTGGTGGTGCCGGGCTGGGTGTTCTCCAGGACCATGGTGATCAGCTCAGCGACCCGGTCGAACTCGTCGTGGCCGAAGCCGCGGGTGGTCAGCGCCGGGGTGCCCAGGCGGATGCCGGAGGTGTACCAGGGGCCGTTGGGGGCGGCGGGCTCCGAGTTGCGGTTGGTGACCACGCCGGCGTCGAGCAGCGCCGTCTCGGCCTGGCGGCCGGTGAGGCCGTAGCGGCTGACGTCGAGCAGCACCAGGTGGTTGTCGGTGCCCCCCGTGACGAGGTCCGCGCCGCGCGTCAGGAACCCGTCCGCGAGCGACTTGGCGTTGTCGGCCACGGCCTGGGCGTAGGTGCGGAAGGAGTCCTGGCGGGCCTCGGCGAAGGCGACGGCCTTGGCCGCCATCACGTGCGCGAGCGGGCCCCCGAGGACCATCGGGCAGCCGCGGTCGACGCTGGGGGCGTACTCCTCAGTGGCCAGCACGATGCCGCCGCGCGGGCCGCGCAGCGACTTGTGCGTGGTGGAGGTGACCACGTGGGCGTGCGGCACGGGGTCCTCGTCACCGGTGAACACCTTGCCGGCCACCAGGCCCGAGAAGTGGGCCATGTCGACCATCAGGGTGGCGCCGACCTCGTCGGCGATCTCGCGGACCTTGGCGAAGTCCACCCGGCGCGGGTAGGCGGAGTAGCCGGCGACGAGGATCAGCGGCTTGAACTCACGGGCCTTGACGGCCAGGGCGTCGTAGTCGAGCAGGCCCGTGGTCGGGTCGGTGCCGTACTGCTGCTGGTGGAACATCTTGCCGCTGATGTTGGGGCGGAAGCCGTGGGTCAGGTGACCGCCGGCGTCCAGGCTCATCCCGAGCAGGCGCTGGTCGCCCAGCGTCCGGCGCAGCGTCTCCCAGTCGGCGTCGGAAAGCTCGTTGACGTTCTTCGCGCCGAGCTCGGCCAGGGCCGGGGCCTCGACGCGGTGCGCCAGGATCGACCAGAAGGCCACCAGGTTGGCGTCGATGCCGGAGTGCGGCTGGACGTAGGCGTACTCGGCGCCAAACAGCTCGCGGGCGTGCTCGGCCGCGAGCGACTCCACGGTGTC
>JBKJPE010000138.1:0-12539 GCA_046595185.1 Nocardioides sp.
TCGCGCTCGACCACGCGGTCGCCGAGCCGGCCGCCGACGTCGGCGCGGTGGCCACCGTGCCGGCGGGGTTCGGGTGGGACGACGTCGGCGACTTCGGATCCCTGGCCACCCTGCTGCCCGAGCCGGCCGAGGGGCCGCGCGTGCTCGGGGACGAGGACCTGGTGTCGGCCGTCGACGCGACCGGGCTGGTCGTGCCCGCGGGCGGGCGCCTGGTCGCCGTCGTCGGCCTGGACGACGTCGTCGTGGTCGACACGCCCGACGCCCTGCTGGTGACCACCCGGGCCCGGGCCCAGGAGGTCAGGCAGGTCGTGGCGCACCTGGTCGAGCGGGGCCGCACCGACCTCACCTGACGGTGGTGGTGGTGCGGCTCAGCCGGCGTTCGGCTCGGGGGAGTCGAAGTAGGGGTACTCCTCCATGAACGAGGCCAGGGCCTCGCCGGAGAACTCCCCGCAGTACTGCGAGGCGCCCACCTGCTCGCTGACCTCGGTGCTGCCCGCGCCGCCGGCGGACCAGTGGGTGAAGGCGATGTGCTGGCCGTCGGGGAAGGCCTCGCCGTCCTCCTCGGTCCACGGCACGGCCTTGAACTTGTAGCGGAAGTTCTCGGTGCCCGGGAACTGGCTGGCGACCGCCCGCAGCTCGGTCATCGCCTCGTCGTCGTCGGCGACGGTCTCGTCGTACCAGACGATGGTGTAGCCGTGCTCGAGGTTGTGCACCAGCTCGCGCACGTCGGGCCGGTCGTCGGCGGTGTAGAGCTTGCGGTCCATGGTGTCGGGGACGTCGTAGTGCGCACCGAACGCCGGCGGGCTCTGCTCGTACTCGACCGGGGTGCCCTCGGGCACGTGCTGCTGGTTGCCGTCGGCCTTCGTGGTCTCGACCTCGCCGCAGGCGGTGGCCGGGGAGCCGAGCGAGGTCAGCTCGACGTCCTCGAACTGGCGCAGCTCCCACCAGCTCACGATCGGTCGGTACGCGGCGGCACCCACGATCAGCAGCGCGACGACGACGCAGACCGCGACGATGGCCAGGCCCCGGCCGCGGTCCGCGGACCGCTGCTTCTTGGTCAGGGCCTCGATCGTGGCCTTGCGGTCGGCCTTCTGGCTGTTGGTGGACTTGGCCACGGCGCGGTGCTCCTCCGGGTCTGGGGGGTCGAGACGGATCAGCAGGTGGTCGGGCCGCCGCGGTCACGGGTGCCGGTCGCGCCGACGGTCTGCCCGCGCGGGATCCGGGCAGAGTCTACGTACTGCCCGATGGGCCCGCGGACCGCGGTCGCAGGGCGTAGGTGCCGGCGCCCGACCCGGGCGCGGCCCGCCAGCCGTGGGCGAAGACGACGGCGTGCACACCGCCCTCGTCCCCGGGGCGCACCGGGTCGACGGTGAGCTCCAGCAGGTCCGCGCCGGCGACGCGTACGGCCGCACCCTCGCCGAGGGCGGCCGCCAGCGCGTCGACGAGGTCCTCGGTGCCCGCCGGCTCGCCGAAGGGCGCGGCGTCGGCCCGGTCACCGCGGACCGCGCGCACCACCGCCTCCCGGGCGCCCCAGCCGAAGAGGTCGCCCCCCTCGGGCCGGACCAGGGCGCGGGCGCCCGGACCGTGCTCCCCGGCGGGCAGCACGAGGTCGGCACGCCCCCGGACGACCGCGAACGGCCGGGCGTGCAGCTTGCCCTGCGCCAGCTCGGCGGCGCCCGCGACCTCGTCGGCCACGGCCGGGGCGGTCACCAGCAGCGGGTTGCCGTAGGCGTCCACCCGGCCGGCGTGGTCGTCGAGCACGACGAGCCCGGCGGCGCCGACGGCGATGTCGGTCTGGCCCTCGCGCCAGGCCCGACCGACGGTGTCGGTCACCACGACGCCCACGGTGCGACCCGTCCGCGCGAGCACCTGCTCCCGCAGCCGCAGTGCGCTGGCGTCGGGGTCGAGCGGGAGCAGCACCACTCGACCCGGCGCCACGTTGGAGGCGTCGATGCCGGCGGCCGCCAGGGTCAGCCCGTGGTGGGTGCGCACGATGCGGGTGGCCCCGCGGCGTGCCACCACGCGGGCGGTCTCGGCGTCGACGTGGTCCTCACGGGTGCCGTCGACCACCCGGTCCTCGGCCTTGGCGACGGCCTTGCTGGTCAGCACGAGCACGTCGCCGTCGACCAGGGTGGTCCCCGAGCGCCCCAGCACGTCGAGGACGAGGGTCAGCAGGTCGGCGCCGACGACCACCTCCGGCGCGCCGTCCGGGGCGTGGACCTCCAGCCGGCCGCCCGCGCTCACGTGCGGGCCGGCGCGGCAGCGGCCAGGTCGAGGGCCGCGCGCACCATCGCGGCGGTGGCGTCGAGGTCGGTCATCATCAGGGGCACGGCCCGGCTGGGCAGCCCTGCGGCCGTGACGCGCTCGGCGTCGGCGCTGTCGGAGGTGTGGACCAGCCAGCCGTCCAGCACCCCGCCGGCGGCCCGCGACCCGTAGTGCAGGCCGACCCCGGCAGCGCTGACCTCGACGCCGACGGCCTCGAGCATCTGTCGAGCCATGCCGCGGACGTGGGTGCCGCCGACGATGGGGGACAGCCCGACCACGGGGGCGGGGGTCGCACGCAGGGCGTCCCGCACGCCGGGGACCCCGAGGATGGTGCCCACGGAGACCACCGGGTTGGACGGGGGCACGAGCACCACGTCGGCCCCGGCCAGGGCCTCCAGGACACCGGGGGCGGGGGAGGACTCCTCGAGCCCGACCACGACGACCTGCTCGACGGGCACGCCGGCGCGCAGCCGGATCCAGTACTCCTGGAAGTGCATGGCGCGGCGCCCGCTGGGGGCGTCGGGGTCGGCGACCACCACGTGGGTCTCGACCCGGTCGTCGGTCATCGGCAGCAGGCGCACGCCCGGCTGCCAGCGCCGGCACAGCGCCTCGGTGACCGCGGTGAGGGGGTAGCCGGCCTCGAGCATCTGGGTCCGCACGAGGTGGGTGGCGACGTCGCGGTCGCCGAGGCCGAACCAGGTCGGCTCCACGCCGTAGGCCGCCAGCTCCTCCTTGACGCCCCAGGACTCGTCGCGGCGTCCCCACCCGCGCTGGAGGTCGATGCCGTCACCGAGGGTGTACATCACCGTGTCGAGGTCGGGGCAGACCTTCAGGCCGTGGACCCACAGGTCGTCGGCGGTGTTGGTCACCACGGTCACGTCGGCGTCCGGCAGCAGGTGACGCAGGCCCTGGAGGAAGCGAGCCCCGCCGATGCCGCCGGAGAGGACGGAGATCTTACGCATGTCCCCACTGTGCCGGGTGGGTTCTGGCCATAGCAGATCCGGGCTTGACTTCCGTGGCACGACAGGCATGTAATTCCCACAGTGTCGTTCGGGTCCTCACCCCCTCGGCGCCAGGGTCGGAACACACCAGCAGGGTCGAAAGGGCGTCCACCATGAGAGAGCTTTTCCTCCTCGAACCCGAGATCGACACCGAGGGATGGCAGGAGCGTGCGTTGTGCGCGCAGACCGACCCGGAGGCGTTCTTCCCCGAGAAGGGGGGATCGACCCGGGAGGCCAAGAAGGTCTGCCTCAGCTGCGACGTGCGCACGGAGTGCCTCGAGGCCGCACTGATGAACGACGAGCGCTTCGGCATCTGGGGCGGTCTGTCCGAGCGTGAGCGCCGCAAGCTGAAGAAGCTGGCCATCTAGGACCGCGCGGGCTGCGGCCACGGCGGGTCGGCCGGCGCCGCGCGCCTTTGTACAGTGGTCGACCGTGTCTCCGTCCTCCGCCAGCGCGCCCGCCCCGGGGACGGTCGCCGTGCTGCTGGTCAGCCACGACGGTGAGCGGTGGCTGCCGACCGTGCTCGACGGTCTGGCCGCGCAGCACCGGGTCGGCCGGGTGGTCGGCGTCGACACCGGGAGCAAGGACCGCAGCGCCTCGCTGGTGGAGGCCGCCCTGGCGGAGGGCCCGCTGCGCGGGGAGGTCGTACGCGCCGGAGCGGCCACCTCCTTCCCGGTCGCGGTCCAGACCGGTCTGGACCGGCTCGTGGCCTCGGGGGAGCCCCCCGAGTGGGTCTGGGTCCTGCACGACGACGCCACGCCGGCGCCCGGCGCGCTGGACGCGCTGCTCGCCGCGGCCGGGGCGCACCCCGAGGCCGACCTGCTCGGACCGAAGCTGCGTGAGTGGCCGTCGTTGCGGCGGCTGCTCGAGCTCGGGGTCACCATCTCCGGGACCGGTCAGCGTGAGACGGGCCTCGAGCCCGGCGAGTACGACCAGGGCCAGCACGACGAGCTGCGGGAGGTCCTGGCGGTCAACACCGCCGGGATGCTCGTGCGCCGCCGCCTGCTCGAGGAGCTCGGCGGCCTCGATCCCGCGCTCCCGGTCTTCGGCAACGACCTCGACCTCGGCTGGCGCGCCGCGGCGGCCGGACGGACGACGCTGGTGGTGCCGCAGGCCGTCGTCTTCCACGCCGAGGCCGCCCACCGCGGTGCGCGGCGCACCCCCCTCACCGGGCGGCACACCCACTACCAGGAGCGCCGCGCGGCGCTCTACACGTTGCTGGCCAACGCCCCGGCCCGGCGCCTGCCGCTGATGGTCGTGCGGCTGGCGGTCGGCACGCTGCTGCGGATGGTCGGGTTCGTGCTGGTGCGGTCGGTCGGCGAGGCGCTGGACGACCTCGCCGCCCTGCTCTCGGTGCTGTCCTCCCCGGGGGAGCTCAGGGCGGCTCGCCGCTCGCGCACGGCCGCCCGGGGCGGTCGGGAGGCCGACGAGGAGCGCGTGAGCCGGCTCCGGGCGCCGTTCTGGGTGCCCTACCGGCACGGGCTCGACGCCGTGTCCGACCTGCTCTCCGCCGTCACCGACCAGGCCTCGGACGTCGCCGACCGCCGCCGGGCGGCGGCCGCCGCGCACGACCCGTCCTCCTGGGCGGCCCGTCGCCCCGACCGCGCCGACCCCGACGACGACGAGGCGCTGGCCGACAACGGGCTGCTGGTCCGCGTCCTGACCAACCCGGTCGCGCTGCTGCTCGTGGTCGCGGTGCTGGGGCTCCTGGTGGCGGGTCGCTCCGGCCTGGGCCCGGTCGGCGGGGGCACGCTCTCCCCGGCGCCGGAGTCCGTGGGCGCCTGGTGGTCGCTGCACCTCGACTCCTGGCTGCCGCTCGGCCAGGGCACCGCGGTGCCCGCGCCGGCCTACGTCCTGCCCCTCGCGCTCCTCGGCAGCCTCCTCACCCCGACCGGGACGGTGTCGCTGGTGCTCGTGCTGGCCGGCCCGCTGGCCCTGTGGGGCTCCTGGCGGCTGCTGCGCGTCGTCGGTCGGCTGGCCAGTCCGCGCGGTGCGTCGCGCTGGCTGCTGCTGGCGGGCGCGACGACCTACGCCCTGGTCCCGCTGACCAGCGGCGCCTGGGGGCAGGGCCGGCTCGGTCCGGTGGTGGCCGCGGTGCTGGCGCCCTGGGCCGCGCACGCCTGTCTCGGCTTCGCCGACCCGGACGCCGATCGTCGCTGGCGGGCGGCCTGGCGCACGGGCCTGCTGCTCGCGCTGGCCGGCGCCTTCGCCCCCGTGACCTGGTTCGCCGCGCTCCTGCTCGGGGTGGTGGTCCTGGCCGCGGGCGCGGCGCTGGCGCCGACCGCCGTGCGCAGGCGCTCGGCGTGGGGCCCGCCGGCGGTGGCGCTCGGCGTGGTCCCGGTGCTGCTGCTGCCGTGGTGGCTGCCGCTGCTGGTCCAGGGCGGCGCCGTCGGCCTGCTGCTCGAGGCCGGGGTCCCGGTGACCGACCCCGGGCTCGCGCCCGACGGGCTGGGCGTCCTGCTCGGCCGGGTCGGCGGGACCGGGGTGCTCGGTGCGCCGGCGTGGCTGGGCGCGGTGCTGCTGGTCCTGGCCCTGGCGGCACTGCTGCCCCGCCGCAGCCGGGGGGGCGTGCTGGTCTCCTGGCTGGTCGCGGCCGTGGTCGCCACCACCGCCGCCGTCGTCGCCCTGGTGCCGCTCGACCTCGACGGCGTCCCCGTCGCGCCCGGGCTCGGCGCCCTGGTGGTGCTCTGGCAGGGCTGCCTGGTGACCGCCGCGGTGCTCGGCGGGCAGGGTCTGCTCGAGGGCGGGTCGTTGCGGACCGGCGACGCGCGGCGGCCCCGGTCCGTGGTCGCCCTCGTCGCCGCGGTGGCCGCGGCCGCCGTGGTCGTCCCGGTCGGCGGGCTGGTCTGGGCCGTCCAGGACGACCAGGACCAGCTGGTCGAGCAGCCCGACGCCGACATCCCGGCCTACATGCTGCAGAGCGCGGCCACCGGGCCCGAGCACGGCATCCTCGTCGTGCGCGGGTCGGTCCAGGACGGGCTGACCTACACCGTCGTGCGCGACGACGGCCCGACCGTGGGCGAGGACGAGGTGCTGGCGCTCGACGCGGTGGACGACGAGGTCACCGACCGGGTGCAGGCGCTCGTCTCCGCGCCGACCCCGGGCGTGGTCGCCGGCCTCGCCGGCGACGGCGTCGAGTACGTCGTCCTTCCCTCGCCCGTCGACGGCCGGGTCTCGGCCGGGCTCGACGCCACCAGCGGCCTGCAGCAGGCCAGCGCCGAGGACCGCAGCACGCGGGCCTGGCAGGTCGAGCGCGCGCTCGACCCCGACGCCGTGGCCGGCTCCGGGGGCTGGTGGCGACCCGTGCTGCTCGTCGTCCAGCTGCTGGCCGTCCTGGCCGCGCTCGTGCTCGCCGCGCCGACGACGCGGACGGCCCGCCGATGAGCCAGGCGGCCGTTCCCGGCCGGCGCTCGCGGGCCGCCACCCCCGGTCGACGGCGACCCGACGTCACGACCGTGCTCGCGGTCGTCGTGCCGCTGCTGACGGTCCTCGCGCTGCTCACCGTCCAGGTCGACCCGGACCTGCCGGGTCCGGTCGCACCCGAGCGGACGACGCTGACCCGCTCCACCACCACCTGCCCGGGTCTGGACGCCCCGGTGGTCCTCACCACCACGGGCGAGGCGTCGGGCGAGGTCGAGGTGCGGCGGGGTGGGGACGTCGCGGAGGTCACGATCGAGCCGGGCACCCCCACGAACGCCCCGGATGCCGCCGGGGCCACCGCCGACCTCCCGGCCGAGGTCACCGGCCAGGACGACCTCGCCCCCGGACTGGTGGTGGGCCGGTTCCCCGAGGACGGCGAGCCCACGGCACCGGAGTGCCGCGACCCGCGCCCCGACCAGTGGTTCACCGGGGTCGGAGCCGCGCCCCGCCAGTCGTCGGTGCTCGAGCTGACCAACCCCGACGGCGGCCCCGCCGTGGCCGACGTGGTGGTCCACGGCCCCCGGGGGATCGTCGACGCCCCGTCGCTGCGCGGCGTGGCCGTGCCCGGTCAGGGCGTCGTGCGGGTCGAGCTGGCCGAGGAGGTCCCCCGACGCGGGGCCCTGGCCCTGCACGTGACGACCACCCGGGGGCGCGTCGGGGCTGCGGTCCTCGACCGCTTCGACGACCTCGGAGCAGGGGCGTCGGGCGCCGAGTGGGCGGCCTCGCAGGCCGACCCCGCCGAGGAGGTGCTCCTGCTCGGGCTGCCCGGCGACGCGGCGCTGCGCGACCTCGTCGTGGCCAACGCCTCCGCCGACCAGGCACGGGTGACGGTCTCCGTGGTCACGCCGGACTCCGTCTTCACCCCGGACGGCTCGCCCGAGCTCGACGTCGACCCGCAGGCCACGGCGTCGCTGGACCTCGCCGAGGTGCTGACCGGTGCCGGGCTGGACGACGTCGTCGGCCTGCGCCTGGAGTCCTCCCGCCCGGTCACGGCCGCGCTCCGGACCGTCGTCGAGGGCGACCTCGCCGTCACGCCGGCCGCCGAGACCCTCACCCGGGGCGGCTCGACCACCCTGCTGCCGGCCGGCGCCGTCGAGCTGGTCGTCGCCGGCGCGTCGACGGAGGGCTCCGTGGTGGTCCTGCCGCGCGACGCCGACGGCGCGCCGCTGGGCCCGCCGGACGGCCTGCGCGCCGACCTCGTGCCCGACCGGGCCTCCGAGCTCGCGCTGCCCGAGGGCACCCGGCTGCTCGAGGTCCGCCTGCGCGGCACCGACGCGGCAGCCTCGGTGGTCGTCCGCGGCGCCGACGGCGGCGGGGGAGGTGCGGTGGTCCGCCTGCACGACCTCGAGACGACCGGGCTCGTCGGCGCGGTGCGACCCGCGCTGCCCTGACCCCGCTGCCTGACCCCGCTGCCCGGGACGGACCACCCGGCGGGTCAGTCCTCCGGCCAGTCCTCGCCGTAGCGGGGGTCGACCTCCTCCGGCGTGAGGCCGAGCAGCGCCGCGACCTGCTCGACGAGGACGGCGTGGACCAGCGCCTGGAGGTCCTCGCGCCCCTCGGCCCGGTGCTCCAGCGGGCGGCGGAAGAGCACGATCCGGGCCGGTGTGGTGCCGGCGGCGGGCACCAGCGCGGAGAGCGGGACGGGGCTGCCGCCCCAGTCCGCACCGACCTGGGGCGCGTCCTCGACGGCGTACTCGACCAGGCCCAGGCGCTCGCGCCACCGGTCCTCGACCCCGGCCACCAGGGCCAGCACCAGGGCGTCGAACCGGTCCCGGCGGGTGGGGGTCTCCGGGCGGCCCGGCACCCGCGGCAGCACCGCCGGACCTCGCATCCCACGCCCCCGTCGGTCGCGCGGACGCGGCCGGGGTGCAGGGTCGCTCGCCACGCCGCGAGCCTAGTCGGGGCCCCGGGCGCCGCCGGGTACGGTCGCCCTCGTGAGCCTGGCCCGTCGCTGTTCGCGCACCCCGTGCGGCCGCTCCGCCGTGTCCACCCTCACCTACGTCTACGCCGACCAGACCGCCGTGCTCGGGCCCTTGTCGACCTACGCCGAGCCGCACGCCTACGACCTCTGCGAGCAGCACGGCCAGCGGCTCTCCGCCCCGCGGGGGTGGGAGGTCATGCGGCTGGCCCGCGACACCCGTGCCCCGGGCCCGTCCGGCGACGACCTGCTGGCCCTGGCCGACGCCGTGCGCGAGGCCGCCCGACCGGTGCCGCGACCGGTGCCCGAGCCGGCCGCCGAGGGCTCGCGGGAGACCGGGCGGCGGGGGCACCTGAGGGTGCTGACCAGCGAGTGAGACCCTCCCGCCGACGAGGCTAGGGTCGTGCCATGTCGTCCTCCCTGGACCCCGCGAACCTGGCCGCCGTGTTCAAGGCCTACGACGTGCGCGGCACCGTGCCCGACCAGCTCGACGAGGACCTCGCCCGGGCCGTGGGGCGCGCCTTCGTCCACGTCGTCGGCGAGCGGCAGGTCGTGGTCGGCTACGACATGCGCCCCACCTCGCCGGGCATGGCCGGTGCCTTCGCCGACGGCGCCACCGACGCGGGTGCCGACGTGACCATGATCGGGCTCGCCTCGACCGACCAGCTCTACTTCGCCTCCGGCCACCTCGGGGTCCCCGGGGCGATGTTCACCGCCAGCCACAACCCGGCGCAGTACAACGGCATCAAGATGTGCCGCGCGCGGGCGGTGCCCCTGGGCATGGACACCGGCCTGTCCTCGGTGCGCGACCTCGCCGCCGCCGGTGGGGGACCGCGGGCGAGGGTGGCCGGGTCGATCTCCTCCCACGACGTGCTGGAGGCGTACGCCGCGCACCTGCTCGGCCTCGCGCCCGTCGTGGGCCGACGCCTCAGGGTGGTCGTCGATGCCGGCAACGGCATGGCCGGCCACACCGCTCCGGCCGTCTTCGGCCGTCTCGGCGCGGACCGGGTGGAGGTCGTCCCGCTCTACTTCGAGCTCGACGGGAGCTTCCCGAACCACGAGGCCAACCCGATCGACCCGGGCACCATGCGCGACCTGCAGGCCGCGGTCCTCGCCGAGGGCGCCGACGTCGGCCTGGCCTTCGACGGCGACGCCGACCGGTGCTTCCTGGTCGACGAGCGGGGCGAGCTGGTGCCGCCCTCGACGCTGACCGCGCTGATCGCCGAACGTGAGCTGGCCCGTCACCCGGGCTCCACGGTGATCCACAACCTGATCACCAGCCGGGCCGTCCCCGAGCTGGTGACCGAGCTGGGCGGGGTGCCGGTGCGGACCCGGGTCGGGCACTCGTTCATCAAGGCGACCATGGCCGAGACCGACGCCGTCTTCGGTGGCGAGCACAGCGGCCACTTCTACTTCCGCGACTTCTGGCACGCCGACTCCGGGATGCTCGCGGCGCTGCACGCGCTCGGTGCCCTGGCCGCGCACGGCGGCACCCTCTCGGGGCTGCTCGCGCCGTACGAGCGCTACCGGCTCAGCGGGGAGATCAACTCGACCGTCGACGACGCGCTCGCCGCGGTCGCCCGGATCGAGGACGACTGGGCCGCGCGGCCCGGCGTGAGCACCGACCACCTGGACGGGCTGACCGTCAGCCACGAGGACTGGACCTTCAACGTCCGGTCCTCCAACACCGAGCCGCTGCTGCGGCTCAACGCCGAGGGGAAGGACGAGGAGACGATGGCACGCGTGCGCGACGAGGTCCTGTCGACGATCAGGGGGACGGCGTGAGCGCCGACGGAGCGGGCCTCGACCCGGTGCTCCTCGACGTCGTGGTCTGCCCGGACTGCCGCTCCGCCCTCGCGGTGGGCACCACGCCGGACGGCGCCGGCACCGAGCTGGTCTGCCAGGGCTGCGGACTGGCCTACCCCGTGCGGGACGGCATCCCGGTGCTGCTGGTCGACGAGGCCGTCCGACGGTGAGCCGGACGTGAGCTGGTTCGACGAGTCCCGACTCGAGGACGCCGCGGCCCTGGCGTCGGCCGACCAGCGGCTGAGGTTCCTCGCCGAGTCCGGGGCCCGGGTGCGTCGCGACGCCGGTGAGGTCGCGGCGGCCCTCGCGGGGGAGGTCGGCGGGGCGCTGCGGTCGGCCGACCGGCCCCGGGCGGTGGTCGCGGCGGGCCCCGACTCGCGGCTGCTGCGGGCCGTCCTCGAACCGGCGTGCCCGGTGCCGTTCGTCGCGTGGCCGCACCCGGTCCTGCCGGGCTGGGCCGGTGCGCTCGACCTCGTCGTGGTCCTCGCCCCGGGGGGAGAGGACGTCGGCACCGCCTCCGCGGTGGCCGAGGCCGTACGCCGCGGCTGCCAGGTCGTGGTCGCCGGGCCACCGGGCTCGATGGTCGTCGAGCACGCCGCCGGGCGCGACACGACCGTGCTGCCCTGCACCACCCGCGACCAGCTCGCGGCGGCCGTGGTCGTGCTCGACTTCCTGCACCGCGTCGGGCTGGGCCCCGAGTCGGACCCCGAGACCGTGGCCGGAGCGCTGGACGACGTCGCCCGGTCGGCCTCCCCGCACCGCGACCTCACGGTGAACCCCGCCAAGGCGCTGGCCATCGCCCTGGCCGACACCGCCCCGCTGCTCTGGGGCGGTTCGGTCCTCGCGCAGCGTGCCGCACGACGCGTGGCCGAGTCGATGCGCCGCACCAGCGGCCGCGCGGCGCTGGCCGGTGACGTGGACACGTTGTGGCCGGTCCTCGCCGCGGCCCGACCGCGCGACCTGTTCGACGACCCCGTGGCCGACGGTGCCGGCCCGCCGCAGCCCGCCCTGCTCGTGCTCGACGACGGCGCCGACGACCCGGTCACCCACGAGCAGCGTGCCCGCCTGGTCGCCCTCGCCGGTGAGCGCCGCCTCCGGGTGGAGGTGCTCGGGTCGGAGGCCACCGGCGAGGTGGCGCGCTACGCCTCCCTGCTGCTGTCGGGCACCTACGCCAGCGAGTACCTCGCGCTCGGGCTCGTCGACGGGTGAGCGCCGCGCCCGGTGGGGGCGCCAGGGGTGATCGTGAGGATTCTGTGGAAGGGCCCGGGCCGTCCTAACCTCGAGGTCCGCCGTCCGACACCCGTCCCGACGCCCCGTGCGTGGACTAAGGAGCTCATCCCGTGGATTACAAGGTCGCCGACCTCTCCCTGGCCGACTACGGCCGCACCGAGATCACCCTCGCCGAGCACGAGATGCCCGGCCTCGTCGCGATGCGCGAGCGGTACGGCAAGGACAAGCCCCTCCAGGGCGCCCGCGTCGCCGGCTCGCTGCACATGACCATCCAGACCGCGGTCCTCATCGAGACGCTGGTCGACCTGGGCGCCGAGGTCCGCTGGGCCTCCTGCAACATCTTCTCCACCCAGGACCACGCCGCCGCGGCGGTCGTGGTGGGTCGCGACGGCACCCCCGAGCAGCCCAACGGCGTCCCGGTCTTCGCCTGGAAGGGCGAGAGCCTGGAGGAGTACTGGTGGTGCACCCAGCAGATCCTGCAGTGGGGCGACGTGGACGGCCAGCCGTCCTTCGCCAACATGATCCTCGACGACGGCGGCGACGCCACCATGCTGGTGCACCTCGGTGTCGAGGCCGAGAAGACGGGCCAGGCGCCCGACCCGGACTCCGCCAAGAGCGCCGAGCAGCGCATCGTCTTCGAGGTCCTCCAGGCCAGCCTGGCGCAGACCACGGACCGCTGGACCCAGGTCGCCGCCGAGATCCGCGGCGTCACCGAGGAGACCACCACCGGCGTGCACCGTCTCTACGAGATGATGCGCGAGGGCTCGCTGCTCTTCCCGGCGATCAACGTCAACGACTCGGTCACCAAGTCGAAGTTCGACAACAAGTACGGCTGCCGCCACTCGCTCATCGACGGCATCAACCGCGCCACCGACGTCCTCATCGGCGGCAAGGTCGCG
>JBKJPE010000018.1:0-30792 GCA_046595185.1 Nocardioides sp.
CGGGCAGGGCCTTGGTGATGCGCTCGCCGTGCGAGAACGGGTAGTCCATCACGCGCGCGGCGTCCTTGATCGCGGCCTTGGACTTGAGCCGGCCGAACGTCGCGATCATCGCGACGCGCTCCTCGCCGTACTTGTTGCTGACGTAGCGGATGACCTCGCCGCGACGACGCTCGTCGAAGTCGATGTCGAAGTCGGGCATGGAGACGCGGTCGGGGTTGAGGAACCGCTCGAAGATCAGACCGTGCACCAACGGGTCCAGATCGGTGATCCGCATCGCGTAGGCCACCATCGAGCCGGCACCCGACCCACGCCCCGGGCCGACCCGGATGCCGTTGTCCTTGGCCCAGCCGATGAAGTCGGCGACCACCAGGAAGTACCCGGGGAACCCCATCTGGGTGATCACGCCGATCTCGAACTCGGCCTGCTTGCGCACCGCGTCGGGCACGCCCGCGGGGTAGCGCACGGCCAGCCCGCGCTCGACCTCCTTGACCAGCCAGGAGTCCTCGTTCTCCCCCGGAGGGCAGGGGAAGCGTGGCATGAAGGTGCCGTTGCCCTCGGTGAAGGAGACGTCGCACCGCTCGGCGACCAGCAGCGTGTTGTCGCACGCCTCGCGCAGGTCGTACTTGTCGGCCCACAGCGAGCGCATCTCCGCCGCCGACTTCAGGTAGTAGTCGTCGCCGGAGAACGCGAAGCGCTGGCCGGGGCCGTCACCGGCCGGGATGTCCATGGTCGAGCCGGAGTTGATGCAGAGCAGGTGCTCCTGGGAGGCGGAGTCCTCCTGCATCACGTAGTGGGAGTCGTTGGTCGCCAGGAACGGGATCCTCAGGTCCCGGCCCAGGCGCAGCAGACCGTCGCGGACCCGGTTCTCGATGGACAGGCCGTGGTCCATCAGCTCCAGGAAGTAGCTCTCCCTGCCGAGGATGTCCTGGTAGTCGGCCGCGACCTGACGGGCTGCGTCGTAGTTGCCGTAGCGCAGGTGCACCTGGACCTCGCCCGACGGGCAGCCGGTGGTGCCGATGATCCCCTTGCCGTGCCGGCTGAGCAGCTCGCGGTCCATCCGGGGCTGCTTGAAGAAGCCCTCGCGCCAAGCACCGGTCGTCAGCCGGAACAGGTTGTGCATGCCCTCGGTCGACTCCGAGAGCAGCGTCATGTGGGTGTAGGCCCCGCGCGCCGAGACGTCGTCGGGTCCGCCGTCGTAGAGGTTGACCCCGCGCCGCTCGGAGCGGGGGATGCCGGGGGTGAAGTAGGCCTCGATGCCGATGATCGGCTTGACCCCCGCGGCCTTGGCCTTGGAGTAGAACTCGTAGGCGCCGAAGAGGTTGCCGTGGTCGGTCATCGCGACCGCGGGCATCCCGAGCTCGGCGGCCCGCTCGGTGAGCTGGGTCAGTCGAGCGGCCCCGTCCAGCATGGAGTACTCGGTGTGGACGTGGAGGTGGACGAAGGAGTCCCCGGATCCGCTCGTCATGGGTGGCGTGGTGCTCCTCACCGGGTCGTCAGGGCGTGCGGCGAGCGGCGCGACCGGACCGGTCGGGCACCGCTGGGGAAGACGGTCACCCTAGTTCACCACCCGGCGCCGACGGCCCCGGCACCTGCGCCGGGCCGGGCTGGCGCAGGCGTACGTCGGGCTCCCGCTCCTCGTTGCCCGACCCGTCGGTCGACTCCACCTCGATCAGCCCGTGGCGGCGGTAGAACGCCCGCGCGGGGGCGTTGGTGGCGAACACCCACAGGTCGAAGCCGTCGGGCCGCACGGCCCGGGCGAGGTCGAGCAGCGCGCTGCCGACGCCCTGGCCCTGGTGGGCCGGGTCGACGTACAGGTCCTCGAGCCAGGTGGCGGTGAGCAGGGCGTAGCCGACGACCTCCCCGCCGACCTCGGCCACCCACAGGTCGCGCTCGAGCAGGTCGGTCCGGCCCAGGTGGGCCCGCACGGCGTCGTCGGGGTGGACCGGGGGCGGCATCGCCGGCACGGCGGCGCGGCGCGCACGCAGGTGCACCTCGGCCACCGCGGCCAGGTCGGCCGACGCGCCGGGTCGCAGCAGCAGCGCGGGGTGCCGCCGGGGGCTCACAGCCCGCCGCGGACCACGTCCAGGGCCGTCTCCAGGTCGGCGGGGTAGTCGGTCGCGTACTGGACCTGCTCCCCCGTCGCCGGGTGCTCGAAGCCGAGCCGGACGGCGTGCAGCCACTGGCGGCGCAGCCCGAGCCGCTGGGCCAGGACGGGGTCGGCGCCGTAGGTGAGGTCGCCGACGCAGGGGTGCTTCAGGGCCGACATGTGCACCCGGATCTGGTGGGTGCGGCCGGTCTCGAGGTGGACCTCGAGCAGGCTGGCGAAGCGGTGCGCCTCGAGCGTCTCGTAGTGCGTGACGCTCGGCCGACCGTCGGCGACGACCGCGAAGCGGTGGTCCGAGGTGCCCGGGTGGCGCCCGATCGGGGCGTCGACGGTGCCTTCCAGCGGGTCGGGGTAGCCCTGGACCAGGGCGTGGTAGACCTTGTCGACGGTGCGCTCGCGGAAGGCGTTCTTCAGCAGGGAGTACGCGCGTTCGCTCTTGGCGATCACCATGACGCCCGAGGTGCCGACGTCGAGGCGCTGCACGATGCCCTGCCGCTCGGAGGCGCCGCTGGTGGCGATCCGGAACCCCGCTCCGGCCAGGTGCCCCACGACGGTGGGTCCGCTCCAGCCCGGACTGGGGTGGACCGCCACGCCGACCGGCTTGTCGATCACCATGATCTCGTCGTCGTCGTGGACGATGCCGATGCCCTCGACGATCTCGGGCACCACGAGCAGCGGGTCGTGCTCGACCGGGAAGGTGACCGCGAGCCGCGCCCCGCCCAGCACCCGGTCGCTCTTGACCGCGGCGCCGCCGTCGAGCTCGACCAGGCCGCGGGAGATCAGGTCGGCGGCGCGGCTGCGCGAGACGCCGAACAGGCGGGCCATGGCGGCGTCGACGCGTTCGCCCTCGAGACTGTCGGGGACATCGAGGGTGCGGTGGTCGGCGGTGCTCACGGGTGGGGGCCGTCCGCGGCGGCCGGGTCGTCGACCGCCTCCTCGTCCGGGGTGACCGGCTCGCCGTTGACGCGGACGTTGCGCACGGCCTGGACCAGGATCAGCGCCGCCGCGACGTTGATCGCGATGTCGGCCAGGTTGAAGACCGGCCAGTTCGGCAGCTGCAGGAAGTCGATCACGTGGCCGCGCAGCGGCGAGGGCTGGCGCAGCAGCCGGTCGGTCAGGTTGCCCACGACCCCGGCCAGCAGCAGCCCCAGGGCGGTGGCCCAGACCAGGCTGCCGACACGCCGCGAGACCCACACCACGACGAGCGCGGCGGCGATGGCGAAGCAGCTGAGCGCGACGGTGTACTCGGTGCCGGTGCTGAAGGCCGCCCCCGGGTTGCGCACGAGCGTCAGGTTCAGGACCCCGTCGAGGACCGGGACGTCCCCGTCGCTGAGGCGCGCCACCGCCAGGGCCTTGGTCACCTGGTCCGCGGCGTACCAGGTCACCGCGAGGACGACCAGGAGCACCACCGACCCCGTGCGCCGACGGTGCGAGGGGGTCGGGGCGGGCCCGGGGTCCGGGGACCCCTGCTCGTCGCTCAGCGACGTTCCTCGCGCTGCTTGCATGTCAGGCAGAGTGTCGCACGCGGGAAGGCCATCAGCCGCATCTTGCCGATCGGCTCACCACAGGCCTCGCACCGGCCGTAGGTGCCGTCGTCGATGCGGGACAGCGCCCGGTCGATCTGGGCCAGCTTGTCGCGCTCGTTGTTGAGCACCGTGAGCTCGTAGTCCCGCTCGAAGCTGGTGGCGCCCACGTCGGCCTGGTCCTGACCGGCGCCGTCGCCGGAGTCGCGCAGCAGCCCCTCGAGCTCCTCGGACTGGTCGTCGAGGATGCCCTGGCCGTGCTCGCGCTGCTGGTGCAGCTCGGTGACGACCTCGTCGAGCTCGGCGGCGGTCCAGGCGTCCTCGCCCTCCTTGACCACGAGGTCGGCGACGGGGGCCTGCTGGGCCGCGGAGGCGGCCGACGTCTTCTTCACGGGGACCAACTTCATCGTCGTCGGGCTTCGGGGTGGCCGTGCTCGGGGCCGGGACGTGGCGCCGGGCGGTCGGCCCGGGTGGTGTCGCGGCGCTGGACGGAGATTATCGGGTGCGCCCTCACCCGCCAACCCGCGGTCCCGGACGCACCGGAGGCCGGCCCCGGGCGGGACCGGCCTCCGGTGGTGTCGTCCGGGGAGCTGCTCAGCTCTCGTCCTCGCCGAGGATCGAGCGCAGCCGCTTCGGCGGGACCTGCTCCTCGCCGGGCGCCTGGGACTCGCCGGCGCCATCGAGAGACTCCAGCTGCTGGGCGAAGTAGCTCTTGAGGCGGGAGCGGTACTCGCGCTCGAAGGAGCGCAGGTTCTCCACCTCGACGTTGAGCTTGTTGCGCTCCTTCTCGAGGTCGCCGAAGAGCTGCGTACGGCGCTCGGCGGTCTCGGTGTCGAGCATCTCGGCACGGGTACGGGCCTCGGACTCGGTGCGGTCGGCCTTCGTCTTGGACTCGGACTCGAGGCGCTCGGCCTTGGTCCGGGCCTCGCCCACGATCTTGTCGGCCTCGTTCTTGGCCTCCTCGACGAGCTCGTCGGCGTTACGCGTGGCGAGCTCGAGCAGCCGGGCCGCGGCGTTGGACGCCTCGGCCACGGTGGCGACCCGGATGGTCTCGACCGGGGCCGCAGGAGCCGCTGCCGGGACGGGCTCGGGCTCCGGCGTCCGCTCGGGCTCCGGGTCTGCGGACGCCGCGGCAGGCGTGGCCTGCGTCGGCGGCGTGAAGGACCCGGTCCCGGCACCCTGAGCGGAGGAGAGCTTCGTGCGGAGGTCGTCGTTGTCCCGGGTGAGGCGGACCAGCTCGGCCTCCACCTCGTCGAGGAACTGGTCGACCTCGCCCATGTCGTAGCCCTCACGGAGCCGGACAGGCGTGAAGCGCTTGTTGCTCACGTCCTCAGGCGTCAGCGGCATGACGTCACCCAATTCGTTGTCGAAGCTTGCGTTGTCGGGGCCGGGGGCCCTCGGTCGGCGCCGTCCGCAGGTCGCGGCGGACGCCCCGGCGAACAATAGCGCCTGGGTGGGGCCGGTGGGACCAGGGAGTCAGGAGAGCAGCAGCGACCGGTTGAGCGACTGCAGGACCAGCGCCGAGATCAGCACGATGATGAAGGACAGGTCCAGCGCGACGCTGCCGAGCCGCAGCGGGGGGACGACCTTGCGCAACGCCTTGATCGGGGGGTCGGTGATCGAGTAGACGACCTCCAGCGCCACCAGCAGCGGCCCGCTGGGCGACCACGAGCGCGCGAAAACCTGCACCCAGTCCACGACGAAGCGGATCCACATGCACGCGATGAAAAGCCAGAGGACGGCCTCGATGACCTGTCCGACGATCTGCAAGGAACAGCCTCAGCTCTGGTTGAAGAACCCGCCCTCGGCGATCCGCTGCTTGTCCTCAGCGGCGACCGAGACGTTGGGCGGGGAGAGCAGGAACACCTTGTTGGTGATGCGCTCGATGCTGCCACGCGTGGCAAAGACCAGGCCGGCGGCGAAGTCGACCAGCCGCTTGGCGTCCGAGTCGTCCATCTCCGAGAGGTTCATGATGACCGGGGTCCCGTCGCGGAAGTTCTCCCCCACGGTGCGGGCCTCGTTGTAGGTGCTCGGGTGCAGCGTGGTGATGACCGACAGCTCGGCGACCGTGCCGATCGGGCTGCCCACGGGGCCGCCCGCGGCGACGCGGCCGCGCCGCTCCGAGAGGTCGGCGACCGGTGTCGGGGTCTCGCGCACCCGCGCGGGCCGGCCGGCGCTCATCGCGGTGGAGCCCTCGGCGTGGCGGTCCTCGGTGTCGTGCTCGTCGTACCGGCCGGTGTCCTCGAGCAGGCCGAGGTACTCGCCGATCTTGCGCATCGCGCCGCTCATGAGATGAACCTTCCGCTACGTCGGTCGCGCCGGACGGCGGCGCTCCCAGGTGGTGTGGACACTACGCGACCGACGGCCGCGTTCCGAGGATGGCGGAACCCACGCGTACGCGTGTCGCACCGGCCATCACGGCGGCCTCGAGGTCGCCGCTCATCCCGGCCGAGAGCTCCTCGGCACGAGGGTGCTGCTCCCGCAGCCGGGCGTGCAGCCCGGCCAGCAGGTCGAACGCCCGGGCGGGGTCGTCGTCGGGGGGCGCGACGGCCATCAGACCGCGCAACCGCAGGCCCTCGGCGGCCTCGACCGCGTCGGCGAGGGCCAGCAGGTCGTCGGGGTCGGCGCCGGCACGCTGGTCGGCGCCGGGCGGGTCCAGGGAGACCTGGACCAGCACGTCGACCTCGCGCCCCTCGCGCCCGGCGCCCCGGGCCAGCGGGGCGACGACCTTGGTGCGGTCCACGGACTGCACCACGTCGGCCCAGGACGCGACGGCCGCGGCCTTGTTGCTCTGCAGCCCGCCGACGAAGTGCCAGCGCAGCCCGAGGTCGGCCAGCTCCTGGCTCTTGGCCAACGCCTCCTGGTGCCGGTTCTCGGCCACGTCGGTGACCCCCAGGTCGGCCAGCAGCCGCACGTCGGAGGCCGGGAAGAACTTGGTCACCACGGTCAGGGCGACCTCGCCGGGGTCGCGCCCGGCGTCGCCGCAGGCGCGGGCGACCCGCTCGCGCACGCCGGCCAGGGCCGAGGCGAGGTCGTCGGCGCGGGCGCTCACGAGATCCACACCAGACCGGCCAGCCGGCCCGAGGCCGTGCCGTCGCGGCGGTAGGACGGCAGCGCGGGCTCCTCACGGGTGCACCCGCCGACCTCGACCACCTCGACGCCCGCGCGGTCGAGCTGCGCGCGGACGCCGCGGCCGACGTCGACCGAGGGCGTGCCCCAGCTGGTCTCGGCCCAGGCCTCCGGCACGACGGCGCACACCTCCTCGCGCATCGCTGCCGGGACCTCGTAGCAGGCGCCGCACACGTGCGGTCCCACCCAGGCGCGCAGGTCGCCGGGGGTGGCGCCCCGCGCCCGCATCACCTCCAGGGTCCGGGTGGTCACGTCGAGCACCATGCCCGGGCGCCCCGCGTGGGCGACCCCGACGACCCCGGCGACCGGGTCCGCGAGCACCAGCGGCACGCAGTCGGCGGCCCGCACCATCAGCCCCACCCCGGCGGTGGTGGTGACCAGGGCGTCGGCGCTGGGCACCGGGGCCTCGGCCGCAGGGGCCGGGGCGTCGACGACGACGACCTCGTCACCGTGCACCTGGCTGAGCCGGGCGAAGCGGACCCCGCAGGCGTCCTCCACCCGGCCGAGGTCGTCGGCGAAGGCGGGCCGCAGGCCCTGCAGGTCGAGGGTGGCGTCGGTGAAGGCGACGTCCACGCGGACCCCGCCCTCCACCGACCCTCGGAACCAGAACACCGACTACTTCAAGAAGTCCGGGACGTCGAGCTCGTCGTCGTCGAACTGCACCGGGCGCGGGGCGGGCCGCGGCGGCTGCTGACGCTCGGGCCGACGGTCCTGCTGCGGGTCCTGCTGCCGGGCCTGCTGCGGGGCCTGCTGCAGGGCCTGCTGCGGGGCCTGCTGCGGGGGCCGACGGTCCTGCTGGCCCACCCCCACCGGCTGGGGCTGCCGGGGCTGCTCGGCCCGCTGCTGCGGGGCGGGCTCGCGGGCCGGGGCGGGTGCCCGCACCTCGACCGGCTGCGCCCTGGGCTCGCGGCGCAGGACGGTGCCCTCGTCGCGACGCTTGGGCTGCCCGCCGTCGAACCCGGCGGCGATGACCGTCACGCGGACCTCGTCGCCGAGCGCGTCGTCGATCGTCGCCCCGAAGATGATGTTGGCGTCGACGTGGGCGGCCTCGGCGACCAGCGCGGCGGCCTCGTTGATCTCGAACAGGCCGAGGTCGGAGCCGCCGGCGATCGAGAGGAGCACGCCGTACGCGCCGTCGATCGAGGCCTCCAGCAGCGGGCTCGAGACCGCCATCTCGGCAGCGGCGACCGAGCGGTCCTCACCGCGGGCCGACCCGATGCCCATCAGTGCGGAGCCGGCGTTGGCCATGACCGACTTGACGTCGGCGAAGTCGAGGTTGATCAGCCCGGGGGTGGTGATCAGGTCGGTGATGCCGGAGACGCCCTGCAGGAGGACCTGGTCGGCCTGCTTGAAGGCGTCGAGCACCGAGACGTTGCGGTCGCTGATCGACAACAGCCGGTCGTTGGGGATCACGATCAGGGTGTCGACCTCCTCCCGGAGCCCGGCGATCCCCTCCTCGGCGGAGTTGGCGCGGCGACGGCCCTCGAAGGCGAAGGGACGGGTGACCACGCCGATGGTCAGCGCGCCGAGCGAGCGGGCGATGCGCGCGACCACCGGCGCACCGCCGGTGCCCGTGCCGCCGCCCTCGCCGGCGGTGACGAAGACCATGTCGGCGCCCTTGAGCACCTCCTCGATCTCGTCGGCGTGGTCGTCGGCGGCCTGGGCCCCGACCTCGGGGTTGGCGCCGGCGCCGAGGCCGCGCGTGAGCTCGCGACCGATGTCGAGCTTGACGTCGGCGTCGCTCATCAGCAGCGCCTGGGCGTCGGTGTTGATCGCGATGAACTCGACGCCCTTGAGCCCGATCTCGATCATGCGGTTGACGGCGTTGACCCCGCCACCGCCGATGCCCACGACCTTGATGATGGCCAGGTAGTTCTGTGCAGCTGCCACGGCGGCTCCACCTCTCGTGGTTGCTTGTCGCTGGGTGCGGACGGTGCTGGACCTTGCTGGACGGTGCGGACGAGGACCGGGGAAGCCTGCTGGTGACCGAACCTTGACCCTCAGGTGGAGGGTTATAGTTATGTCAACCTCGTCGTGGTGAAGAATGTAGGCAGCGGACAGGACCGGTCCGCGCCGACACGCCGGGGCGCGGTCATGTTTTCTCGGGGGTGCTGCCGGAACCGCGCAATTGTCGAGTTGCGACCGGGCGACCGGCCGGTAGCGCGTCGCAACCCGACAATTGCGCCCGTACGGCAGCCCGCAGCGCCACGCTGGCCGTACCGCGACCCGGGCGGGCTCCCCCGGGCGCTCAGCCCCGGGTGGTGGGGAGCCCGGGCACGCTGACGTCGTACTCCGCGGCGCCGCCCTCGCGCAGCAGCGCGGCGAGCACGGCCGCCTTCTGCTCCGACTGCTCCGCGCTCCCCCACCGCACGAGGGCGCCCGCGCGCAGCTCGAGGGTGATCTGGTCGACGGTCTCGACCTCCACGTGGTCGACGGCCGCGGCCAGGTCGTCGGGCATCGCCCCGACCACGCCGGCGGCCTCGGCCAGCGCGTCGGGACCCACCTCGCGGGAGGTCTCGACCCGCGGCAGCCCGGAGTCCGGGCCGACCGCGGTCAGCACGGTGCCCTCCTCGTCGAGGCCGCGCAGCTCCTCGCCGACCGCGACGGCGGCGACGGGCTCGCGCTCGACCACGTCGACGACCACCGTGCCCGGCCAGGACCGGGTGACCTCCACCTCGCGGACCAGGGCCAGGCTGCCGACGCGCAGGCGTACGGCCTCGAGGTCGGCGGTGGCCAGCGGCCCGCCGGTCGGCACGGCCGCGGCCTCGGTGACCTGCGCGGCCGACAGGGTCTGCTCCCCTCGCACGTCGACCTCGGCGACCGACAGCCACGAGGAGAAGTAGACGGCGTGGACGGCGCCCGCGACCAGGGCCGCGGCCACCAGCAGGGCCAGCACCAACCGCCACACGCGCCACCGACGACGCCACTGCCGGCGCGCGAAGCGACGCCGGCTCCGCTCGACCTGTCGGGCCCGTCGCGCCTGCTCCGGCGACGGGGTGACGGGGCGGGCGGTGGTCTGGGTGCGGTCGCCGAGGTCGGTCATCGCGGACCCTCCCGGAGCCGGTCCAGGACCAGGGGTCCGAGCCTGGTCACGTCGCCGGCACCGAGGGTCAGCACCAGGTCGCCCGGGAGGGCGGAGCCGACCACGGCCTCGACGGCGGCGTCATGGTCGGGCTCGAACCTCACGCGCCCGGCCGGCAGCGGCACCGCTGCGGCGACCAGGTCGCCGGTCACGGCGGGGTCGGCGTCCTCACGGGCGAGGTAGACGTCGAGGACGACGACCTCGTCGGCCGCGCCCAGCGCCCGACCCATCGCGGGCCCGAGCAGGCGGGTCCGCGAGACGAGGTGGGGCTGGAAGACGACCACCAGGCGTCCCCGCCCGGCGACGGCGCGGGCGGCCTCGAGGTCCGCGGCGATCTCGACCGGGTGGTGGGCGTAGGAGTCGTAGACCCGGACGCCGCCGGCCTCGCCCTTGGGCTCCATCCGCCGCTGGGTGCCGGTGAAGGAGGCCAGGCCGCGCGCCAGGGCCGCGAACGGGTGGCCCAGGCGCAGGCCCACCGTCAGCGCCGCCAGGGCGTCCACCACGTAGTGACGTCCGGGGATGCCCAGCACGACCCGGCCGAGCTCGACGCCGCCGTCGACGACGGTGAAGGCCGAGGTGGCACCCTCCAGGACGAGGTCGACCGCGCGCACCTCGGCGTCGGGGTGCTCCCCCACGCCCACCACGGTGCGCCCCTGCGCGCGCTGGCGGGCGGCGAGCCGGGCGGCCCCGGCGTTGTCGACGCAGGCCACCAGGAACCCGTCGGGGTCGACCCGCTCGGCGAACTCGTCGAAGGCCGCGGCGTACGCCTCCTCGGTCCCCCACTGGTCGAGGTGGTCGGCCTCGACGTTGGTGACCAGCGCGGCGTACGGGTGGTAGACGAGGAAGGCGCCGTCGCTCTCGTCGGCCTCCGCGACGAAGTCGCCGCCGGTGCCGTGGTCGGCGTTGCGACCGGTCGCCGAGAGCACGCCGCCCACGGTGTAGGACGGGTCGGCGCCGGCCTCGAGCAGCGCGACGGTGAGCAACGAGGTGGTCGTCGTCTTGCCGTGGGTGCCGGCCACGGCCAGCAGCCGCCTGCCCCGCAGGACCGACTCGAGGCCGGCCGAGCGGGGGAGCAGCAGGAGGCCCCTCCGTCTCGCCTCGAGCACCTCGGGGTTGTCCTCGCGCGCGGCGGTGGTCACGACCACGGTGTCCGCGTCACCGAGGTGCTCGGCGGCGTACCCGTGGTGCAGTCCGACACCGACCTCGCGCAGGGCCGGCAGGAAGGGGGTGTCCTGGTCGTCGCTGCCGGTGACCGGCAGCCCGCGCTGCGCCATCACGCGCGCGATCGCCGACAGCCCGGCACCGCCGGCACCCACGAAGTGGACCCGGCCGAGCTCCTCGGCCGCGGGCACCCGCTCGGGCACGGGCAGCCTCATGCGCCGCCGCCCGCAGGGGCGCCCGGTCGCCCGGCGACCTCGAGCACGATCCGGGCCAGGCGCTCGTCGGCGTCGGCGGGGACCAGCCCGGAGGCCGCGCCGCCCATCACGGCCAGCTTGTCGGGGTCGGCGAGCAGGCCGGGGACGGTGGCGCTGACCCAGGCGGCGTCGAGGTCGGCGTCGTCGACCAGGAGGGCTCCCCCGGCGCTCACGACCGGCTCGGCGTTGCGGCGCTGCTCGCCGTTGCCGATCGGCAGCGGCACGAAGACGGCCGGCAGGCCGACCGCGGCCGCCTCGGCCACGCTGTTGGCCCCGGACCGGCAGAGGATCAGGTCGCCCGCGGCCAGCAGCAGGTCCATCCGGTCCACGTAGCGCTCGACGACGTACGCCGGCCGCTCGCCCCCGTCGCGCCGGGACGGCTGCGCCACGCCCTCGGGCACCTCGCCCTGGGCGCCGACGACGTGCAGGACCTGCACGCCGGAGAGCCCGAGCAGCTCGGCGGCACCGGACACGGCCTGGTTGAGGCGCCGCGCGCCCTGGGAGCCGCCGGTGACGACCAGGGTCGGCACGTCGGGGTCGAGGCCGAAGAACGCCCGGGCCTCGTCGCGGACGGCGGCGCGGTCGAGCTGGGAGATCATCCGGCGCAGCGGCAGCCCGACGACCTCGGCGCCGCGGAGGTCGGTGCCGGGGAAGCTCACCGCGACCCGCTGCGCGACGCGCGCCCCCACCTTGTTGCCGAGCCCCGGCAGGGCGTTCTGCTCGTGCACCACGACAGGCAGCCGGCGCCGGCGGGCCGCGAGGTAGGCCGGCACCGAGACGTACCCGCCGAAGCCGACGACCACGTCGGGGCGCACCCGGTCGAGCACCTCGCCGGCGGCCCTCGCCGCGCGGCCGACCCGGACGGGCACCTTGAGCAGGTCGAGCGACACCGAGCGGGGCAACGGCACCGGCGGCACCAGCTCGAGGGGGTAGCCGGCGGCCGGGACGACCTGGTTCTCCAGACCCCGGGGGGTGCCGAGGCAGGTGATCTCGACGGTCGGGTCGAGACGGGTCAGGGCGTCGGCCGTGGCCAGCAGCGGCGAGGTGTGGCCGGCCGTGCCCCCGCCGGCGAGCAGGACGCGCACCATGCTCACCGCCTCGCCATCAGGCCGGAGGGGGCCCCGCGCCGGCGCGCGGCCAGGGCCGCGGCGGCCTCGGGCTCGCGGCGGGCGAAGCCGACCAGCAGGCCGAGCGCGGCGAGGGTGGGGACCAGGCCGGACCCGCCGTAGGAGACCAGGGGCAGGGGGATGCCGATCACGGGCAGGAGGGCGAGCACCATCCCGACGTTGACGATCATCTGGCCGATCAGCCAGACCACGATGCCGAAGGTGGCGTAGCGCACGAAGGGGTCGGTGGTGCGTCGTGCGATCCCGAGGGCGGCCCAGGCCAGGGCCAGGAACAGCCCGACCACGAGCAGCGTGCCGACCAGGCCGAGCTCCTCGCCGAGCACGGCGAAGATGAAGTCGGTGTGGGCGGCGGTCAGGGTGCCCCACTTCTGCTGGCTGGCCCCGATCCCCTCGCCGAACCACCCGCCGCTGGACATGGCGTACAGCCCGTGGGCGGGCTGCCAGCCGGCGTCGTAGTAGTCCTGGAAGGGGTCCAGGAAGTTGGTGAGCCGCTTGAGGCGCTCGGCGTTGGTCGCGGCGAGGACGCCGGCGACGACGCTGACCAGGCTCAGCGAGAGCACGAAGAGGCGCGTCGGCGCCCCGACCACCCAGAGCATGCCCAGCAGGATCGCGAAGAAGACCATCGCCGTGCCGAGGTCGCGCCCCACCACGACCAGGGTGGTGGCCAGCACCATGCCCGGCACCACGGGCACCAGGACCTCGTGCAGGCTCCCGAGGCGGCGGTCCTTGTTGGCGTAGATGTGGGCCGCCCAGAGCACCAGGGAGAGCTTCGCGATCTCGGAGGGCTGGATGAGCAGCGGGCCGACGGCCAGCCAGTTCTGGTTGCCGTTGACCTCGACGCCGAGGAACGAGGTCAGCAGGAGGAGCAGCAGGGAGAAGGAGAAGGCGGGGTACGCCAGGTTGCGCACCAGCCGGTGCGGCAGACGGCTGGCCAGCCAGGCCACGGGCAGCCCGACGGCTGCCCACATCAGCTGGCGCCGCACGATGGCGTAGGAGTCGCCCGTCTCGGCGAAGGCCTGCACGCTGGAGGCCGAGAGCACCATGATCAGCCCGATCGTCAGCAGCAGCGCGGCGGCACCGATCAGCACGTAGTAGGTCGCCAGCGGGCGCTCGAGGGCGTCGCGCAAGGACCGGACCCACGGGGCCCACGGGGCGCGGCGGGCCGTGCCGCGCAGGCGAGCGGCCCGGGAGGCCGGCGACGTCGGGGAGGCGGTGACCGAGGGACGCTCCGGCTCCACGGTGGTCATCGCGGGCCTCCTCGTGGTCCTGGTCTGCTCAGCCTGGTCTGGTCAGCGGTCCTCGGCGGTCCGGGCCCGTACCGCAGCGGCGAACGCGTCGCCCCGCGCGGCGTAGGAGGTGAACTGGTCCATCGAGGCGCATCCCGGTGCCAGCAGCACCGTGTCCCCGGCGACGGCCAGGTCGGCCGCCGCGGCGACGACCCGTCCCATCAGGTCCGCTCCACCGTCGTCTCGCGTGGCCCCATCCTCGCGGGCCCCCACCTGTCGGACCGGCACATCCGGAGCGTGTCGCGAAAGGGCCTCGGCGATGACGCCACGGTCGCGCCCGATCAGCACGACCCCGCGGAGCCGGTCCCGCACGGCCTGCACGAGCTCGTCGAAACGGGCACCCTTGGCCAGCCCGCCGGCCACCCAGACCACCGGGTCGTAGGCCCTCAGCGAGGACGCGGCGGCGTGCGGGTTCGTGGCCTTGGAGTCGTCGACCCACACCACGCCGCGGTGGCGGGCCACCTCGGTGATCCGGTGCCCGTCGGGCCGGAAGGCCCGCAGACCGTCGCGGACCGCGGCCTGGCCCACCCCGTGGGCCCGGGCCAGCGCCGAGGCGGCCAGGGCGTTCGCGACGTAGTGGGGCGCGTCGGAGGCCAGGTCGCCCACGGTGCACAGCTCGGCGGCGCTGGTGGCGCGCTCGGGGATGAAGGCGCGGTCGACCAGGATGTCCTCGACCAGCCCGAGCATCCCGACCCCGGGCATGCCCAGGCCGAAGCCCACCGCGCGGGCGCCCTCGACGACGTCGGCGTCGCGGACCATCTGCTCGGTGAGCGGCTCGGCGGTGTTGTAGACGCAGGCGCTGCGCACGTGCTCGTAGACCCGGGCCTTGTCGGCGGCGTAGTCGGCCATCGAGGGGTACCAGTCCAGGTGGTCCTCGGCGACGTTGAGGACCACCGCGGCCTGCGCGCTCATCGAGCGCGTGTAGTGCAGCTGGAAGCTGGAGAGCTCCACGGCGAGGACGTCGTACGGCTCGGGATCCATCACGGCCTCGACCACGGGCAGCCCGACGTTGCCCACGGCGAGGCTCCGCAGGCCGCCGGCACGCAGGATCGTGTCGAGCATCCGGGTGGTCGTGGTCTTGCCGTTGGTGCCCGTCACGCACAGCCACGGCGTGTCGTGCTCGGGGTGGCGCAGCCGCCAGGCCAGCTCGACCTCGCCCCAGACGGGGACGCCACGGGCCCGGGCCTGGGCCAGCAGCGGGGCGCTCGGCCGCCAGCCCGGCGAGGTGACCACGAGGTCGACGTCGGGCGGCAGGTCGGCGGTCACGCCGGAACCGAGCCGGACCTCGGCGCCCAGGATCTCCAGCAGCTCGGCCTTCTCGGCCCGCTCCTGGTCGCCCGCGGACTCGTCGACGGCCAGCACCGAGGAGCCGAGGTGGGTCAGGTTGTCGGCGGCGGCGAAGCCGGAGACCCCGAAACCGGCGACCACGGTGCGGACGCCCTCCCAGGAGTCCAGACGGCCGAGGGTCGACGGGTCACGGGGGCCGGACGACGGGGCGCTCACAGCCGGGACACCCACTCGGCGTAGAAGATGCCGAGCCCGGTGGCGGTGAAGAGGCCGGTGATGATCCAGAACCGGACGACCACCGTCACCTGCTCCCAGCCGAGCATCTCGAAGTGGTGGTGCAGGGGCGCCATCCGGAAGACCCGCCGACCCTTGGTGACCTTGAAGAAGCCGACCTGGACCATCACCGACAAGGTCTCCAGCACGAAGATCCCGCCCAGGACGACCGCGAGCAGCTCGGTGCGCGTCAAGATGGCCAGGCCGGCCAGCGCGCCACCGAGGGCCAGCGACCCGGTGTCGCCCATGAAGATCGCCGCCGGCGAGGTGTTCCACCACAGGAACCCGAAGCAGGCCCCGGTGATCGCCGCGGCGACCACGGCCAGGTCGAGGGGGTCCCGCACGTCGTAGCAGAAGGAGCCGGGGTTGGACTCGCACAGCTGGTTGTTCTGCCAGATGTTGACCAGGGTGTAGGCGCCGAAGACCATCACGCTGGCCCCGGTGGCCAGGCCGTCGAGGCCGTCGGTCAGGTTGACGGCGTTGCTGAAGCCGGTGCTGATCAGCCACATCAGCACCAGCGCGAGCACGGTCGGCAGGACCAGCCACTCGATGTCACGCAGGAAGCTGACGCTCTGGGAGGCCGGGGTGCGGCCGTACTCGTCCTCCAACCACGGGGACAGGGCCAGCAGGCCGAAGACCAGGGCCACCGAGGTCTGCCCGATGATCTTGGCCTTGCTCCGGAGGCCGAGGCTGCGCTGGCGGTAGATCTTGATGAAGTCGTCCAGGAAGCCGACCGCACCCATCCCGACGAAGAGCAGGAGCAGCAGCAGCGCGGAGGCCGAGGGCGCCTCGAGGGTGATCAGCTTGGCCAGGCCGTAGCCGACCACGGCGGCCGCGATGATGACCACGCCGCCCATCGTGGGGGTGCCCCGCTTGGTGTGGTGCGTGGTCGGCCCGTCGTCGCGGATCTCCTGCCCGTAGCCGCGGCGGGTCAGCAGGGTGATCGCCACCCGGGTGCCGAGCAGCGAGATCAGCAGGGCGAAGCCGCCACCGAGCAGGATCGCTCTCATCGCGCGCTCATCGGACAGGCCCCTCTCCGGTCGGCTGGCGGGTGACCGCGGCCGACGGGTCGGGCCCGACGAGCGCAGCGGCGACCTCCTCCAGCGCGGCGCCGCGGGAGGCCTTGACCAGGACGGCGTCCCGGGCACCGGCATTCTCCCTCACCCAGGCCGTCGCCTCGTCACGGCTCGCCAGGGCGACGACCTCACCGTCCCAGCCGGCGACCTCGCGGGCGCCGTCGGCCAGCGCGGGCGCGCCGACGACGAGCAGCACGTCGGTGCCGCGCTCGGCGGCGGCCCTGCCGACCTCGCGGTGGGCCTGCTCTGCCCCGGGGCCGAGCTCGAGCATCTCCCCCAGCACCGCCACCGCGCGGCGGCCGGAGCGACGCCGGATCGCGGCCAGCGCGTCGAGCGCGGCGACCATCGAGGCCGGGTTGGCGTTGTAGGCGTCGTTGAGGACCACCAGGCCGTCGTCGCGCTCGGTCAGCTCCATCCGCCAGCGCGAGGCGGCCCGGGCGGTCCCCAGGGACGCGGCCACCGCCGGCAGCGGGACACCGACGGCCAGCGCCATCGCCGCCGCCGCGCAGGCGTTGGCCACCTGGTGGGCGCCGACCTGGGCCAGCCTGACCTCGGCGCGGGCGCCGTCGTGGGCGAGGACGAAGGTGGGCCGGCCGAGGTCGTCGAGCTCGACCTCGAGGCCGGCGACGTCGGCTCCGGCGGCGCCGAAGGTGACGACGCGGGCCCGGGTGCGCGACGCCATGGCCGCGACCATCGGGTCGTCGGCGTTCAGCACCGCGGTGCCCCCGGCCGGCAGCGCCTCGACGATCTCGCCCTTGGCCAGGGCGATGGCCGCCGCGCTGCCGAACTCGCCGATGTGGGCCGTGCCGACGTTGAGCACCGCCGCGACGGTCGGTGGCGCGACCTCGCAGAGGTACGCCACGTGGCCGAGGCCGCGGGCGCCCATCTCGACCACGACGTGCTCGGTGCCGGCGTCGGCCCGGAGCGCGGTGAGCGGCACGCCGAGCTCGTTGTTCAGGTTGCCCCGGGTGGCGACCGTGGGCCCCCGGTCGGCCAGCACGTGCGCGAGGTAGTCCTTCGTGCCGGTCTTGCCCTGGGACCCCGTCAGCGCCAGCGTCGGGACGCCCAGCCCGTCGAGCAGGTGGCGCGCCAGCCGCCCCAGGGCGACGACGGGGTCGTCGACCACGACGGTGGGGGCCGGGGTGGCCCGGCTGCCGAGGACCGCGTGGGCGCCCTCGGCGTACGCGTGGCCGTCGACCCGGTCACCGACGACGGCGACGTAGAGGCCCCCGGGCACCGGGGTGCGGCTGTCGAGGTACGCCGGGGCGTCGACGACGACGTCGGCGTGACGCGGGTCGGCCAGGGCGCCGCCGACCACGCGGGCCACCTCGTCGAGGCGGAGCGGGATCATCGGGCCCCGTCCTCCAGCTCGGCGAGGAGCTCGCGGACCACGACGCGGTCGTCGAAGGGGTGGACGGTCCCGGCGACCTCCTGGCCCGTCTCGTGGCCCTTGCCGGCCACCAGGACGACGTCGCCGGGGCCCGTGCGGTGCAGGGCGGCGGCGATGGCCGGGCGGCGCCCGGCGACCTCGAGGACCTCGGCCGGCGCACCGGCGGCCCCCTCGAGCAGCGCGGCCCGGATCGCGGCCGGGTCCTCGGAGCGTGGGTTGTCGTCGGTGACCACGACCAGGTCGGCCAGGCGGCCCGCGGTCTCCCCCATCAGCGGTCGCTTGCCGCGGTCGCGGTCGCCCCCGGCCCCCACCACGACGACGAGGCGTCCCCGGGTCAGCGGACGCAGCGTGGTCAGCGCCGCCTCGAGGGCGTCGGGCTTGTGGGCGTAGTCGACCAGGACCGTACGCCGGCCGGCACCGCCCCCGCCGACCTGCTCGAAGCGCCCGGGGACACCGTCGGTGGCGCCGAGCGCGAGGGCGAGCGGGCGTGGGTCGACGCCGGCCTCGCCGGCCGCGGCCAGGGCGGCGAGGGCGTTGGCCACGTTGAAGGCGCCCGGCAGCGGCACGGTCGTGGTGACGGCGAGGCCGTCGGGCCCCCGCAGCACGAAGCGTGAGGAGTCCGGGTCGGCGTGCACGTCCTCGGCCCGCCAGTCCGCCGGGGCGCCCGTGGCGGAGAAGGTCGACACCGGCAGGCCGCGCTCGTGGCAGAGGTCGACCAGGCGGCGCCCGTGCTCGTCGTCGGTGCTGACCAGGGCGCGCCGGGCCCGCTCGGGGGCGAACAGCGACGCCTTGGCGGCGAAGTACTCCTCGACGTCGGCGTGGAAGTCGAGGTGGTCGCGCCCCAGGTTGAGGAAGACCGCGACGTCGAAGACGACCCCGTCGACACGGCCGAGCACGAGCGCGTGGCTGGAGACCTCCATCGCGCAGTCCGTGACCCCGCGCTCGCGCATCACCGCGAAGAGCGCGTGCAGGTCGGGCGCCTCGGGCGTGGTGAGCGCGGTGGGCACCTCGACGCCGTCGACGCGGGTGCCGACGGTGCCCACGGCCCCGGCGCGGTGGCCGGAGGCCTGCAGCGCCGCCTCGAGCAGGCGCGTGGTGGTGGTCTTGCCCTGGGTGCCGGTGACGCCGACCAGGCGCAGCGCGGCCGCGGGGTGGTCGTGGACCAGGGCGGCCAGCCGACCGAGGAGCCCGCGGGGGTCCGCGGTCACCAGCAGGGGCAGGTCGTCGGGCAGCCCGTCGGGCCGGTCGGCCGCCGCCCGGGCACCGGCGGGGTCGGTGAGGACGGCCACCGCGCCCGCGGCGACGGCGTCCGGAGCCCAGGTGATGCCGTGCGCGCGGGCGCCGGGCAGCGCGGCGTACAGATCACCGGGGGCGGTGCGCAGCGAGCTCAGCGTGAGGCCGGTGACGGCTCGTCCGGCACCGTCGGGCAGGCGGGTGGCCGGGTGCAGCGGGCCGCCGAGGGCCACGACCCAGTCGGCGACCTCGCCAGGGGTGCGGGGGGTGACCCGCGCGGGGCGGGCCCCGGCGGACGCGGGAGGCGGCAGGGTCACCGGGCGAGGTTATCGTCGCCCGGCTCCCACTCGGTGGCCACCTTCACCGGCTTCACCCCGGTCGGGGCGATGCCGTAGTGGCGCAGGGCGACGCCCATGATCTTGGCGAAGGCCGGACCGGCGGTCGACCCGCCGCCCGAGCCGGCCCGGGGGTCGTGCACCGCGACGTAGACGGTCAGCCGGGGGTCGTCGGCGGGGGCGAAGCCGCCGAACGACACCGTGGTCGAGCCGTCGTAGACCCCGTCCTCGTTGACCCGCTGGGCGGTGCCGGTCTTGCCGGCCACCCGGTAGCCGGGCACCTGGGCACCGGGCGCGACCCCGGCCACGGGGTCGAGCACCTGCTCCATCATCAGCGTGGTCTGGCGGGCCGCCTCCTCGCTGACGACGCGGTGGCTCGTGGCCTCCTCGGTGCCGACGGTCGCGCCGTCGTCGGTCACCGCCGAGCCGGCGACGATGCTCGGGTCGACCCGGACGCCACCGTTGGCGATGGTGTTGACGGCGGCGGTCATCTGGAGCGCGGTGACCGACAGCGACTGGCCGAAGGCGACACGGGCCGCGGTGGCGTCGGTCCAGGCCTCGGGCGCGGGGAGCAGGCCGGCCTCCTCGCCGGACAGGCCGATGCCGGTCCGCCGGGTGATCCCGAAGTCCTCGAGGTAGGAGCGCAGCTGGCCCTTCTCGAAGTACTCGGCCGCCAGCACCGTGCCCACGTTGGACGACTTGGCCACGATCCCGGCGGTCGTGAGCCGGAGCACGCCGTGCTCGAAGTAGTCGTTGACCACGGTGTCGGCCGTGGCCAGCTGTCCCGGGACCTCGAACTCGGTGTCCATGGTGAGCTTCCCGGCGTCGATCAGCGAGGCCATCGTCAGCACCTTCTCCACCGACCCGGGCTCGTAGATGTCGGTGACCGCCCGCGACTTGTAGAGCCCCTGGTCCGGGGTGGCCCCGGGGTCGCTGGCGTCGTACGTCGGGTGGTCGGCCAGGGCGAGCACCTCGCCGGAGCGGGAGTCCATGACGACCGCGACGCCCGACTCGCCCCCGGCCCCGCGCACGGTGTCGCGCAGGGCGCGCTGGACGTACCACTGCAGGTTGGCGTCGAGGGTGGTGGTGAGGTCCTGGCCGTCCTCCGGCTCCTCGAGGGTGCTCTCGCCGAGCGGGAGCCGGTTGCCGTCGCCGACCTGGTAGCGGGCCTCGCCGTCCTGGCCGGCCAACCAGTCGCCGAAGGTGGCCTCGAGACCGGCCAGCGGCCGGGCCCGGCCGGACTCCGAGGGGCGGCCGAGGAAGCCGAGCACGTTGGCGGCGACGTCCTTGGCCGGGTAGGTGCGGATCGGGTCGTCGCGGGTGGTGAGCCCGGCGAACCCGGCCGCGGTGGCCTCGTCGACCACGCGCTGCGCCAGGGCGGCGGGCACCTGACGGGCGAGGTACTGGAACTGGCTGTCGGGAGCGCGCAGCCGCTCGAGGGTCTCGACGTAGTCGAGGTCGAGGCGCCGGGCCAGCACCGTGGCCAGGGCCGGGGCCTGGGCCGCGGTGAGCTCGGGGTCGGCGATGATCATCAGGCCCGCGACGGAGTCGGCCAGGGGCTCGCCGTCACGGTCCAGGATATCGCCGCGGGTCGCCGGCAGCGTCACGACGGCCGTGCCCTCGGCGGCGGCCATCGCGGCGTACGAGTGGGGGTCGAGGCCCTGGAGCTGGACCAGGCGGCCGGCGAAGACCGACAGCACCACCGCGATGACGAGGAAGCCGATGCGCAGCCGCACCGCGCTCGAGCCCCGGGCGGTGCCCAACCGAGGGCTGCTGGTCCGGGTCCGTCGCACGCGTCCGCTCCTGTCCGGGCCCTTCACTGCCCGTCCCTCCGTCCCCGCCGCGGGGCCCGGTCCTCCTGGGTACCGTCCGGGGCGCGCGCGGCCGCGGACGCCTCGCCGTCGGCGCGGCGCCCGGCGCCGCCGGTCCGGTCGGGAGGGGAGTCGGACGGGGTCGCCGACGGCACGGTGCCGTACGGGTTGGGGGCCGGCGTCGGCACGATCGAGAACCGGTCGGTCTCGGCGGCGGCGACGCGCTCGCCACGGACCTCGCCGTCGAGGGTCAGGAACGTCGGGACGGTGGGGATCACCATGCCCATCTGCTGGGCCCGCTCGGCGATCTGCTGGGGGTCGCGCTGCTCGGCGATCTCCATCCGCAGCGCCTGCTCGCGCGAGGTCAGGGTGTCGGCCTGCGCCTCGAGCGCGGTGGCAGCGAAGGAGGCCTGCTGCAGGGAGGTGTTGAAGAGCAGCAGCCCGACGACCCCGGTGAGCAGGACCAGGCTGACCAGACCGATGAACGGCACCCGCGCCGGCGGTCGGGCCGTGCGCGGCACCACGCTCAGCCGGGCGCGCTGCACGGCGTCGCCGGCCAGGCGCGGCAGGCGCCGCCCGACGACCGGGCGGGGGTGACCGTGCGGGGCTGGACTGCTCATCGGGCTGCTCCGTGGCTCGGGGGCGTGCGTCGGGCGTCGCGCGGGGAACCGGCCGGCGGGGGCCGGTCGGGGTGGACGCGCTCGGCGGCGCGCAGCCGGACGGAGGCGGCACGCGGGTTGGCCGCCTGCTCCTCGTCGTCGGCCCTCTCCGACCCGCGGGTCAGCAGGCGCAGCGGCGGCTCCCGGCCCTCGGGGACGAACGGGAGGTCCTCGGGCACGTCGAGCCGGGTCGCCGCGGTCAGGACCTGCTTGACCAGGCGGTCCTCGAGGGAGTGGTACGACTCGACGACGATCCGCCCCCCCACGCCGAGGGAGGCCACGGCGGCCGGCAGCGCGCGGCGCAGCACGCCGAGCTCGTCGTTGACCTCCATCCGCAGTGCCTGGAAGGTGCGCTTGGCCGGGTGCCCGCCGGTGCGGCGGGCCGGGGCAGGGATCTCGCGGTAGAGCAGCTCCACGAGCGCCTGCGAGGTGGTGAACCGGGCCTGCTCGCGCTGCCGGACGACGGCCCCGGCGATCTTGCGGGCGAACTTCTCCTCGCCGTAGTCGCGCAGCACCCGGGTCAGCTCCCGCGCGTCGTAGCCGTTGAGGACGTCGGCCGCGGTGGGCCCGGTGGAGGGGTCCATGCGCATGTCGAGAGGGGCGTCGACGGCGTAGGCGAAGCCACGCTCGGCACGGTCGAGCTGCATCGAGGACACCCCGAGGTCGAACAGCACGCCGTCGGCGTGGTCGAGCCCGAGCTCGGCGAGGACCTCGGGTATCTCGTCGTAGACCGCGTGCACGGCGGTGAACCGGTCGCCGTGCCGCGCGAGCCGCTCCCGGGCGAGGTCGAGCGCGCTCCGGTCGCGGTCGACGCCGAGCACGCGCGCCTGCGGGCACCGGTCGAGCACGGCCTCGGTGTGCCCGCCGGCACCCAGGGTGGCGTCGACGAGGACGGAGCCCGGGCGGGCGAGCGCGGGCGCGAGCAGCGCGACGACCCGGTCGAGGAGGACCGGGGCGTGGGCGGGGAGGGCCATGGTCGCGGTCAGCGGCCCGGGGCCAGCAGGACGGAGACGAGGAGGAGCAGGACGGCCAGTCCGAGCGAGGTGCCGAGCGAGAAGGCCATCAGGGCCATCGCGTCGCGGGCCTGGTGACGCACCCGGCGTGCCTGCGGCGCGCCCGGACCGGCCACAGGAGTGAGGCGTGTGCTGCTCATGATCTCGACCCTGCTGCTCGGTGACGGGGGTGCGGTGGTGCGGAGGACGTGGTGGGCGGTGGAGCCGCAGGGCCAGGTCTCCTGTCCGCCTCGGCGGGAACGGCGGCTCGCCTGGAGCCGGGGAAGGTGCCCCAGGAGGTGCTGCCGGGGCCGGGGCGGACCAGAGACCTGGCCCTGCGGATCCGCTGTGGAGTTGTGCCGTTCCGGTGGTGCGGGGTGGGGACTGGCGGGGCGCCTCAGCGCGGGGCGCGGGGCACGGTCCGGGAGGTCACTCGTCGTCCTCGTCGAGGTCGACGTACTCCGGCAGCGCCTGCTGCTCGTACTCGCGCCACCGCCCGGGGTTCCAGATCTCGAGGCGGTCGCGGGCACCGATGACCACGACGTCCCGGTCGAGGTCGGCGAAGTCGCGCAGCGTGGGGGGGATGGACATGCGGCCCTGCTTGTCCAGCGACCCCTCGGCGCCGCTGGAGAAGAGCATCCGGGTGTAGGCGCGGGCGGACTTGCTGGTCAGCGGACGGGAGGAGACGCGGTCGGCCTCGGCGTCGAAGACGTCCTGGGGCCACACCACCAGGCACTGCTCCTGCCCCTGCGTCACCACGAGCCCCTCCGCGAGCCGGTTCCTGAACTTGGCCGGGAGGAAGAGCCGCCCCTTCTCGTCGAGCTTGGGGGTGTAGGTGCCCATGAAGTGCATGAGCAGCCCTCCCCGGTCGCACCACTGACGTGGCCTCTTCCTCCACTTCGCTCCACACTACTCCACTTTGCCCCACCGTCAACCACTTCTCCCCACCACCGCACCCTGGTGCCCCACCGCCGCTCCCGCACGGCTCCCACACGGCGCCCCCACAGCGCCCCCACAGCGCCGTCATAGGCACCGTCGCGGCCGGACGGAGACACGGGTTGAGGTCACGCCCTACGGTTGGAGGCACCTCGCTCCGCCCCCGGCCCGACCCGGGCCGCACCCGGAAGGACCCCGCGTGGAACCCGCTCCCTCACCGGCCGCACCCGGCCTCCGACCGCCCGCCTCGGCCGACCTCGCGACCGTCGCCGCCGTCGTGGGGCGCATCCGCGCCAACATCGAGCGGGTGATCGAGGGAAAGCCCCAGGTCGTGGCGTCGGCGGTGACGGTCCTGCTGGCCGAGGGCCACCTGCTGATCGAGGACGTGCCGGGCGTGGGCAAGACGATGCTGAGCAAGGCCCTGGCGCGCAGCATCGACTGCAGCGTGCGCCGCATCCAGTTCACCCCGGACCTGCTGCCCTCGGACGTCACCGGCGTCTCGATCTTCAACCAGGACACGCGGCAGTTCGAGTTCCGCCCCGGCGGGGTGTTCGCCAACGTGGTGGTCGGCGACGAGATCAACCGCGCCTCGCCCAAGACGCAGTCGGCCCTGCTGGAGTGCATGGAGGAGCGCCAGGTGACCGTCGACAACGCCACCTACGCCCTGGAGGCGCCCTTCATGGTGATCGCCACCCAGAACCCGGTGGAGATGGAGGGCACCTACTCCCTGCCCGAGGCCCAGCGCGACCGGTTCATGGCCCGTGTCTCCATGGGCTACCCGGTCGAGGCGGCCGAGATCGCGATGCTCGACTCGCACGCGGGCCACTCCCCGCTGGAGGACCTCGACGCCGTCACCGACGCCGCCGAGATCCGCAAGCTCTGCGAGATCGTCGCCGGCGTGCACGTCTCCGCCCCGGTCCAGCGCTACGCCGTCGCGATCGCCGCGGCCACCCGCCGCAGCGACCACCTCCTGCTCGGGGCCTCGCCCCGCGCCACCCTGCACCTGGTCCGCGCCTCCAAGGCCGCCGCGGCCATGGACGGTCGTGACTACGTCCTGCCCGACGACGTCCGGACGTTGACCGGGCCGGTGCTGACCCATCGCCTGATGCCCAGCGTCGAGGCGTCGATGTCCGGGCGCACCGTGCACGGCGTCCTGGCCGACCTCGTCGCCGCGGTGCCGGTGCCCCAGCCGGCCACCAGGCCCACCGACCGGTCCACCGACCGGCCCACCACCCGGGGCGCCGGCGGTGCGTGAGGCCCTCTCCGGGCTGACGGTGCGCGGGCGGGCCTTCCTGGCAGCCGGCGTCACCGCGGTGGTCTGCGCGGTCCTCCTCGAGCAGCGCCCGCTGAGCCGCGTCGGCGTCCTGCTCGTGGCGCTGCCCCTGCTCTCGGCCGCGGTCCTGGCCCGCACCCGCTACCGCCTCTCGCTGGTGCGCGACGTCTCCCCCCGCCAGGTCGTCGTGGGTCAGCCCGCCCGGGTGTCGCTCACGCTCACCAACGACGGCCGTACGCCCAGCGGTCTGCTCCTGCTCGAGGAGCAGGTGCCCTACGAGCTCGGCGCCCGGCCGCGCTTCGTGCTCGAGGGCATCGGCCACGGGTGGAGCCGGCACACGGCCTACCAGGTGCGAGCGGACCTGCGCGGCCGCTTCGAGGTGGGCCCGATGTCGGTGCGGGTCACCGACCCCTTCGGCCTGCTCGAGCTCGGACGCGCCTTCCGCTCGACCGCCACCCTGACCGTGGTCCCGCGCACCGTCCCCCTGCCGGCGATCCCTCTCGGTCAGGGGTGGACCGGTTCGGGCGACGAGCGGCTGCGGGCCGCGGCCACCGGCTCGGCCGAGGACGTCACCGTCCGCACCTACCGCCAGGGCGACGACCTGCGCCGCGTGCACTGGCGCAGCTCCGCGCGCACCGGCGAGCTGATGGTGCGGCGTGAGGAGCAGCCCTGGCAGGCCCGCGCCACGGTCTTCCTCGACGACCGGGTGGTCGCCCACCGCGGCACCGGCGCGTCCTCGTCGTTCGAGACGGCCGTGATGGCCACCGCCTCGGTCGCCACCCACCTCGCGCAGCGTGGCTACACGGTGCGCCTGGTCACCGCGACGGGCGAGGACCCGACGACCGCCCGGCACGGGGCCGAGCACGGCCCGGACGCGGGGGCGTTGCTCGAGGCGCTCGCCGTCCTACGGCTGCACGCGGCCGTGCGGCTCGACGAGGCCTGGCTCTCCGACCACAGCGCCGGGGTGACGGTCGCCGTGGTCGGTCTGCTGCAGACCGCGGACGCGCCGGTCCTGCGCCGGATGGCCCACCCCGGCCTGGCCCTGGCCCTCGCGCTCGACCTCGACTCGTGGGGCCGGGGGCCGGGAGGTCCCGGCGGTCCCGCGACGCCGGTGCTGGTCCACCAGGGGTGGCGGGTGTCGTCCCTGGGCCCCGGCGACGTGCTGACCCACGCGTGGCAGGAGCTCGGCCGGGGCGGAGCGCGGCCTGCCGCCGCGCAGGCCGCCACGGCGCGGCACGACGCGACGACGCCGGCGTTCCTCGACGAGCACGTCGGGGGGGTGTCCTCGTGAGCACCCGACCGCCGGGGTCGCGGATCGGCCTGGCCCTGACCGGCGCCCTCACCGTGTGGGTCTCGGCCCTGTCCTGGCGCGGGTTCACCGAGGCGTGGCCGGCGGCCCTGGTCCCGCTCGTCGGCCTCGGCGCCGTGGTGGCCCTCTCCGGTGCGGCGCTGCGCCGGCTCGCGGTGCCCGGGGCCCTCGTCGTGCTCGCCCAGGTGCTGCTCGGCGGGGCTGCGACCAGCCTGCTGCTGACCGGCTCACCGCTGCCCGTCGGCGCTGCCGGTGCCGACCTGGCCCGCTCCTTCGCCCAAGCGGTCGACTCCTCCACCACCTACGCGGCCCCGGTCCCGGCCGACGTGCCCGGCATCGAGCCGCTGCTGCTCGTCGGCGGACTGGGCTGCCTGCTGCTCGTCGACGCCCTGGCCTGCACGCTGCGCCGGGTGCCGCTGGCCGGGCTGCCGCTGCTGACGGTCTACAGCGTCCCCGTCGCCGTGCTGGGCACGGGCGCCAGCTGGTGGGTCTTCGTCGCCGCGTCGGCGGGCTTCCTGCTGATGCTCCACCTCGACGCCGGGGACGCCGTGACCCGGTGGGGCCGCGCCCTCGCCGACCCCGGGGACGATCCCTCGACGGACGCGACCGGCTTCGGTGTCCGTACGGGCGCGGCCACCGCAGGGGCCGGCGCGCTCGGCGCCGGGGCGGTGGCGCTCGCGGTCGTCCTGCCCCTCGCCCTCCCCGTCCTGGACCTCGACCTGATGGGCGGGGGCACCGGGCCGGGCGGGAGCGGGGACATCGTGGTGACCAACCCGATGGTCGACCTGCGACGCGACCTCAAGCAGGGCCAGGACTTCCCGCTGCTCCGCCTCCGCACCGACGACCCCGACCCGGGCTACCTGCGGATCTCGGTCCTGGCCAACTTCACCGAGAACGAGTGGACCGCCGGAGACCGCAGCGTCCCCGGCAACCAGGTGGCCGACGGGGCGCTGCCCCCGATCGAGGGCCTGGACCCCGGTGTGGCCCGCGAGGCGTACGCCTACGAGGTCGAGGTCACCGAGGAGCTCGACTCGACCTGGCTGCCCACGCAGGCCCCGGTCTCCCGGGTGGAGGCGCCCGGCGACTGGCGCTTCGACGAGACCACCGTCGACTTCATCGCGGCCTCCGACGACCTGTCCACCGCCGGACTGACCTACGAGATGACCGCCGTCGAGCCGCAGATCGAGGCGGCCGAGCTGGCGGAGGCCCCGGCCGAGCGGGGCGAGGTCGACTCCCGCTTCCTGCAGCTGCCGACCGGCCTGCCGCCGCTGGTCGGGTCCCTGACCAACGACGTGACCACGGGGCTGGCCAACAACTTCGACCGCGCGGTGGCCCTCCAGGACTTCTTCCGCACCGACGGCGGGTTCCGCTACAGCCTCGCGCAGTCGGAGACTGGCAACGGCGCCGACGAGCTCGCCTCCTTCCTGTCCACCGGCCCCGACGGGCGGGTCGGCTACTGCGAGCAGTTCGCCTCCGCGATGGCCGTGATGGCCCGTCAGGTCGGCATCCCCTCCCGGGTTGCCGTCGGGTTCCTGGCGCCCAGCCGGCTCGAGGACGGTCGGTGGGAGTACAGCTCCCGCGACCTGCACGCCTGGCCCGAGCTGTACTTCCCCGGGGCCGGCTGGACCCGCTTCGAGCCCACCCCGCCGCAGCGCGCCGCGGACGTGCCGGACTACACCGCCGGCGACCAGGCACCCGAGGCGCTGCCCGAGGTGCCCGAGGCCGGCACCGGCGGGTCCCGCGGCGCAACGGCCGACCGGGCGGAGAACCGTCCCGGGCTCGAGGTGGCCGAGGAGCCCGTCGCGGCACCGGCCACCGGCTCCTCCGGCGCCTGGCGCACCGCCGGCCTGGTCGCCGCCCCGCTGGTGCTCCTGGCCGCCCTGCTCCTCGTGCCCGGTGCCGTGCGTCGGCGGCGTCGTGAGCGCCGCCTCGCCGGGACCGTGCTCGACGGGTGGGCCGAGCTGCGCGACACCGCGCTCGACCTCGGACGGTCGTGGCCGGCCGAGCGATCCCCGCGTGAGGTCCGCGCCGTGGTGGCGCGGCACCTGGGGACCACCGAGGACCTCGACGTCGTGGTCGCGGCCGTGGAGCGTGCGGGCTACGCGCCCCTGGGCGGCGACGACCTCGGGACGGACGCCGCCGTGGCCGAGGCCGTCCGTCGGTGCGCCACCACGCTCGAGGAGCGCTCCACGGCCCGACGGCGGCGGCGGGCCCGGTGGTGGCCACGGACCGTGCTCTCGCTGCGTGGGCAGGCCCCGCCGGATGACGCAGACCGGGCCGTCGAGCGGCCCCGGGCCGAGCAGCTGCGCTGACCGGCGCTCGGCCGTCCTCCGTGTCGGGGGGACGGACGGGTCAGAAGCCGTTGCCCTCGCGGCGGCGGCGCCAGCGCTGCTCCATGCGCTCCATGAACGAGCCGGCGGGGCGCGTCCCCCCGCTGCGCGGCGTACGGCCGCGGCTCTTGCGGGTCTTGCCGGAGCGACCGCCGTCGATCACCGAGAAGCCGGGGCTGCCGGCACCGGGTGCCGCACCGGACGCGTCCGCGGGGGCCTTGACCTGCTGCTGGCCGCGCAGGGCGGTGAGCGCCAGGGTCGCGCTGCCGAGCATCACCACGAAGCCGATGATGCCGACCACGACCTGGTTGGTGATAGCCCCGGTCATCAGGACGACGACACCGGCCACGAACACGACCGCGGCCAGCAGGGCGCGGCGCCGGGCCGTCCTGCGCATGGAGGTGCCCCGCAGGGTCGAGGCGAACTTCGGGTCCTCCTCGACGAGCGCGCGCTCCATCTGCTCGAGCAGTCGCAGCTCCTCTTCCGAGAGCGGCACCGGGTCCTCCAAGGGTCCGTCGTGCCCCGGTCGTTCCGGGTGTGGGCCAAAGTCTAGGCAGGCCCTTCCATCGACGGTAGGGACCCGTGAGAATTTGGTCATCACCCCAGCAGGCTGGCCGGTCGCACGGCCGCGGAACCGAAGCGGCGCACCGCCCGGTCGACCGCCCGGTCGACCGCCCGGTCGGCCTCGGCCCAGCCCACCTCCCGCTCGCCCAGGACGTGCTGATGATGCACCTCGGCCCGGGCGCGCAGGCCCTCGACGCGCACCCCGACCAGCCGCAACCGGTCACCGCGCAGGCCCAGGGCGTCGAGCAGCGCGACGATCGCGGCGAACACCTCCTGGGTGACGTCGGTGGCCTCACCCAGCGTCCGTGAGCGGGTGAGGGTGGTGAAGTCCGAGAAGCGCACGGTCAGCGCCACCGTGCGACCGACGACCCCGGCGCCCCGCATCCGACCGGTCACCGAGGTGGTCAGACGCAGGAGCTCGCGCAGGACGACCGCACGGTCCGCGGTGTCGCGCCCGAAGGTCGACTGGGCCCCCATCGACTTGTCCGGGTCGCGGGTGACGCCGCCGAAGGCGGGGGCGTGCCGCGAGCGCACCTGGCGCCGGTCGGCCCCCCAGGCCAGGGTGTGGAGGTGCGGGCCGAGGTGCTCGCCGAGGTCCCGGCGCAGCCGCGCGACCGGCGTGCGCGCGAGGTCGCCGACCGTGCGGTAGCCCTGGGCGCGCAGCCGCGTGCGGGTCTTGTCCCCGACCCCGTAGAGCTCGCCGACGTCGCGCGGGTGGAGGAAGGCGACGACGTCCTGGGGTGCCACCACCAGCACGCCGTCGGGCTTGGCACGGGTGCTGGCCAGCTTGGCCACCGAGATGGTGGCGGCGACCCCGACCGAGCAGGTGATCCGCTGCTCGTCGGCGATCCGGGCCCGCAGCTGCTCGGCGATCGCCAGCGGCGTGCCCAGACGACGCCGCGCACCGGAGACGTCGAGGAACGCCTCGTCCATCGAGACGCCCTCGACCAGGGGGGTCACCTGCCGGAAGGTCTCCATGACAGCCGCCGAGACGGTGGCGAAGGCGGTGTGGTCGGGCGCGAGCACCACCGCGTCCGGGCAGAGCCGCATCGCCTGCGCACCCGGCATGGCCGAGCGCACACCGTAGGCCCGGGCCAGGTAGTTGGCCGAGAGCACCACGCCGCGGTGGCCCCCGCCCACGAAGACGGGCCGGTCCTGCAGGTCGGGGCGGTCACGCAGCGCCACGGAGGCGTAGAAGGCGTCCATGTCCACGTGCAGCACCGGGCAGGACCGCGAGCGCCGGTCGGCGTCCACCGGGCTCACCCCGTCGGCCGCGGCAGCCGCCGCAACCGGGCCGGCCAGCCGGACCGGACCTGGTCAGCGGGCGAGCAGGTGCAGCTGCGTGGCCAGCGGGAGGTACTCCGGGCGGGAGGCCACCGCCCGCTCGAGGTCGAGCAGCGCGGCCGTGGCGCCGGGCTCGGAGTCGAGCAGCGCCCCGGGGACGAGGTCGGCGAAGACGCGGACCGCGTGCACCTGTCGGTCGGCGAACCCGGCTGCACCGACGAGGGCGTCGAGCTCGTCGTAGGTGAACCGGTGACCGGCACTTCGTGGCCGCCCGGGAGGCGCTCGAGGTCGATGGCGGCGCCGACCGTGCCGGTCACCGGTTCACCTACGACGCGCTCGACGCCCTCGTCGGTGCAGCCGGGTTCGCCGACCGA
>JBKJPE010000023.1:0-3363 GCA_046595185.1 Nocardioides sp.
AGGACGCCGACGACGAGGCGGTCTTGGGCGCCGTAGAGGGGGGCGCGCAGACCGGCGGGATCGGCGACGGCAAGGTCTGGGTCGCCCCGGTCGACTCCGTGGTACGGGTCCGCACCGGCGAGCGCGACGCCGAGGCCCTGTGACCCCAGCCGGCACCGCGGCGCGCCGCCCCCGGTGACCGCCAGCGGTCGCGCTGCGCGTACCGACGCCGCCGACCGGCGCTGCCGCGCGGCCTATGACGGGGTCGGTGGCCCGGAGGTGGGCATGGCCCTCGTCGCGGTCGGCGGCTTCGGGCGCGGTGAGCTCGCCCCCTTCTCCGACCTCGACGTGGTGCTCGTCCACGACGACGACGTCGACCCGGGCGAGGTCGCCTCCGGTGTCTGGTACCCGTTGTGGGACTCCGGCACCGCGCTCGACCACTCCGTGCGCGGGGTGAGCCGGATGCTCGAGGCGGCGGGGGCCGACCTCAAGGTCGCCCTCGGCCTGCTGGACCTGCGCCACGTCGCCGGCGACCCGCACCTGACCGTACGGCTGCGCACCGAGCTGCTCGCCGCCTGGCGCCGGGGGGCCCGGGAGCGGCTGCCCGAGCTGCGGCGGCTGGTGACGGCTCGTCACGAGCTGATGGGCGAGCTGGGGCACCTGTCCGTGCCGGACCTCAAGGAGGCCGAGGGCGGCCTGCGCGACGCCGGGGTGCTGAGGGCGCTCAGCGCCACCTGGCTGGTCGACGTGCCGCACGCCGACCTCGAGCGCTGCCGGCGCACGATGCTCGACGTGCGCGACCTCGTCCAGGAGGCCGCGGGGCGCGCCAACGACCGGGTGGTGCCCGAGGCCTGGTCGGCCGTCGCCGCCGGGCTCGGACTGGCCGACGGCCGGGCCGCGCAGCACCACGTGCGCGAGCTCGGGCGCCGGGTCACCCACCTCTCGCGCCTCACCTGGCGCCGCGTCGAGGACGTGCTGGACCGGCCGACGTCCACGCGCCGGGCCCGACGGCCCGACCTGCACCCGATCGCGCCGGGGCTCGCCCTGGCCCGCGGCGAGGTCGTGCTGGCCGCCGGTGCGCGGCCCGAGGAGGACCCTGTCCTGCTCCTGCGCGCCGCCGCCGAGGCCGCCGAGCGCGACGTGGTGCTCGCCCCGCCGACCGCGGCCCGCCTGGCCCGGGAGGGCGCCGCGCTGCCCGAGCCCTGGCCCGCGGAGGCGCGTCAGGCGCTGGTGCGGCTGCTCGCGGCCGGCCGGGGCATGCTCGGGGTCTGGGAGACGCTCGAGGAGACCGGGGCCCTGGCCCGGGTGCTGCCGGAGTGGGAACGGGTGCGGCTGCTGCCGCACGCCTCGACCGTGCACCGCTTCACCGTCGACCGCCACGTCGTGGAGACCTGCGTGGAGGCCTCCGCGCTGATCCGCTTCGTCTCGCGCCCCGACGTGCTGGTGGTGGCGGCGCTGCTGCATGACATCGGCAAGGGCGGCCTGACCGAGCACAGCGTGGCCGGGGAGCCGATCGCGCGGGAGGTCGCGGCCCGGATGGGGTTCGCCCCCGACGCGGTCGACCTGGTCGCGCGGCTGGTGCGCTGGCACCTGCTGCTGGCCGAGACCGCGACGACCCGCGACCCCGACGACCCCGCGACGGTGGCGCTGGTGACCGACCGGATCGGCGACGCCGAGTCCCTCCAGCTGCTGCGCGCGCTCACCGAGGCCGACGCGAAGGCCACCTCGACCAAGGCGTGGAGCTCGTGGCGGGCCGGGCTGATCCAGGACCTCGCGCGGCGCGCGCTGGCCGCCCTCGACGCGGGCACCGCGCCGCCGGCCCTCACCACCGACGAGGTGCCGGTGCCGGAGGAGGCGACCCGGGGGGAGCTGGTCGTGGAGAAGACGGCCGTCGCCGACGGCTGCCGGCTGACCACCATCGCCCGGGACCGGGTCGGGCTGCTCGCCGACGTAGCCGCCGCGCTGGCGCTGCAGCGGGCCCCGGTGCGCGCGGCGCGGATCTGGTCCCAGGGGGGCTACGGCGTCTGCGTCTGGGAGGTCGGGGACGAGCACCTCGACCCGGCGGTGCTGCGTGAGCGCTACGAGGCCGTCGTGGAGGGTCGCCTCGACCCGGCGGCACGGCTGCGGCCGGACCAGGGCGGCGCCCTGGAGCCGGCCGTGGTGGTGCGTCCCGGGGCCAGCGAGCACGCGACGGTCCTGGAGGTGCGCGCCGCCGACCGCCCCGGGGTGGTCTGGCTGGTCTGCCGGGCGCTGGCCGGTCTGGGCGTGACGGTCCGCTCCGCGCACCTCGACACGCTGGGGCCGCACGCCGTGGACGTGTTCTACCTCCAGGAGGAGTCCGCGGGGGTGCTCTCCGAGACGCGCGCGGCCGAGGCGGCGCACGCCGTACGGGCCGCCCTGACCCGCCCCGGTTAGGCTGGGGCCTCCGCCGCGCCGGGCCGTGCCGGCCCGGCGTACCGTGCCCCGGACGGCCCCGACGTCGCCCTGGACCGCCCCACCGATCGTTTGAGGAAGCTCTGTGTTCGCCACACTCTCCGACCGCCTCGCCGACACCTTCAAGAACCTGCGGGGCAAGGGTCGCCTCTCCGAGGCCGACATCGACGCCACGGCCCGTGAGATCCGCATCGCGCTGCTCGAGGCGGACGTGGCGCTGCCCGTGGTGCGCGAGTTCGTCGCCGCGGTCAAGGACCGGGCCCGGGGCGAGGAGGTCAGCGGGGCGCTGAACCCGGCCCAGCAGATCGTCAAGATCGTCAACGAGGAGCTCGTCGAGATCCTCGGTGGGGAGACCCGCCGCCTGCGCTTCGCCAAGTCCGGCCCGACGGTCATCATGCTCGCCGGCCTCCAGGGCGCCGGCAAGACCACGCTGGCGGCCAAGCTGGCGCTGTGGCTGAAGGAGCAGGGACGGACCCCGATGCTGGTGGCCGCAGACCTCCAGCGCCCCAACGCGGTCAACCAGCTGCAGGTCAACGGCCAGCGCGCCGGCGTGACCGTCTTCGCCCCCGAGCCGGGCAACGGGGTCGGCGACCCGGTGGGCGTGGCCCGCGACGCGATGGCCGAGGCCCGCCGCACGCTCCACGACGTCGTCATCGTCGACACCGCCGGTCGTCTCGGTGTCGATGCCGAGCTCATGCAGCAGGCCTCCGACATCCGTGACGCCGTGCAACCCGACGAGGTGCTCTTCGTCGTCGACGCGATGATCGGACAGGACGCGGTCATCACCGCTCAGGCGTTCCTCGACGGCGTCGGCTACGACGGCGTGGTCCTCACCAAGCTCGACGGTGACGCCCGCGGCGGTGCCGCGCTCTCGATCGCCTCGCTCACCGGGCGGCCGGTCATGTTCGCCTCCAACGGCGAGAAGCTGACCGACTTCGACCTGTTCCACCC
>JBKJPE010000063.1:0-3304 GCA_046595185.1 Nocardioides sp.
TCGCCCGCACCCATGTCGTCGCCGGCGTCGCACAGCGCGGACGCCTTCTGGGTCATCAGGCGGGCCAGCTCGTTCTCGATGTGGGCCTGCGCGAGGGGGTGTGCGACGCCCTGGTGGGAGCCGATGGGTGCCTTGAAGACCGTGCGCTCCTTGGCGTACGACGACGCCCGGTCCAGGGCGTATCGCGCCAGACCGGTCGAGAAGCTGGCCGCCATGATCCGCTCGGGGTTGAGCCCAGCGAACAGCTGCACCAGACCGCCGTCCTCGTCGCCGACGAGCGCGTCGGCAGGCAGCCGGACGTCGTCGATGAACACCTGGAACTGCTTCTCGGGGCTGACGATCTCCATCGCGATCGCGGTGAACTCGAAGCCCGCCGAGTCGGTCGGCACGACGAAGAGGCAGGGCTTGAGCTTGCCCGTCCTCGCGTCTTCTGCGCGGGCCACGACGAGCACGTTCTCGGACTCGTCGACGCCGGAGATCCAGATCTTGCGGCCGTCGAGCACCCAGGTGTCGCCGGACCCTCCTGAGCCTGTCGAGGGGTCGCGGCGGGCGGTGGTGGTGATGTTGTGGGTGTTGGTGCCGGCGTCGGGCTCGGTGATCGCGAAGGCCATCGTGCCGGTCCCGTCGCAGATGCCGGGCAGCCAGCGCCGCTTCTGCTCCTCGGTGCCGTAGCGGACCAGGATCGTGCCGCAGATGGCCGGGCTGACGACCATCAGCAGCAGCGGGCAGCCCTGCGCGGCCAGCTCCTCGCAGACCGCGGCGACGTCGCCGATCCCGCCACCGCCGCCGCCGTACTCCTCGGGGACGTTGATGCCGAGGTAGCCGTTCTTCGCGATGTCGAGCCAGAGGTCGGTGGTCCTGCCCCCGGACCGGGCCTTCTCGGTGAAGTACTCGCGTCCGTAGGTGCCCGCCAGCCGCGCGACGGCCTTGCGGAGCTCCTGGCGCTCCTCGGACTCGGTGTAGGCGTTGGTCGTGCTCCCTGCGCTCATGCTTCCTCCACCACTGCTAGGACCTCCCCCGACGCGACCTGCGTGCCGGGCGTGACGTCGATCTGGACGACCGTGCCGTCGTACGGCGCGGTGACGGTGTGCTGCATCTTCATCGCCTCGAGGACGAGCACGGGCTGGCCCGCGTCCACCGTGGCCCCCTGCTCGACCAGCACCGAGACCACGCTGCCGGGCATCGGCGCCAGCAGCGACCCGCCGGTCACCGTGGCGGTCGGGTCGACGAAGGCCGGGTTGAGACCACCGGTGTTGACCACGATCCGGGTGCCCTGCTCGAGGGCCAGGCCCAGGGTGTCCTCGAGCTGCCGGACGAAGGTACGGGCGTAGCCCAGGCGGGAGTCACGCATCGCGTCGCGGCCGAGGATCAGCGTGGTCAGCTCGGCGCGGTAGTCGCCGGTGAGCACGTCGAGCGGCCGGGCGGTGCCGTCGGGGCCGGTGGCGCGGCCCTCGAGCATCTCGCGCATGGCCGACAGTCGGTCTCCGTAGAAGCCGGAGCAGTTGCCGACGCGGAGGACGACGGTGGGCGGGGCTGCCTCAGCCACGGGCGCTCCCCCGGCCCTCGCCCGGCGGCCCGGCGAAGCACTGCGCGATGCCGAGCCAGCGGTCCGCCTCCGCGCCGGTGGCGACGAGGTCGGTGTTGTCGCGGTGGACGCGCTGGGTGACCAGACGGGCGAGGTCCCAGGCCGAGCCGCGCACCTGGTCGGTCGCATCCTCGGGGCCCCAGGTCCAGCGCTCGCCCGACGGAGCCACGAGCTCCACGTGGAACGGTGCGGCCGGCGGGGTCAGCCCGTGGGTGGCGTAGGCGAAGTCGCGGGTGCGGACGCCGAGGTGGCAGACGTGGCGCACCCGGTCGGTGGGCTCGACCACCACGCCGAGGCCGTCGCGGACGTCGAGGGCGTGCGCCCAGGTCTCCATGAAGCGGGCGGTGGCCATCGACGCCGCCGACATGGGCGGCCCGAACCACGGCATCCTCCGTCCTGCGGGCACCCCGCGGAGGGCGTCGGCCAGCGCGACCCGACCGTCGTCCCAGGTGGCGAGCAGCTCGGCGGTCGGCAGCGCCGCGAGCTCCTCGGCGCCGCGGTCGACGAACCCCTCCGGGTCCTCGAGCGCTCCGAGGACGAGGGCGTCCCAGCCGCCCTCGTCGGTGGCCGCCAGCGTCGCGGCCCGGTCGGTCCAGGCCAGGTGGGCGACCTGGTGCGCGACGGTCCAGCCGGGGGCCGGGGTGGGGGTGGCCCAGCCGGTGCGGGGCGTACGGGCGCCGTCGGCCGGGTCGTCGGGCAGGTCGGCGACGACCGCGCGCAGCGCGTCGGTCTCGGCGGCCAGGTCGGCCAGCAGGCCGTCCAGCAGGGCGTCGGTGCTCACGGGGCGCGCTCCGTCAGCGCGGCGTCGAGGACGCGCGCCCACTCGTCGAGGATCCGGGATCGACGGAAGACGTCGTCGGTGATCGTGTCGGCCAGGCCCAGCCCGCGCACCAGGTCGAGCGTGGCCTGCACCAGCTCGCGCACCCCCGGCGCGTGCTCGTCGGCCCCGAGCAGCTCGACGGTCAACCGGTGCGTCTCGCGTCCGACGCGCTGCTCGAACGGAGCGACGGCGACCAGCAGGCCGGGGTCGGTGCGCGCCGCCACCCACAGCTCGAGGGCGGCGGTGAAGACGGGCGAGGTGACGTGGTCGGCCAGCATCGCGAGCACGGCACGGGTCCGCCGTGCGCCGGCGGGGAGGGCGGCGGCAGCAGCGACGAGCTCGCGGCGGCGTACGTCGGAGAGGTGCTCGACCGCGGCGACGACCAGCGCGTCCTTGGTCGGGAAGTGGTGCAGCTGCGCGCCCCGGCTGACCCCGGCCCGCTGCGAGACCAACGTCGTGGACGTGCCGGCGAACCCGCGCTCCACGAGGCACTCCACCGTCGCCTCCAGCAGGCGGGCCCGCATGAGGCGGGTGCGCTCCTCCTGGGGCACCCGGGCGGGGGCGGTGCTGCTCACGGTGTGAGTGTGGCGCGGCGGTCAACAAACAGTCAAGACTGTCGGGAAGTCTCGGTAGTGGCGGTCGGGCCATGGCGGCTGTCGAGGAGCGAGCGCCGCCCCCGGTGGCCGAGGAGCGAGAGACAGCCCGCGGTGGTCGAGGAGCGAGCGCAGGCTCTCGGTGGTCGAGGAGCGAGCGCAGGCTCTCGGTGGTCGAGGAGCGAGCGCAGCGAGCGTCTCGAGACCCCCGGCAAGGCGACCAGCGAGGCGACCAGCGGTGACCAGGGGTCGGGACCTGTCACCGAACCTTTGATCGAATGTGTATCTCCTGGTTGTGCACAACCC
>JBKJPE010000120.1:0-12961 GCA_046595185.1 Nocardioides sp.
TCTTGTAGTTCCACTCGTAGAGCGCGCGGGCCTCGTCGAGGCCCTCGTAGCACTGCACGAGTGGGACTACAAGAAGCAGCTCCTGCGCATCCAGTCGAGCAACGACGACCAGGCGTGGTCGGAGACCCACGACGACATCTTCACCGAGGAGTTCCTGCTGACCCGGCCGCTGCTGACCGCGATCCGGCGCGACGAGCCGACGGTGCTGCTGATCGACGAGGTCGACAAGACCGACGTCGAGGTGGAGGGCCTGCTGCTGGAGGTGCTGTCGGACTTCGCCGTGACCATCCCCGAGCTCGGGACGGTGACCGCCACCCGTCGACCCTTCGTGGTGCTCACCTCGAACGCCAGCCGCGAGCTGTCCGAGGCGGTCAAGCGGCGCTGCCTCTACCTGCACCTGGACTACCCCGACGCCGAGCGCGAGCGCGAGATCGTGCTCAGCCAGGTCCCCGAGCTCGAGGAGCGGATCGCCGGCCAGCTGGTCGCGGCGGTCGGGCGCCTGCGTGAGCTCGAGCTGAAGAAGGCACCCTCGATCGCGGAGTCCGTCGACTGGGCGCGGACCCTGGTCGCGCTGGAGATCGGCGACCTCGACGACGTCGCGATCGACCGCACCCTCGGCGTCGTGCTCAAGCACTCCTCCGACACCGACCGGGCCGTGCGCGAGCTGCGGCTCCGGGCCTGACCGATGGCGTCGGCCGGGTCGGGGCTGCTGCAGCGCCACCTCACGTTCCTGGAGGCGCTGCGCGGCGCCGGCCTGCCGGTCTCCCTGGCCGAGGACCTCGACGCCGTCGCCGCGCTCGGCGTGGTCGGCTGGCACGACCGGGAGACCGTGCGCGCGACGTACGCCGCGACCCTGGTCAAGCGGCTGGGCCACCGCCCCACCTTCGACACCCTCTTCGACCTCTGGTTCCCCCGGATGGTCGGCGGCGGCGTGGCCGGGCAGGAGCGTGCCGCCGCCGAGGAGGCCGCCCGGGACGCCGCGGAGCAGCAGGACGGTACGCCGGCCGGGCCGACCGCCCGCGACAGCGCCGCCGCCCTCACCGACCTGCGCGAGCGGCTCGCGGCGGCCCTGACCGCCGGCGACGAGCGGGCCCTGGCCGCCCTGGCCGCCGAGGCGCTGGGCCGCTTCGGCGCGATGCCCGGCCGCGGGCCCGGCCTGTCGTCGTGGTCGGCCTACACCGCGCTCCAGAGGGTGTCCCCGGCCGACCTCGTCGCCCGGGTGGCTCAGGGCCTCGTGCTCGGGGGCGTGGACGGCGAGGCCGCCGAGCGCCGGGCCGGACGCCGCGTCGGCGGCTTCACCCGCCGGGTGGAGGACGACGCCCGCCGGCGGATCGCGGAGGAGAAGGGCGCCGAGCACGTCGCGGACGTCGCCGTACGCCCCTCGCTCGACCGCCTCGACCTCACCACCGCCCGCCGCGCCGACCTCGATGAGCTGCGCCGCGAGATCTACCCGCTGGCGCGCCGGCTGGCCTCGCGGCTCACCCAGGAGCAGCACGCCCGGCGCCGCGGACCGCTCGACGTGCGGCGTACGGTCCGCGCCTCGATGTCCACCGGCGGCGTCCCGCTGACCACCCACCACAAGCCGCGCCGCCCGCACCGCACCGAGCTGGTCGTGCTCTGCGACGTCAGCGGGTCGGTCGCCTCCTTCGCCCGGTTCACGCTGATGCTGGTCTTCGCCCTGCGCGAGCAGTTCACGGCGGTGCGCGCCTTCACCTTCGTCGACACCGTGCACGAGGTCACCCACCACTTCACCCCCGGCGGCGACCTCGTCGACACGATGACCGCGCTGGCCGCCGACACCGACCGGGCAGCGACCTGGGGCCGCACCCACTACGGCCGGGCGCTGACCCGGTTCGCCTCCGAGCACGCTGACGCGGTGACCTCGCGCAGCTCGCTGCTCGTCCTCGGCGACGCCCGCTCCAACCACGGCGACCTCGCCCTCGACGTGGTCCGCGACCTCGCCGGAACCGCCCGGCACGCCCACTGGCTGAACCCCGAGCGCCGCCGGCACTGGGACACCGGCGACAGCGCGGCGTCGGCGTACGGTGCGATCGTGCCGATGGTCGAGTGCCGCAACCTGGCCCAGCTGACGGAGTTCGTCCACGACCTCGCCCGCTGAGCGCCGACGATAGGATCGGCATCCGCCCCCCAGCCACGCCGAGGTGACATGAGCTTCGACGTCGAGCAGCTCGACGGCTTCCTGCTGGTCGGCTCGGCCGTCACCCTCCTGGCCATCCTGGCCGTACGCCTCTCCTCGCGCGCCGGCCTGCCCAGCCTGCTGGTCTACCTGCTGATGGGCGTCGCCCTGGGCGAGGCCGGCCTGGGCATCGGCTTCGACGACGCCCAGCTCGCCCACGCCCTCGGCTTCGCCGCCCTGGCCCTGATCCTGGCCGAGGGCGGGCTCACCACGGCGTGGGAGGAGGTGCGCCCCTCGATGCGGCTCGGGCTCTCCCTGGCCACCGTCGGTGTGACCGTCTCGGTGCTGGTGGTCGCGGCCGCGGGGCACTACCTGCTCGGGCTGCCGTGGGAGCTGGCCGTGCTGCTCGGGGCGGTCACCTCACCGACCGACGCGGCAGCGGTCTTCTCGGTGCTGCGGGTCGTGCCGCTGCCGCGTCGCCTGGTGGGCAGCCTGGAGGCCGAGTCGGGCCTCAACGACGCCCCCACCGTCGTCCTGGTCACCTTGATCTCGACGGGTGCGGCGGCCGACCACGGCGTACCCCTGATCGTGGCCATCGTCCTCGGGGAGCTCGCGCTCGGCCTCGCCGTCGGGCTCGCCGTCGGCTTCGCGGGCGCGTGGTCCCTGCGCCGGGCCGCGTTGCCGTCCTCCGGCCTCTACCCGCTCGCGGTCGTCACCTTCACCCTGCTGGCCTACGGCGCGGCGGCCGCGCTGCACGGCAGCGGGTTCGCGGCCGTCTACGTCGCCGCCCTGGTGCTCGGCAACGCCGAGCTGCCCCACCGCGGCACCACCCGCTCCTTCGCCGAGGGCGTGGCCTGGCTGGCCCAGATCGGGCTGTTCGTGATGCTGGGGCTGCTGCTGTCCCCGGCCCGGATCACCGCCTCCACCGTGGTCATGGCCCTGGTCGCCGGGCTCGTGCTGACCGTGGTCGCCCGGCCGGTCTCGGTGCTGGTGTCCAGCGTGGTGCAGCCGATGGGGTGGCGCGAGCTGTCGTTCCTGTCCTGGGCCGGCCTGCGCGGGGCCGTACCGATCGTGCTGGCCACGATCCCGCTGTCCGAGGGCGTGCCCGGAGCCGAGGACCTCTTCGACGTCGTCTTCGTCCTCGTGGTCGCCTACACCCTGCTCACCGGGCCGACCCTGCCGTTGGTCGCGCGCCGGCTCGGCGTCATCCGCCCGCTGGAGCCCCGTGACATCGACGTCGAGGCGGCTCCCCTGGAGCGGGTGGCGGCGGACCTGCTGCAGATCACCATCAGTGCGGTGTCGCGCCTGCACGGGGTCGAGGTCGGGGAGCTGAGGCTGCCGCCGGAGGCCTCGATCTCGATGGTGGTCCGCGACGGCCACACGCTGGTGCCCGACTCGCGCACCGTGCTGCGCCACGGTGACGACCTGCTGGTGGTCTGCCCGCGCCGCCTGCGCGAGCAGACCGAGCGGCGTCTGCGTCAGGTCAGCCAGGGCGGGCGCCTGGCCCAGTGGCTGGCCGAGGACGAGCGCGACCGCAGCCCGTAGTCCGTAGTCAGCCGGCGAGGCAGGCGGTGGTCTCCTCGCGGACGGCCACGGCGGCCCGTCCTGCGGTGAGCTCCTCGAAGTCGTCGCCGACCACCACGGTGATCCCCTCACCCACCGGGTCGCGGCGCACGACCGTCACGTCGCCGAGGTAGCCGCGCACGAGGCGGACCGCCGGGCTCCGGGGCGCGTCGGTCCAGATCTGGACCCGGGGGACGTCGGTGCCGTCCGGGGCGTTGGTCGGCTGGCCCTCGACGAAGCCCTGGTCGACCAGGTCGCTCATCACGCGCCCGGCCAGCCCGGCGCGCGTGCCCGCGTTGAGCACGGTGACCACGACCTGCTCGGTCGCCACCCGGTCGCCGGGCCCGAGCTCGGTGTCGGTGCACGGCCCGCTGACCGGTGTGCCGACCGGGGACGTCAGCCGGCTCCAGCCCCAGGCGGCGGCGCCGAGGACCACCGCGAGCAGGACGAGCATGGTCAGCGCGGTGCGGAGGCGGGGTCCCACGGCTCAGGCCTCCAGGTGGTGCACGCGGGCGTGCAGCACGTGTCGCTGCTGGAGCGCCGCGCGCAGGGCTCGGTGCAGGCCGTCCTCGAGGTAGAGCTCGTCGTGCCAGGCGACGACGTGGGCGAAGAGGTCGCCGTAGAAGGTGGAGTCCTCGTCGAGCAGGGTCGCGAGCTGCAGGGTGTCCTTGACGGTCACCAGCTCGTCCAGGCGGACCTGGCGCGGGGGCACGGCCGCCCACGAACCGGAGGTCAGCCCGTGCGCGGGGTAGGGCTTGCCCTCTCCCACCCGCTTGAAGATCACGCGGTGACTATAGCCAGCCGGGACAGCCCGGACCGGCTGCTCGGCGGGGCAGATAGAACCACTGTGACCCGACCGTGACTCGACAGACGCCCGGTGGGGTCAGGCGGTCCAGCGGACGGCGTCGTCGACGAGGTCGGCGAGCGCGTGCACGCCCCGGAGGTCGTCGCGCTGCCCCATCAGGTCGGTGAGGGCGCGGGCGTGACGCGTGCGGAAGCGCGTCCGCTGGTCGAGAACGCGCTGGTCGCGGGTCTCCGCGGCCTCGAGGTGGACGACGGCGGGTGCGGCGAGGGCGGTGGCGGGGCTGGGTCGGCTGGACATGGCGCCTCCCGGGGTGTGGGGGTCGTGGGCGGGACGGTCGCTGCACGGTGAGCAGCGGGTGCGGTGGTGCGAGTCCTACGGTGCCCGCGGATCGTCGCGGGCGTGTTGACTCCGGGTTACGGGCTGATGGCGGGCCGGGGGCTTCTGGTAACCATTGAAGGACGGCAGCGCGCGCCGTCCGGCGGTTCATGCCCGAGGGTGGGTCCAGGCGGTCTGGAGCACCGTGACACCGTGGGCGGGCGAGACCAGCCGACCCCGGCCCGGGGGCTCGTACGCCGGGCGCAGTCCGAGGAGGCTCCCCTCCTCCGGGCTCGCCGAGAGCAGCAGACCGGCGCCGCCGACGTCGCGCAGCCCCTGCAGGAGCGGGTCGTGCCCGGAGCGGGCGGCCCCGCCGGCGCGGCGGGTGACCACCAGGTGGAGGCCGACGTCGCGGGCCCGGGGGAGCAGGGCCACCAGCGGGTCCAGCAGGGAGGCCGGGCCGAGGAAGGCGGGCGCGAGGAGCTCGTGGTCGTCGACCAGCACCCACACCTCGGCCCCGCGCCACCAGTCGCGCCGCCGCAGGGCCGCGGGGGCGACCCCGGGGCCCGGCAGGCGGGTGCGCAGGAAGGTCGCCAGGTCGGCCACCACGGGGCGCGCGTGCTCCTCGTCCCCGACGTGGTCGAGCAGGTGGGCCTCGGGGAGGTCGCCGAGCAGGGTGCGGCGGGGGTCGACCACCAGCAGCTGCGCCCGGTCGGGCGGCCACGTCCGCGCGACCTCCGCCGCGAGCGTGCGGAGCACGGCCGACCGCCCGGAGCCGCCGTCGCCGAGCACCAGCAGGTGGGGCTCGGCGACCGGGTCGAGACCGACCGGGGCCAGCCGCTGCTCGTCGAGCCCGAGCCACAACCGGTCCGTCAGGGGGCCGGCCGCGCGGCGTACCTCCGCCAGCCCCACGCGGGTGGGCAGCAGCCGCAGCGGTGGGACCGTGGCGTCGGGCCAGGCCGCCGCGACGCGGGCCCGCAGCGCCTCCTCGCCGGCGGCCTGGGCCGAGGACCCGACCTCACGGACCGTGGCCACCGGGAGGGCCACGAGCAGGTGGTGGCCACCCGGGGCGATCCCGCGCCCGGGTCGACCCGCCGGCACCCGGGCGGCGGCCCGGCGGTCGACCTCGGAGTCCAGCGGGTCGCCGAGGCGCAGCTCCACCCGGTGGCCGAACAGGTCGCGGGCCGAGGCGCGCAGGTCCGACCACCGCCTCGCGGCGGCCAGGACGTGGAGCCCGAGCCCGGGGCCGCGCGCGGCCAGGGCGGTGACCTCCTGCTCCCAGGTCCCGTCGCCGGCGCGCAGCGCGCCCCACCCGTCGACCACCAGCACCAGACGGGGGTGCGCCGGCGCCGTCACCGGGCCGGTGGCGGCGGCCTCCCGCTCGTCGAGGGTCCGCTGCAGCTCGCCGAGCAGCCGCCGGACCACCGCCGGCTCGGCGCGGGTGACGACGCCGGCGACGTGCGGCAGCCCCGCCAGCGGCACCAGCGCTCCGCCGCCCAGGTCGAGCACGTGGACGTGGGTGTGGGTCGGTGCGGTGGTGAGGGCCAGCGCGGTCACGGCGGTGCGCAGCAGCGTGCTGGTGCCGCTGCGGGGACCGCCGACCACCAGCAGGTGCCCCCCGGCCGTGGCCAGGTCGACCAGCAGCGGGTCGCGCCGCTGCTCGCGCGGCCGGTCGAGCACTCCGAGCGGCAGCAGGGCGGGGCCGGCGTCGTCGGGCCTGGCCAGGAGCAGGTCGCCGAGGGCGGGCGGCCGGTCGAGCGGGGGCAGCCAGACCCGGTGTGCCGGGGGCCCGTGACCGGCCAGGCGCCCGACCACGGTCTCGAGCAGGGTCGGCCCGGTCGACCCGGTGCGCTCCGGTCCGGGGTCGACGGGGGCCGCGGCGACCGGTCGCGTGAACGGTCCGCGGAAGGCCAGCACCCGCTGCCCGGTCGCCGGCACCCCCGGCGACCGGGTGACGACCGGCCCGGAGACGTACGCCCCGGTGAACCGCACGAGGGTCTCCGGGTCGGTCCGCAGGTAGCCCACCCCGGGCACCGCGGGGAGCGAGGCCGCGTCGGGCACGCCGAGCACGGTGCGGGACTCTGCGGCGCTGAACGTCCGCAGGCCGATCCGGTAGGACAGGTGCGACTCGAGCCCGCGCAGCCGACCCTCCTCCAGGCGCTGGGAGGCCAGCAGCAGGTGCACGCCCAGCGAGCGTCCCAGGCGCCCGATCGTGCCGAAGAGGTCCACGAAGGCCGGTTCCGCGGCCAGCAGCTCGGAGAACTCGTCGACGACCACGAGCAACGACGGGAGCCGGGGCAGCGCCACCGGGTCGGGCGAGGCGGCCCGGGCCCGCTCGAGGTCGTGCCGGGAGGCGAACGGGCCCGCGGCGCGGAGCACCTCCTGGCGCCGCTGGACCTCCCCGGCCAGCGCGTCGCCCATCCGTTCGACCAGCACCGCCTCGTCGGCGAGGTTGGTGATCAGCGCGGAGGTGTGGGGCAGCGCCGCGAGACCGGCGAAGGTCGCCCCACCCTTGTAGTCGACCAGCACCAGGTTGAGCTCGCCCGGGGAGTGCGTGGCGGCCAGCCCGAGGACCAGGGTGCGCAGCAGCTCGGACTTGCCGGAGCCGGTCGCGCCGACGACCAGGCCGTGCGGGCCGGTGCCGCCGTGGGCGGTCTCCTTGAGGTCGAGGTGGACCGGGCGGCCGTCCTGGTCGGCCCCGATCGGCACCCGCAGCCGGTCGTGGCCGGCGCGGGTGCGCCAGGGGTCGGCGGGGACGTCGGCTCGCGGGTCGGCGAGCAACGACAGCCCGAGCGCGTCGAGCACGGGGTCGGGGCAGCCCGGGTCGCCGGCCCCCGTGGCTGCCGGTAGGAGGGGTGCCAGGGCGGCGAGGCGCCGCGCGGCCGCCTCGGCGGAGGCGGGTCCGCACCGGTCGGCCGCACCCCGGACGTCCGGCGCGTGCGCGCGCACGAACCGGTCGGCCCGCCCCCCGCCGGCCGGGCCGAGCAGGAGCCGGTCGCCGGGCCACCCGGGGTCCTGCCGGACCGGGAGCACCACGGTGACCCCGGGGGCCGGCGTCGGGGGCTCGACGGGCAGCACCCGCGCGTCCCGCACCAGCAGCACGTGCGGGTCGCGGGGCCCGACCCCACGCGCACCGGGAGCGGCGTCGACCACGTCGGCCGACCGGTCGGTGGGAACGGCCAGCAGCAGGGGCAGGGGTCCCGTGGCGTCGCGGGCGGTCGGGTCGGCTGCGTGTGGCAGCCACTTCACCCACTCCCACCGCGGGAGCCGGTCGGGGTCGGCGAGGACCACGACACGCAGCCGCCCGGGCGAGGTGGCGTGCACCGCCGAGACGAGCAGGGCCCGGACGACGGACTGGGCGTCTGCGCCCACCACGCACAGGCGGGGGACCGCGGTGAGGTCGAGCAGCAGCGGGAGCTCCGGCACCTGCCGGTGCGCCGCCAGCAGGCGCCGCAGGGCGTCGCCGGCGACGGGGTCGACCTCGCCGTCCGGCTCCGGGGGTGCGACCGGCACCAGGTCGGGCGCGACCCGCCCGGCTCCCCAGCGCACCAGCAGCGGATCGGCGTACCCGGTCGCGGACCACGCACCCGGACGCCGCGCCCCGCTGCCGACCCCCACCAGGGCGGCCACCTGCGTCGGGTGGGGGTGCGCCGCGCACGACTGCTGTCGCTGGCGGCTGCCGGCCTCCTGCAGCCGCTGGCGCACGTGGGTGAGGTGGCGCAGGTACGCCGTGCGGGCCCCGCGCCGCTGGAGGTCGCGCTGCGCGCGCTGCCGGTCGACCTGGACCACGACGAAGCCCAGCGTGGTCAGCACGAACATCCCGCCCGCCAGCAGCCGCAGCAGCCCGGACCCACCGGCCGAGGTGGAGGTGATCAGCACGATCGACCCGACGCTGCCCAGCATCGGCAGGGCGTTCATCGCCAGGCCGGCCGCGCCGTCGGCCGGGGCGACCAGCGGCGGCGGGCGCAGCGCGACCTGCTCCTCGCCGGTCCTCACACCGTCTCCCCGTCTCCTCGTCGGTCTCCGGGCGGCGATCGTAGGGGGGTCCGGGCCCGCCCCGCCCCGCTCCTCCACCGGTCCTGGGGATAACCCCGGATCGCGTTTGCGCCGCCCCTGGGCGGGGTATCCCCCTCGTAGGCCGATCACCGGTCCGACCCACCGACCAGCAGACACGGCGCCGCGCGCCGGGAGGAGCAGACATGTCCGTCGCAGGAGAGATGAGCCAGGGCGAGGGCACCCTCGTCGCCGCTGCGGAGCGGGTCGGTGCGTGCCGTGCCGACTTCGACCGGATGAGCACCCAGCTCACCGACCAGCTCGCCGCGCTCCAGGGCCAGTGGCTCGGCCGCGGCGCGGGGGCGTTCGTGGCGCTGCACCAGACCTGGACCGACCGGCAGCGCGTCGTGGTCTCCGCGCTCGACCGGTTCGACGCCTCGCTGCGGGTCACCCAGCGAGACGTCGTCGGCGCCGACGAGCAGCAGGGCTCGACCTACGCCGCGATGGCCGGCCGGCTCGGCGGCTGACCTTCGACGCAGCCCTGACCCACCCCTCGCACACCACGACAGGAGCAGCAGATGACCCTCGGAGACGGCACCATCCGCGTCAACCACGCCGCGCTCGACCAGGCGGCCGCCGACCTCGGCCGGCAGGTCCGGCAGATCGACGCCCGGCTCGACCAGCTCGAGAGCGAGCTCGCCCCGCTGCGCGCCGGGTGGACCGGCGAGGCGCGCGCGTCCTACGACACCGCCAAGCGCCAGTGGGACGCGGCGATGCTCGACATGCGCACCGTGCTGGAGGAGGCCGGCCGTGCGGTGTCGCAGTCGAACGCCGAGTACGCCGCCCGCGACCGGGCGGGCGCGGCCCGGTTCGACGGCGGCCGCTGAGGTGCCGGCCCCGGGGGTGGTGGCCGGCCCCCTGCGGGTCAGCGTGCTCGTCGGGGGTCGGCGCACCGACCTCGCGGTCCCGGTCGGACTGCCGGTGGCCGAGCTCCTCCCGCAGCTCCTCGGTCGGCCGGACGGGCCGGGAGCCGACCCCGCCCGGGCGCACCGGCTCATGGAGGCCGCCGGGCGGGTGCTGGACCCGGAGAGCCCGCTCGAGGAGCAGGGGGTCCTGTCCGGGGCGGTGCTCACGGTGACCGCCGCGGAGGCTCCCGGGGTGGTGCCGGACGACCCGGCGGAGGCGCTCGGCGCCGAGGTCGCCCGCGCGGCCGCGTGGACCGACACGCACCGCGCCGCGCTGCGGACGGGCTCGACGGCCGTCCTCGCGCTGCTGGCCGCGGCCGGGATCGTGCGCCACCCCGACCCGGTGGCGGGAGGCGCGCTGGGCCTGGCCGGCACCGCGGGGCTGCTGGCTCTCGCGACCTGGTCCTCGCGCACCGGGCGGCCGGGCGCGGTGTCGGCCGTCCTGCTGGCCTGCCTGCTCGCGGCGGCGGCCACCTCGGCGACGGTGGTGACCGGGGCGGCGCCGTCGGCGGCGGCCTGGCTGGCTGCGGCGGGACCGCCGGTCGGGGCGACCGTGGTGGTCGGTGCCCTGGCCGGCCTGGTCGCACTGGTGCGGCGGCGTGCCCTGGTGCTGGCCGCCGCGGTGCCCGGTGCGGCGCTGGTCGTCCTCGGCCTGGCAGCGCGGGGACCGGTCACCCCGCTGCCCCTGCTCGCGGTGCTGATCACGGTGCTCGTGGTGCTCGGCGGTCCGGCGCCCGGGGTGGCGCTGGGCCTGGTGGGACGTGGCGGCGAGCCCCTGCGCGGACCGTACGACGACGACGGCGGCGGCGACCGCCCGGACGCCGGACACAGCGGTGACGGCGGGCAGCACGAGCCCGGGGAGGAGCCGGACCAGGTCGACCTGGCCGACGACGCGGTGCTCGCGGCCGACCTGCTCGGCGGGGCGACGGCCGGGGTCGGGGTGCTGCTCGTCGCCGCAGCGCCCCTGCTCGCCGCCGGGGGCCGGGCGGCGGCGGCGCTGGCGGCGGTGCTGGCCCTCCACGTGGTGCTCCGGTCCCGGCGCTCCCGGGCGGCGGTGCTGGTCGCCGCCGACCTCGGCGCCGGTGCGCTGGCGATGGCGGGGCTCGTCGTGACGCTGCTGGCGACCGATCCGGCCGCGGCCACGGTGCTCGCGCCGGTGCTCGTGCTCACCGTGCCGGTGCTGCTCCTCCGCGACCCGGTGGCCCCGGTGCGCCGGCGCCGCCTGGAGGACCTCGCCGAGACCGCCACGGCGGTCGCGCTGCTTCCGCTGCTGGTCGTCGTGACCGGGCTCCTCGACCGGCTGGCCGGCTGAGCGTGGTCGCCACGCGGGAGCTGGCCGAGGCCCAGACCTGGTCGCGGCGCCGCCTGGCCCACGTCCTGGTGGTAGGCCCTGAGGGGGTCCGGGGCGAGGAGGCGCGACGACCGGGCCGGGCCGTGCTCGGCGGGGCGGTGCTGGCCGCCCTGCTCGTCGCCGGGGTCGGCGTCGCCGGTCTCGTCCGGGCCGAGGGTGCGCCGACGTCCGCCCCCGAGGACCCCGCACTCGGGGTCGGGGTCGCGGTGGCCGCGGAGACCGGGGCCACCTACGTCGTCCTCGCGGCCGACGGTCCCGCACAGGACGGGTCGGCAGGTGGTCTCGTGGCGCGGGCGGTGCTCAACCCGACGTCCGCCCGGCTGCTCCTGCCCGACGGTGCCGGTGCGGCGACGCCACAGACGGTCCCCGCGGCCGAGCTGGCCGCCCTCGCCGCGCAGGCACCCGGTCCGGCGGTCGGGATCGCGGACGCCCCTCCCGCCGTGCCGCCCGCCGCCGACCTGACGACCTCCGGCTGGGTGGTCTGCCCGGCGGATACCGCACCCCCCGCGCTCCCGGCGCGCCCACCCGACCCGCTCGGCGCCGGCACCGCGCTGCTCGTCACCGCCGACGGCGTGGCGCACCTCGTCGTGGACGCCGGGGACGGCGCCCGGCGCTACCCGCTCCCGGTGGACCCGACCGCCGCCGAGGCGTCCCTGGCCGCCCTCGGTGCCCCGCCGCTGGCGACCGCGCTGCCGGTGCCACCGGCCTGGCTGGTGCTGGTGCCGCCCGGGACGAGCACCACCCTGCCGCCGCTGGCCGTACGCAGCGGGCCCACCTGCCTGCTGCTCGAGCCGGGCGCACCCGGCCGTCCGGCCTCCGCCCCGACCACCCGGCTGGCGGCGCCGACCACCGACGGACCGACCGTCACCCCGCCCGGTGCCGGGGCGCTGGTGACCACCCCGGGCAGGACGCGCGCCCGATGGTTCGTCGACGACCGGGGTCGCGCCCTGCCCGTGGTCGGCACGGCCGCGTCGGCCCGCCTGGGGTGGGCCGAGGCGCTGCCGGTGGTGGTGTCGACGGCGTGGCTGGCGCTGCTGGAGCCCGGGCCGGTGCTGTCCGTGCGGTCCGCGGCCACCCCCGTCGCGGGAGGGACGCGTCCCGGGACGGCTCGAGGCGTCGTCGCCCGCACAGGGGGCGGGAGCCGGCCCCGCCGGCGATGATCACGCCGGCACCGTTCGCGGCCCGTGGCGGTGAAGGGCTGGGGACTCGAACCCCGAAGGGCCGTCGACCCACCCGCTCTCCACGCCAGGGATGGACAGCACGACCGCGTCAGGGCCATCTCTCACCGGAGACGACGGACGGCCCCGCACGCCCCGGTCCGGGGCGCGACGGCACACAGATCGCCGTGGTCGAGCGGGACGTCTGCGGTGACGGTGTCGCCCTGGAGCTGCGGGGTGTCGCTGCCCTGGCTGGCGACGATGTCGGTGCCGTTGCGTGCGGAGAGCGCGTACGGGGCGAAGTCCTCGTCGGCGCCGACGACGTACCGGTCGTGCATCGTGAACTCGGCCTGGTGACCGTTGCCCTCCGGCGGGACCGTCAGACTTCGCCAACCCCGACCCGGAGGCCGCCGAGAGCAGCCTCGCAACGGAGCTCCAAGGTCCTGCCCGAGATCGGCCACTGGTGTCCCGGCGCTGGTCGACCCTGACGCACGCCACACCTGGCGCCCGGTCCGCCGACAGGAGGGCCCACGACAGGTGGGTCCGCTGATCGGCGTCAACGAGCATCGAGGTCGGGGATCTGGACGCACCCCAGACCGTGAGCGCCGGCCGCGCCCGGGGCGGCGGCCGGCGATCTCGCAGGACAGCCCTGCGTCGGGTGGCGGAGGATAGGGG
>JBKJPE010000213.1:0-2777 GCA_046595185.1 Nocardioides sp.
GACAGCACCTCCAGCAGCAGCCCCTCGACCTCAATGTCGGTCTTGTCGACCTCGTCGATCAGCAGCACCGTGGGATCCTCGCGACGGATCGCGGTCAGCAGCGGTCGGGTGAGCAGGAACTCCTCGGCGAAGATGTCGTCGTGGGTCTCGGACCACTCCTGGCTGCCGCTGCTGCTGGTCGCCTGGATCCTAAGGAGCTGCTTCTTGTAGTTCCACTCGTACAGCGCACGGGCCTCGTCGAGGCCCTCGTAGCACTGCAGGCGGACCAGGTCGGCCCCGGCGGCACGAGCCACGGCCTTGGCCAGCTCGGTCTTGCCGACACCGGCCGGCCCCTCGACCAGCAGCGGCTTCTCCAGCGCCCCGGCCAGGAACCCCACGGTGCCGGTCGCGGCGTCGGCGAGGTAGCCGACCTCGCCGAGCCGGGCCACGGCGTCGTCGGGCGAGGTGAACCAGGTCGCCCCCGGGATCGGGGCCAGGGTGGGAGCGGGGTGCGACATGGGCACATCCTCACCCACGGGCGGGCACTGCTCCCCGGTCCGTGGCCGGTTCGCCGCTCCTCGCGGCGACCTGCACGGATCTCGTCAGGGACGTCACCAAAGCCTGGAGCCGGGCCACGAGGTCGTCCTGCTCGTCGCGCGCCAGGCCGGTCGCCGCGCAGACCTGGGGGATGACGCCACCGGTCGCGTCGCGCAGCCGTACGCCCTCCTCGGTCGCGCCCACCAGCACCCGGCGCTCGTCGGCCGCCACGCGCCGACGATCGACCAGGCCGCGCATCTCCAGGCGCTTGAGCAGCGGCGACATCGTGCTCGACTCCAGCGAGACGCGACGCGCCAGCTCCCCGACCTGCTGCGGCCCGTCCTGCCAGAGCACCGACATGACGAGGTACTGGGGGTAGGTCAGCCCGAGGTCCTCGAGCAGTGGGCGGTAGACCGCGTCCATGGCGCGGGCCGCAGCGTGCAGGGCCAGGCACAACCTGTCATCGACGTCCGGGTCGGCGCCGGTGGGGCCCAGCTCCCCCGTGGTGGTCTCCATGACCCGCAGCCTACCGACGGGGCGGGAATGTTTTGTGTGCGATCGTATTGTGCACGAGATACCTGCCGCGGTCCGGACGGACCGTCGTGCCCCGATCCACCAGGAGGACCCTCATGCCGACCATCACCTCGAAGTCCGGGCTGCTGTCCAAGACCCAGCTGCACTACGACGAGGCCGGCCAGGGCCGGCCCGTCGTGCTGATCCACGGCTGGCCGCTCAACGGTGACTCCTGGGCCAAGCAGGTCCCGGCTCTCGTTGCGGCCGGCTACCGCGTCATCACCTACGACCGTCGCGGGTTCGGCCAGTCCGAGAAGCCGGGCAAGGGCTACGACTACGACCAGTTCGCCGACGACCTCGCGGCGCTGCTCGACGAGCTCGACCTGACCGACGTCACCCTCGTCGGCTTCTCGATGGGTGGCGGCGAGATCGCCCGCTACATCGGCCGCCACGGCCAGGAGCGGCTGCGCAGCGTGGTCTTCGCCGCCGCGGTGCCGCCGTACCTGCTCAAGACCGACGACAACCCCCAGGGCGCCCTGGGGGACGCCGACGTGGACGGCATGCAGAAGGCCGCCTCGGACGACCGCGCCGGCTTCCTCGACGGCTTCACCACGAGCTTCTTCTCCGTCGACGGCGAGATCAAGGTCTCCGAGCAGGACCGCCAGGACGCGCTCGCGATGGCGTCCCTCGCCGAGGACAAGGCGCTGGTCGAGTGCATCGCCGCCTTCGCCCGCACCGACTTCCGCGAGGACCTCACCAAGGTCACCGTCCCGACCCTGGTCATCCACGGCGACGGTGACGGCACCGTCCCGTTCGCGGCCTCCGGCCAGCGCACCGCCGCCGCCGTCGCGGGCAGCGAGCTGCACGTCGTCGCCGGCGCGCCGCACGGCTTCACCGCCAGCCACGCCGAGGAGTTCAACACCACCGTGCTGTCCTTCCTGGCCCGCTGACCCGGGGCCCGGACGACGAACGCCCCGCGGACGATGTCCGCGGGGCGTTCGTGCCTTGCCGGCTGAGGCTGGCTGGCTGGCGGTGGCGGTGGGATTTGAACCCACGGTGGGTTGCCCCACACATCATTTCGAGTGATGCACCTTCGGCCGCTCGGACACGCCACCGCCGGAGAACATACCGGAGCGAGGTCGGCGGCCCGAAATCGCACCAGTGGCCTCAGAGCGCCGAGAGCTCCCACAGGATCGACGTCCGGTACGTCTCGCCGGGCCGCAGCACCGCGGACGGCCAGCCCGGCTCGCCGTCGTGGTTCGGGGTGTCGGGGTGCAGTTGCGGCTCGAGGGCGAGCCCGTCGCCCTGGCGCAGCAGGGCGCCGTCGCGGCCGACGACGCTGCCGTCCAGGAAGTTGCCGGTGTAGACCTGCAGCCCGGGCCGGTCGGCGAGCACCCGCAGCCGGGTCCGCGTACGCACCGAGGTCACCTCGGCGACGACCCGCTCGCCCTCTCCGTCGACGACGAGGTCGTGGTCGATGCCCTGCCCGGCGGCTACCTGCGGGTGCGGGTCGCGGGCGACGTCCCCGACGCGGCGCGGCTCGCGCAGGTCGAAGGGGGTGCCGTCGACGGGCACGTGCTCGCCCAGGGGCACACCGGTGCCGTCGACGGGCACGAACGCGGACGCGGGCACCCGCAGCTCGTGGTCGTCGACGCTGCCGCCGCCGTCGAGGTTGAAGTAGGCGTGGGTGCTCAGGTTGACCACCGTGGCGCGGTCGGTGGTGGCGGTCATCGTCAGGCGCACCGTGT
>JBKJPE010000060.1:0-22582 GCA_046595185.1 Nocardioides sp.
CGCGTGGACCTCTGGCATCATGCGTGGGCATGACGGCCGGGCTCGACCTGACGGGCCGGGTCGCCCTCGTCACCGGTGCGGGCAGCCCGACCGGGATCGGGTTCGCGGTGTGCCGGCGGCTCGGGGACCTGGGCGCCCGGGTGGCCCTCACCGGCACCAGTGAACGCGTGCACGAGCGCGCCCGTGAGCTCGAGCGTGCAGGCGTGCCAGCGGTGGCCCTCGTCGCCGACCTGACCGACCCGTCGGCACCCGGCCGGGTGGTCGCCGCCGTCGAGGCACGCTGGGGCCGGCTCGACGTCCTCGTCAACAACGCCGGGATGGTGGCGGTCACCGATGACGGTGTCACCTCCGGTGGGATCGAGGCAGTCTCCTATGCCGAGTGGCAGCACGGCGTGCGCCGCAACCTGGACACGGCCTTCCTGATGACCCGTGCGGCGCTGCCGGTGATGCGCCGCGGCACCTGGGGTCGGATCGTCATGGTCGCCAGCGTCACCGGACCGGTGATGGCGATGCGCGACGACGCGGCGTACGCCGCCGCCAAGGCCGGCATGGTCGGTCTCACCCGCTCCCTGGCGGTGGACCTCGCAGCCCACGGCATCACGGCCAACGCGGTGGCCCCCGGGTGGGTCGCGACCGGGTCGCAGTCGGAGGAGGAACGGCGGGAGGGCGAGGTCACCCCGCTCGGGCGCAGCGGCAGCGCCGACGAGGTCGCGTGGCCGGTGACCTGGCTGTGCACACCCGGCGCGGCCTACGTCACCGGACAGTGCCTGGTCGTCGACGGGGGCAACACGGTGGCCGAGCAGCGGCGGCTCTGAGCCCGGTCAGCCGGGATCGGGGCAGGTGGCCACCAGTGCCGCCGCGAGCTGGTCGACGTGGCGGTCGCGGAAGGCCAGCGGTGGCCGGATCTTGAGCGTGGCGCGGTCACGGCCCGTGCGGCCGATGAGCACGCCGCTCTCCCGCATGCCCTCCACGATCCTGCCGGCGCGATCGGCGTCCGGCCGCCCGGTCGCAGGGTCGACGACGTCGATGGCCAGCGACAGCCCCCAGCCGCGCGGCGGTGCCAGGTCGGCGCGACCGGTCGCGACCCCCCGCAGGGTCTCGAGCAGGTGCGCTCCCACGGCGGCGGCCTGGTCCACCAGACCCTCCTCGTCGATGGTGCGGAGCACCGCGAGGGCCGCGGCGCAGGCGGCGGTGCTGCCACCGAAGGTGCTGAAGTAGTCCGTCTCCCGCACGAACGGGTCCACCAGGTCGGCCGAGCCCAGGACGGCGGCCACCGGGTAACCGTTGCCCATGGGCTTGCCCAGGGTGACGAGGTCTGCCGGCACGTCCCCGGCCACGAAGCTCCACAGGTGCTGCCCGGTGCGGCCGTGACCGGCCTGGACCTCGTCGGCGACGTACAGCCCGCCGGCCTCGTGGACCGCCGCGGCAGCCGCCCGCGTCCACTCGTGGGCGGGCCCGAGCACCCCGTCGCTGGTGAAGACACCGTCGACGAGCATCGCCGCCACCCCGTGGCCGGATGCCTCGAGGTCGCGGACCGCGTCGACGACGGCCGACGGGGCCGCCGGAGGGGGTGGGACCACCCGTACGTGGGTAGGCGGGTCCGCACCCCGCCAGCTCTCCGGGGAGAGCGCGTAGGTGGCCTCGGTGACACCGTGGTAGGCCCACGCGGTGGCGATGCCGCCGGAGGCCCCGGTGGCGTGGCGGGCGATGCGCCAGGCCAGGTCGTTGGCCTCGCTCCCGGAGTTGACGAGTAGCACCCGGTCGAAGCGTTCCGGAACGGTGGCCAGCAGCCGCTCCGCGAGCTCGACCGGAGCGTCCTGGAGGTAGCGGCTGTTGGTGTTCAGCGTCGCCAGCTGGGCACCGACGGCTCTCACCACGGCTGGGTGGGAGTGGCCGAGCACGGGAACGTTGTTGTAGGCGTCGAGGTAGCGCCGGCCGTCGACGGCGTGGAGGACGACACCGTCTCCTCCGAGCAGGTGCAGCGGCGGGTCGTAGGTCAGCTCCTGGCCCCCGAACAAGCGGGTGCGGGCCTCGGCCAACCTCGCCGTCGAGCGGCCTGCGCGTGGCGGCGACCCCGCGAACCGGTTCGCCAGGCCGTCCAGCCCGGCAGCCAGCATCGCCTCGAGCCGGAGGCAGGCCTCGTCGTCGATCTCCGGCGCCCACCCCTGCTCGCGGGTGCGCCACGCGGTGATCAGGACGGTGGCGGCGTAGCGCCCGGCCATCAGGTCGGCGACCAGGGCGAGCTCCTCCGGCTCGAGCGGGGTGACGGCGTGGTAGCCGGCGACCACCTCGCCCACCAGCTCGAGGCCGTCCGCGCGCCCGGCGAGCACGTCGGCGGCCGCGACCGCCAGGTCGCAGACCAGGGCCGTGTGGGTCATGTCGCCGAAGTCCGTGACGCCGGTGACCGTCAGGTCGTCATCGACCAGCACGTTCGTGGGCGCCAGGTCGTTGTGCACCACCTGGGCCCGGAGCCGGGGCAGCACGGGGACGACCCGTTGCTCGAAGCGGTCCAGCACCGTCTCCACCGCCGGCCGTCGGTCCGCGGCGACCGCGGGGAGCCAGGGCCGCAGCCGGGGCAGGTGCTTGACGTCCCACGTCTGGGGACGGGTCGCGGCCGGATGGGCGAAGCCGCGCAGCGCCCGCCCGAGCCGGGCGCTGGTGCGTCCCCACCCGCGCAGGTGGACGGCGTGGAGCTCGTCGGGCTCGGGGTGACGACCCTCCAGCCAGGTCTGCACCCAGGCCAGCGAGCACCGGCCGTCGCGGCCGGTCACCTGCACCCAGGATCGTCCGTCCCGGGTCGGCACCACACCGGGGACCGGCAGGTCCGGGGCCACCGACCGCAGGTGACGCAGCGCCGACTGCTGCAGGTCCAGCACCGCCTCGGGGTCGGCCGGGTTGTGCACCTTCAGCAGGTGACGTGCAGGACCTGAGCCGAGTCGGAAGTTGCAGTCGCGCTCCCCGTGCAGGGGCGTGACCTCGCCGGCCAGGCCCCACAGCGCCGCGACCGTGGCGTGCAGGGCGTCCAGGTCGAGGTCGGGTCCCGGCTCGCGCAGCGGGTCGCCGGAGGTGGCACTCATGGGTGCATTGTGCGCCCGGCCCGACCCGTTCTCGGCGCGGCCCGGGAGTCCGGGGGACCGGCGGAGGCACCCCTGCACGGAGCGCACCGTCCGCCGCTCCCGCATGAACCCCCACAGCCCCAGCCCAGCCCGTCGAGCCAGGTCCACCGACAGGCTCGTCGGTGCACCCACCGCCGACACCGAGCCGGTCCCCGCGGCGACGCCTCCTGCATCAGCCGGCCCGCCCGCTGACCACCACCACGTCTACCTCACCGGGCTCGTCGACGGCGCCGGCCTCACCGCGGAGCTCGCCGCAGGCGACAGCGCTCCGCGCGTGTACGTGGTCGAGCCCGCGGGGGCGGTCGAGAACGATCCGCGCGTGACCGATGAGAAGCGCCCGGGCAACCCCACCTGGTCCTACCGCAGCAGCGAGCCGCGGCTGGTCGTCGGCGTGGTGCTCGACTGGCCGCTGGCTGGTCTGGGTTGGGGGGCGCGGGCAGTCTCGCCGTCGTCAGGCCCCGGACTACGTGGTGGCCGTCAGGTGACGTGGTGGAACGGCTCGCTCCGGCGCCCGGGCCAGGGGACGCCGGGCAGGGATCACCTCGGGGCCGAGAGCAGTCACTCTCAGCCCCGAGGGTCGCCGGCGAGCCCGTTGCGAACCTTCTCGGACCCGTCAGGTCTCGGCGCGTCAGCGCCAGCTGCGGGCGTCACCTGTGCCCGGGGCCTCGGCAGAGGACTGGGTCGCGGCGGTGACCGCCTGGGCGGGGGCCGCGGCGAGGGTCGAGCCGGCGAATGCGGCGAACGCGGCGGCGGCGATGACCTTACGGGTGGTCAGCTTCATGGGGGGTCCTCCGAGGGGGTGGTGGGGGGTGTCACACCGTGGGCCCGGACCGCCGTTCGGGTATTGGTCCGCGGGCTGGTGTGCTGGGGACGACTATGTCGTGGATCTTCCACCCGTGCGCAGTGATCGTGGACATTCGGCGCGACGATGCCACCGGGTCCCCGCCTCGCGGGCGGGCCCCGGGGCCCCGGGCCTGCCCGCGTTCGCTCCCACCTATGAGGACCTGTGAGGACCTCCTGGGCGGACGACCTTGCCCTGGGGGTCGAGTTCACGGGTCTAGCGTGGGACTGTCAGCGCGCCGCCGTCACGTTGCACCACACCGAGGAGCAAGGAGCCGGGTCGACCACACCCGGTCACCGGGGTGTGCGAGCTGTCGACGAGGTCGGTCGGTCGGTCTGCCGCAGGGCGCCGGACGGACCTGCCTCTCAGACCGGCGCCCTCAGGCGGTGGGTGGCGGACGGCTCGTCTCGCCCGGCGAACGTGGCGACGTGGCAGCGACCAGCGGCAGCTGAACCTCGAACGTGCTGCCCACACCCAGCTCTGCGTCGACGGTGATGACGCCTCCCATGTGCTCGGTCAGCTGCTTGCAGATCGCCAGACCGAGGCCGGTTCCCTCGTAACGTCGGGTGGCGGAGCCGTCGACCTGGCTGAAGGCTTCGAAGATCGTCGCCTGGTGCCTCTTGTCGATGCCGATGCCGGTGTCCGAGACCGAGAACCGGACACCGGGGCCGCTGTCGTCGTCCACGGCTCCGACGTCGAGCCGCACTCGTCCGTCTGCGGGGGTGAACTTCAGTGCGTTGCCCACGAGGTTGTTGAGGACCTGGACGACCCTGGTTCGGTTACCCACGACGATGCTCGGCACTCCCGGGTGCACGACGCAGTCGAAGTCGATCCCCAGGAGCTCCGCGCGGGGCTGGTGTGCGTCGGCGAGGTCCGCCACCATCGCAGGCAGGTCGAACTCTGCCTGCTGCAGCGTGGCGTGCCCGGTCTCGATCCGGGAGAAGTCGAGAAGGTTCTCCACCAGGGACAGCAGCAGCTCTCCGGACCGGTGCATCCTGCCGAGCAGCTTCACCTGGCCCTCGTCGAGGTGGGTCTCGTCCAAGAGCTCGCGGGCGGCGAGGACGGTGGTCAGCGGCGTGCGGATCTCGTGGCTCATGTTGGCCAGGAACATCGACTTCGCTTCCGAGACCGCCAGTGCCGCGTCGCGCGCCGCCTTCAGCTCCCTCGTCAGCGTCTGCAGGTCGCTCACGATGTGTGCGCGCTCGACGGCGACGCCGGCGTGCGCGGCGAGCGCCTCGAAGACTTGGACGTCCTCCTCCCCGAACGTCTCCTTCTCGAAGGATCGGTCACACACGACGAGGAGGTAGCGGGTGGATCCGGCCCCCCGCAGCGGGGCGGCGAGTCCGTCGCGTGGTGTAGACGTCAGCGTGGTCCCGACCGGGTGCTCCGACGCCTCGTCGTGCCCGCGGCGGTGTGACGTGTGCTGCACGACGCCGGTGTCGAGTGCGCCCCACCACCAGGGCTCCGGCGCCTGCAGCTCGCATGACTCCTCGTGCAGCGAGCCACCCTCGAGGGCCCGGTAGTGCACCCGGTGCTCGCCGATGACCTCGACGAGATAGGCACGCTGGGCGTGCATGAGCTCTGCAGACTCCCGGAGCACGGTCTCGACGACCTCCTCCAAGGAGCGCGCCAGGGAGGTGCGGTCGACGAACCTGTACAGCAGCTGGGTGCGGGCGTGCCCTCGAGCGAGGGAGATGTAGACGCGATAAGCGAGAACCAGGAGGACCACGAGGACGGCCAGCAGCGGCAGAGCCGAAGGCCGGACCAGCACCAAGGTCGCCACGAGCAGGGCGACACAGGTGTTGATGAAGGCAGCCACGGAGCCCGACCGCAGCGCTTCCCGCAGGACCTCTCCGTCGAAGACGCCTTCGGTGAGGCTGATGGCGAGGGTCACGGCGCCGGCGGACATGAGGTCGGTGACGAGCACCGCCACCAGCACCGCCAGCCACCCGGTCAGCGACAAGGGGTCGCCCCCCTGCAGGATCGCCTGGTAGGTGAGCGCTCCGAGGGCCGCCTCAAGAGCGAACATGGCAGCGTTGAAGGCCAGCTTCACTCCCCGCATCCGGGCAGCGATGACGAGCGCGAGGACCGCGCCCACGACGTAGGCGGTCACGTACTGCTGCGGTGCGAGGAACGTCAGGCCGAGCACCGCCGGGATCTCGCGCAGGGTGTGCCCATGGGCGTTGCGCTGCGTCGGCAGGTGGATGACCACGATCTCGACGATCGCGAAGAGAGGCAGCAGGACGAACCACCGGAGGTCAGGTGCCGTCGATCCCGGGTGCTCCAGCATCCCCGGGAGGGCGATCAGAGCGGCCAGGGCGGCCATCGCCGCAGTGAGCAGCCAGATGAGGAGCGTCCCGCGGCGCACGGGCCGGGGGCCGGAACCGCTCGGTTCGGTGTGGGTCGTCATCTCATCGACGTGCTGCCGCACGCACGCCGACCCGTGGCACTGACGTGCCTTCGTGCCACGGTTCTCATGGATGCCCCACCTCCGCGACGACCCCGTCTCTACGGTCTCACGTGAGAGCATATGAGCGTCTGCCTGGACGTGCGCAGGAACGCGAGATCCACCCGGCTACACGTACCGCACCGTCCGCCGCTCCCGCGTGAACCCCCACAGCCCCAGCCCGGCCCGCTTCGCCAGGTCCACCGACAGGCTCGTCGGCGCACCCACCGCAGCCAGCGACCCCGTCCCCGCGGCCACCGCCTTCTGCACCAGCTCGAAGCCGGCCCGCCCGCTGACCACCAGGCACGCCTCGGCGACCGGGTCGCCGGCCAGCAACCGGGCGCCGGTGACCTTGTCGACGGCGTTGTGGCGGCCGATGTCCTCCCGCACGAGGAGCAGCTCGCCGACCGCCGTCGCCAGGCCGGCCGCGTGGACCCCGCCGGTGCGCTCGAAGACCGCCTGGCGCTCGCGCAGCTGGTCGGGCAGTCCGCGCACCACCGACGCCGACGGCAGGTCACCGGTCCAGGCCGACCCGTGCGAGACCGCCAGCGCCGCGTCCAGGCTGTCCGCGCCGCAGACACCGCACGCCGACGACCCGGCGGAGACCGCGGTGCTCCGCGGGCCGGGCTCGTGCGGCGGGGGAGCGCGCAGGCTCAGCGTGACCACGTTGAACTCCTGCTCGGGGTCCAGGCTGACGTCCGTGCAGTACGCCACCCGCGCGACGTCGTCGAGTGTCGCGACCAGGCCCTCGTGGCGCGCCCACCCCGCGGCCAGCTCGAAGTCGTGGCCCGGGGTCCGCATCGTCACCCACACCCGGTGCGCCTCACGACCGGGCCACTCCAGGCGCACCTCCAGCGGCTCCTCGGTCGCCAGCCGGTCCTCGTGACGCTTCTCGCGGGTGCCGGCGGGACCGTCCGGGTCGGCCAGCTGCTCCACCACCCGGGTGCGCACCGTCGGGCCGGGTCGACGGGCCCGGGTCCCACCGGCGCTCATGGCGTCGCCCTGACCGGGAAGGCGTGCGCGACGGCCCGTTGACGGTCGAGGTCGTCCAGGCTGTCGACCACGCGGCGGCGTACGGGCGGGGGCAGGTCGGGGTGCTCGAGCAGACTGCGCAGCAGGTCCGCGGCGGCGTCATCGAGGTGGGTGCGCGGGAAGAAGGACTCGGCGGACAGCGCCAGCACCCACCCGCTGCGCACAGCGGCGGTGGCCGGCAGGTCGGCGACGTACCGCTCGACGTACGGCGCCGTCAGCGCCAACTGTCCCGGCCGCCACAGCCCGTGGCCCGCGGCCTCGACCTCGTGGTTGGGCACGTCGGCCTCCGCGGTGAACCGGCGCCAGGCCCACTCCTTCGCCGCCGCGTCCGGCAGGGACGCCACGGCGTGGGCGTGCGCGATCGTGGCGGTGGAGCTCGGGCCGTCGCCGAGGGCCCGGTCCAGCTCGTCGCGGTCGCTCGCCCCGACCTCGGCCAGCCGTGCCAGCAGCCGCCAGCGCAGGTCGGTGTCGAGGTCCACGTCCGCGGGCAGCTCTCCTGGGGTGAGCCAGCGCCGCAGCAGGTCGGGGTCCTCGGCGGTGCGCACGGCCCCGCGCACGGCCCGCAGCCGGTCGTCGCCCTCCGACCCGTCGAGCGCACCCAGCACCGCGTGGTGCACGCGCGCCGTCGAACCCGCCGGAGCCAGGGGCAGCAGCGTCCCGGTGGTCCAGGCGTCGCGGCGGGTGCCGGTGTCACCGAGGTCCGCGAGGTAGGGCGCGGCCACGACGAGGTCGACGACGTCCGCCGGGTCGAGCAGGGCCGCGTGGAAGCCGCTGCGCACGTTGTTCCACGCCGCCGTCCGCAGCATCGGGTCGGTGGTGCGGGGGAGCACCTCGCAGAGCGCGGACACGGTCGCGGCGTCGGCGCAGCTCGCGGCCCAGGTGTCCTCGGTGGCGTCGAGGACGACCGCTGCGCCCCGGGGCACGTCCGGGAGGGCCGTCAGGTCCGCGGACACCTCGAGGGTCGTCGTGGTCCACCCGTGCGCCTCGCCGACGGCCACGGTGACGGTGTGCTCGCGCACCGCGTCGTCACCCGGGTCGCCGCTCTCCCGTGGACCGAGGCGGCGCACCGACGTGCCGGCGTCGGAGCGCTCGACCCGCAGGGTGTCCAACCCCGCGGTCCGCAACCAGCTGGCGGTGAAGCCGGACAGGTCGCCTGCCCCGGCGCGCTCCCAGCTGGCGACGAGGTCGGCCATCGTGGCGTTGCCGAAGCGGTGCCGGGTCAGGTGGTCGACCACACCGCCGAGGAACGCCTCGTCCCCGATCCGGGACGCGAGCTGCTTGAGCACCGTGGAGCCCTTGGCGTAGGAGATCCCGTCGAAGTCCTGCAGCGCCGCCACCGCGTCGGTCGCGCCGTTGCCCGCGACGGGGTGCGTGCTGGGCCGCTGGTCGGCGTGCAGACCCCACTGGCGGCGGGCCTGGGAGCGCTGCGCCCACGCGTCGTCGTAGACGGTCGCGTCGGCGATCACCCGCCAGCCGAGGTACTCCGCGAAGGACTCGTTGAGCCACAGGTCGTCCCACCACCGCGGGGTGACCAGGTTGCCGAACCACTGGTGCGCCATCTCGTGGGCCACGGTCGAGGCGCGGTTGACCCGGGCCGCGCGCGTGACGCGGTCGGGGAAGAGCATCTGGTCGCGGAAGGTCACGCAGCCCGGGTTCTCCATCGCGCCGGCGTTGAACTCCGGCACGAACGCCTGGTGGTAGTCGCCGAAGGCGTAGCGGATCCCGAACAGCCGGTGCAGCTCGTCGAAGGACTGCCGGGTCAGCGTGAACAGCTCCTCGGCCTCGGCCTCCAGCGCGCCGGCGAGGCTGGCCCGCGCCGACAGCCCGAGAGCGATGCCGTCGTGCTCGTCGTTGAGCAGGTGGTAGGGCCCGGCGACCAGGGTCACGAAGTACGTCGAGAGCGGCTGGGTCTCGGCAAGCTCCCAGGTCGCGACGTCGCCGTCGTCACCAGTACGCCGTGCGCGGCCGTTGCCGACCACGACCCAGTCGCGGGGTGCCCGCACCCGCAGCCGGTACGGCGCCTTCAGGTCGGGCTGGTCGAAGCACGCCAGCACCGTGGGGGCGGCGTCCATGAACGACATGCCGTACAGGTAGGTCCGTCCGTCCGCCGGGTCCACGCTGCGGTGCAGACCCTCGCCGTCGTGGCGGTAGGGCATCCGGGCGTCGACGACGACCTCGTGGGTGCCCGCGGACACCTCCAGCGGCAGCCGGCCCTCGCGCAGGGTGGCGGGGTCGAGGGGCTGCCCGTCGAGGCCGGCCGCCAGCAGCTCGGCGGGCTTGACGTCGAGGAAGGTCGTCCCGCCCGCGCTCTCGAACCGCACCGTGGTGCGGGAGCCGAACGTGGTCACCTCCGGCCGGTCCGCGCCCTCGAGGTCGAGGGCGACGTCGTAGGAGCGCACGGTGAGCATGGCCGCGCGGTGCTCGGCCTCGGTGCTCAGCAGGCTGCGGGACGTCACGGCGCCGGTGGAGGTCATGGCGCCGAGCCTAAGGACCGGCACACCACGCCGGAGAGCGGGGCGATTGGACTAGACCAGTGGGACGCGGGGCAACCGAACCGCCATGGTGTGCGTCACAGCACTGTCGCGTCGACGCGCCACCCGCGTTCTCGGAAGGAGAACCCCATGTCCACTCCTCTGTTCCGCTCCCGCGTACGCCGCCGACTGGCCGTCGCCTCCACCTCGCTCGCCGTCGTCGCCTCGTCCACCCTGCTGGCGCTGGGCGGCGGGCAGGGGTCCTGGGCCGCGCCGGCCGAGGACTGCACCGAGGCGTTCCCGGTGGCGGAGGTCGCCGGGGGCGACGCCGTCACCGGACTGACCGTGAGCCAGGGGACCGAGCCCGAGGGCTTCCAGGGCGAGGTGCTCGGGGTGCTCGACGACGGGATCGCCCCCGGCCTCGACATGGTGCTGGCCCGGCTGAGCTCGCCCGAGATCGACCGGGTGGGCGGCATCTGGCAGGGCATGTCCGGCTCCCCGGTCTACGCCGCCGACGGCCGGCTGATCGGTGCCGTCGCCTACGGCCTGTCGTTCGGTGCCTCCCCGGTCGCGGGCATCACGCCTTTCGAGGAGATGGACGACTACCTCGGCGACGCCGCGGCTCCGGTGCGGGTCGGGGTCGACACGCGTACGGCCCGAGCCGTCGCCGCGGGCTCCGGGGTCAGCACCACCCAGGCCGAGCAGGGCCTGACCCGGCTGCCGGTGCCGGTCAGCGTCAACGGGCTGTCGGCCCAGCGACTGGCGCAGGTTCAGGCACAGGCGGAGGACCACGCCTACCTCGGCGAGGAGGCCGTCGTCAGCGGGGCCCGCGTGGCGCGTGGCGGAGCCGGTGCCGCGGCGGCCGACGCCGACGACCTGGTCGCGGGCGGCAACCTGGCCGCGGCGGTGTCCTACGGCGACATCGACGCCGTCGGGGTCGGAACGGCCACCTCGGTGTGCGGCGACCGGGTGGTCGGCTTCGGGCACCCGTTCTCCTTCACCGGTGACACCACCCTGAGCCTGCACCCGGCGGAGGCCCTCTACGTCCAGGAGGAGTCGGTGGGGTCGCCGTTCAAGGTCGCCAACGTCGGCGCCCCGGTGGGCACCGTGACCGACGACCGGCTGGCCGGGATCACCTCCACCTTCGGTCCGTTGCCGGACTCCGCCACGATCACCTCGACCGTGGCCTTCGACGGCCGGACCCGCACCGGCAGCACCGAGGTCAACCTCGACGAGGCGACCGCCGAGTTGACGCTGTTCGGCGTGCTCCTGAACCACGACCGGGTGCTGGACGGCATCACCGGCGGCACCGAGGTCCAGACGGTCGAGATCGGCGGGACCGACGCGGCCGGGCAGCCCTTCTCGGTCACCTACGCCGACCGCTACACCGAGCAGCGCGACATCGCGTTCGGCACCATCTTCGACGTGGCCGGCACCGTCTACCGGCTGAGCCGGCTCGACGGCGTCGACCTGGACTCGGTGACCGTCGACTCGCAGGTCACCGAGGACACCTCGGTCTCCCGGATCACCCAGGTCGAGCGACGCGTGAACGGCCGCTGGTCGAACATCGGCCGGCGCGGGCTCCGGGTCGGCGCCGGCGACACCTTGCTGCTGCGCGCCACGATCACTTCCTCCGACGGCTCCTCGCGCACCGAGCGCCTCGACCTGCGGGTGCCCCGCAGCGCTGCCGGCCAGTTCGGGTACCTCGTGGTCGCCGGCGGGGACCGTTCGTTCGGCCGGTCCGGCCGGACGCTGGAGAAGGTGCTGGCCGGCCTCGAGGACCGGGTCCGCAACGACCAGGTGTCGGCCACCCTCGGCACGTTCGAGCGACGCGCCAAGACCCTGGTCCAGGCGGTCGGGGAGCCCGGCGACGAGGTCGTGCGCGGCGGTCAGGGCGTGGAGCTGCGCATCACCCGCTGAGGCAGGTCCAGGACGCATGGCGGCGGCACCGGTCGGGGGGACCGGGGCCGCCGTCGTGGCGTCGTGCCGGCCTCAGAGACGGACGAGCATCTTGCCGAGGTTGGCGCCGGAGAACAGCCCCAGGAACGCGTCGACGGCCTGCTCGAGGCCCTCGACGTACGTCTCCCGGCTGCGCACCGAGCCGTCCGCCACCCAGCCGAGGGCACTGCGGTGGAAGTCCGCGGCCAGGTCGGCGTGGTCGCTGACGATGAACCCACGGATGGTCAGCCTGCGCGGCACCACCAGCCCGATCGTCCGGGGGCCCGCGGCCGGCTGCCGGTCGTTGTAGGTGGTGATCGCGCCACAGGACGCGACCCGGCCGAAGTCGGCGAGGTGCAGCAGGGCGGCCTCGAGGTGCTCGCCACCGACGTTGTCGAAGTAGACGTCCGCGCGCCCGCCGCCGGTGCGCTCCAGCGCGTCGCGCAGCAGGTGGGAGACCGCGCCGTCGTGGTAGTCGAAGGCGGCGTCGTAACCGAGCTCCTCGGTCAGCCAGGCGACCTTCTCGGGCGAGCCGGCGCTGCCGATCACCCGGGCTGCGCCGAGCTGCCGGGCGAACTGGCCCACCGCGGAGCCCACGGCACCGGCGGCACCCGAGACGAAGACGGTCTCGCCCTCCGCGAGGGCTGCGATGCGTCGCAGGCCGACGTACGCCGTGAGGCCGGGCATGCCCAGCACGCCCAGGTAGGCCGACGCAGGTGCCCGCTCGACGTCGACGACGCGGACCTCGGCGACGCCCAGGACCTCGGCGTCGCGCCACCCGGCCGCGTGCGTCACGGTCGCGCCGACCGGCACCTGCGCGGAGGTCGACTCCTCGACCACGCCGACCGCACCGCCCAGCATCGGGGCCTCGAGGGCGTACGGGGCGGCGTAGGACTCGGAGTCGTTCATCCGCCCGCGCATGTAGGGGTCGACGGACAGCACGTCGTTGCGGACCCGGACCTGGTCGGGGCCGAGATCGGGGAGGTCGACCTCCACGAGGCGGAAGTCGTCCCGGTCGGGCAGCCCGGTGGGGCGTCGGCGGAGCTGGACCTGGCGCGCGGTTCGGGTGGTCATCCCAGGCATCCTGCCAGCCCGCCTGACCTGCGGCGGGAGCTGCCGCGACGTGCCGGAGGTCACGCGGCTCCGCGGGAATGGACGGAGCCCCACCGACGCTTTCCTGTCATCACCGTCACACATCGTGATCCATGACGGGACCACCATCACCAGCGTCGCGGCACGAGCCGCGGCACCCGGCCCCCGGGCCGCGAGAGGACGTGGCACCATGACGACGCAGCAGTACGTGGCACAGGGCATCACCGAGGGACGCGCCTGGTCGCGCCAGGACCGGGCCCAGCTCCGCGACATCGAGCTGGCCCGCCCCGGCGCCCGCCGGACGCTGCGCCCGTGGCGTCGCGAGGCGCGCGACGCCTGAGCGGTCGCTGCCCCCGGCTCAGCCGACGGTGACGCCGGTGATCGCGACCGGCTCGGCCGGCGCCCCGTCGGGCGCCCCACCCGCGGCGCCGGCGTCGGCGACCTGCTGCACGACCGCGAGGCCCTCCTCGCTGATGGTCCCGAAGACGGTGTAGTCGGGGTCGAGGGGGCTGTCGTCGTACACCATGAAGAACTGCGAGCCGTTGGTGTCCGCACCCGCGTTGGCCATGGCCAGGGTGCCGGGACCGTAGGTCTCCGAGCCGGTCAGCTCATCGGGGAAGGAGTACCCGGGGCCGCCGGCACCGGTGCCGGTCGGGTCCCCGCACTGCAGCACGAAGATGCCGGCGGTGGTCAGGCGGTGGCACGGGCTGTCGGTGAAGTAGTCCTGCTCCGCCAGCGACAGGAACGAGTTCACGGTGCACGGCGCCGCATCGGCGTCGAGGGTGACGGCGACGTCGCCCGCGGTGGTCTCGATGGTGGCGGCGACCTCGCCGGTCTCGGCGGCTGTGGCCGGCGGGGCCTCGACCTCCTTGGCGGCGGTGCCGGCGGAGGGATAGGCGCAGGTCTCGGCGCTCGGCGCGTCGGTCGCGGTCGCCGCGTCGTCGCCGCAGGCGCTGAGACCTCCGCCGAGCGCGAGCAGGACGACGACGGCGGACAGGGGGCGGCGGGCGTGACGGGGGAGGGGGTGGACCATGCCGCGATCGTAGGTGGGCGGTGGGTGCCCGCCCCGGGTCGGGGTCAGTCGGTCGTGGCGGTGTGGTCGGGCCGGCCGTGGGTGCGCCGGTCCTCCTTCATCTCCGCCTCGAACAGGTGCCGGCGCCCGCCGACGAGCTCGTCGCGGGCCCGTCGCTCGGCGTCCTTGGCGGCGGCGTAGTACCCGTCGTCGTACTCCTCGACGACCTGGAAGCTCCACCGGCCCTCGAGGATGTTGCGGCCGATCACGTCCTGCTCGACGGCGTCGGCCAGCTCGGCGTGACCGGCCTCGCGCAGCTCGTCGGCCGCCTTGCCCAGGGTCAGGTCGGCGGTACCGCAGAGGCGGTGGAAGGCGTACAGGTGGCCGCGCGCGTGCTCGACCACCTCCAGCGCCTCCGAGAGCGTGCCGAGCGCCTCGACGGTGGCGTCGCTGACGCCGGCCGGGCGCTGGTGCTCGGGGGCGGGGGCCTCCCGCGTCACCCCAGGACCGTGGCGGCGTCGGCCGAGGCCGGGTCGGCCTCGATGGCCTGGACCAGCCGGGTGATCTCGTCCTCGGTGGGGTCGACGTCGGTCTCCCCGAACGCCGCGCGCAGCTCGCGCTCGGTGGTGCCCTCGGTGGCGCCGTCCTGGTAGGAGACGACGCGCTGGACGACGGCCTGCATGGCTTCGAGCTCTTCGCTGCTTCGGGTCATGTCGCGAACCTACGGCCGCCCGGAGGAGGTCACCCCCACCCCCACGGGTCGCCCGGCCCTCGGTCCCCTCGGCGGGCGGAGGGCCTCGGGACGGGGTGTCGGCGGCGGGCCGTAGAAACGGTGCACCCGACCCAGGAGGACCCGATGACCGACCGCGCCGACCCCCCGCCCGGCCCCGCCGACCTGGAGGACGAGCTCCGGGCGCTGTCCGCCGAGCTGGTGGACCCCGGGGAGACCGAGTGCCTGCTGTGCTTCCTGCGACGGGTGGTCGCCGACGTCGGGTGCGACACCACGCTGCGCTGGTCGCGGCGGTACCGCGACCTGCGGGTGCCGGCAGCGACGGGCCTGGAGCGGCGGCTCCACGACGTCGGAGGCTTCTGCGACTGCGAGGTGATGCTCAACGGCTGGTGGCCCGCCCGGGAGGTCTGGGAGCGCGACCTGGACACCGACGAGCTGCGTCGACCCGACCCGTGGCCCGGCTGCGCCGGAGTGCGGAGCACCTCGGCCAGGCCGTGCGACCGGTGGGTGCGGCGCACCCGGTGGGACGACGTCGGGGGGTGGTGAGCGCGAGGCCGTCAGGTCAGCGGCGCCGTGCCCGCGCCATCAGCCAGCCGAGCGCGCCGGTGCACCAGAGCGCCCAGGCGACGAGCAGCGGCTGGAAGAACAGCCGCACCAGCCGGGCGCGGTCGGTGTCGAGGCCGAAGGCGTCCCTGCCCTCGACGAACTGCGCGACGTTGCCGGGGAAGACGGCCACCAGCAGGGCCGCGGCGACCAGCCCGGCCCCGACGCGTGCCCGGGGGGTCCGCCCGGGGAGGAGCGTGAGCAGCAGCGCCGTGCCGACCACGAGCTCGACGACGCCGGAGGCCACCACGACCAGGTCGACGTCCAGCGGGACCCAGGGTGGGACCTGGGCCCGGAACTCCGCGCGCAGGACGCTGACGTGCGCGACCCCCGCCGCCAGCAGGAACGCGCCGAGCACCGCCTGGGCGAGCGAGCGGACGAGGTCGGCGGGGGAGGGGCGGGGCACGCCGCCATCGTGCCCCGTCGTCCATCGGGGCCTCGCTACCCTCGGAAGGCATGAGGTCCTCGGTGCTCGCCCCGCTCCCGGCGCTCGTGTGCCTGGTCGCGCTGACGGGTTGCGGCGCCACCCCGGAGCGGGAGCCGGAGGTCGGTCGGCAGGACGCCGCAGCCCGCGTGCCCGGGACCACCGCGCCGACGCCGACGTCCGGGCCGGCCCCCGAGGCCGCGCCGGAGGTGGCCGTCGAGGCCGGGCAGCGCCTCGAGCCGGCCGGACCCGCCTCCTCGGACGGCACCCCCCGCGCCGCGACCCTGACCGTGCCCGACCTCGGGCTGCGCGACTTCCCGGTGCAGGCCTACCAGGGCACCACCGACGACGCGGCCGGCACCGTGATCCAGGACGCGGGCGACCTGGCCAGCCCGTACGGGCCCGACGGCGGCGTCGGGCCGGGCGGCGTCGGCAACTACCTGGTCACCGGCCACCGCCTGTCGTCGACCGAGCCGTTCCTGGAGCTGCCGTCGTTGGTGCGCGGTGACCGGGTGACGGTCTCGGCGGGCGGCACTGACTACGTCTACGAGGTGCGCACCACCCGGGGGACGTCGTTCCGGGAGCCGGCGTCGCTGGCCGCCCAGCGGGCCGCGGTCCCGGGGCGGCCGGGCGTCGAGCCCACCCGGGCGATGATCACGCTGTCGACCTGCGCCACGCCCGAGGACCACGCGGAGGGCAACTTCTGGGCCGACGCCAACGGCAACCCCGAGCACCGCATCGACAAGATCGGCGTGCTCGTGGCGTCGAGCCCGGCCTGAGCTCCCGTCTCCGCTAGCGTCTGCGGGTCGCACGCGCGACGTCGCAGCAGCACGAGAGGGAGCGGGACGGATGACCTGGTTGGTGACCGGAGGAGCGGGTTACATCGGCTCGCACGTCGTGCGCGCCTTCCAGGCCGCAGACATCCCGGTGGTGGTGCTCGACGACCTGTCCTCGGGGTTCGAGCAGTTCCTGCCGCCCGGGGTGGCCTTCGAGCACGGCAGCGTCCTCGACGCCAAGCTCGTCGACCACACGCTGCAGGAGCACCAGGTCGAGGGTGTCGTGCACGTCGCCGGCTTCAAGTACGCCGGGGTGTCGGTCGAGCGCCCGTTGCACACCTACGAGCAGAACGTCTCGGCGATGGTGACGCTGATGAAGTGCATGGAGGCGGTCGGGGCCGACAAGCTGGTCTTCTCCTCCAGCGCCGCCACCTTCGGCACCCCCGACGTCGAGGTGGTCACCGAGGCCACCCCGACGATGCCGGAGTCGCCCTACGGCGAGACCAAGCTCATCGGCGAGTGGATGCTGCGGGCCGCAGGACGGGCGACCGGGCTGCAGCACACGAGCCTGCGGTACTTCAACGTGGTCGGCTCGGGGTCGCCGGACCTCTTCGACACCAGCCCGCACAACCTGTTCCCGCTGGTCTTCGACATGCTGGTCCGCGGTGCGACGCCCCGCATCAACGGTGACGACTACGCCACGCCGGACGGCACCTGCGTGCGCGACTACATCCACGTCGCCGACCTCGCCGAGGCCCACGTCGCCGCCGCCCGACGGCTCGCTGCCAACGAGCCGGTGGAGCGGGTCTACAACCTCGGCAGCGGCGGCGGCACGTCCGTGCGCGAGATCATGGACACGGTGCGCGAGGTGACCGGGATCGACTTCACCCCGACCGTCGCCCCGCGGCGCCCGGGCGACCCGGACCGGATCGTGGCGTCGGGGGAGCTGGCCGCGCGGGACCTCGACTGGCGGATGCGTCACTCCCTGCACGAGATGGTGTCGTCGGCGTGGCAGGCGCGCCAGCGGGCGGGGGACTCCTACCCGCGCTAGAGGACGGCCAACGACGCGCGCACTCCCGGCTCGAGGGCGTCGGCCATGGCGGTGTAGCCGAGGTCGTTGGGGTGGAAGAAGTCGGGGGCGAGTCGCCCGCGCCACGACGTCGGGCCGGTGACACGCAGGTCGACCAGCCGGATCCGGCCGCTCGTGGCAGCGCGCACGACGTGCTCGTTGGCGAGGTCGGCGGCGGCCGACGGCTGGGGGAGCGTGGCCACCAGGGAGCCCGGCGGCAACCGGGACACCAGCTCGGCCATCGCGTCGGGCAGCCCCGCGCGGGCCTCCCGTCCGCCGAAGAGGTCGTTGGAGCCGACCAGCACGGTGACGATCGGGGCAGGGGTGCCGTCCGGCGGGGCGGGCAGCCGCTCGAGGACGGGCAGCTGGCGGTCCAGGACGTCGCGGGTGCGGGCGCCGGTGGCGGAGAGGTTGAGCACCGCCAGGTCGTGGCCGTCGGCACGCAGGCGGCGGTCCAGCTGCCCGACCCAGCCGGCGTCGTGCGCGGAGGCACCCACGCCCTGCGACATCGAGTCGCCGAGCACGACCCAGCGGCGGCGCGGCTCGTGGACGGCGCGGGCGTTGTGGTCGCGCCACGCGGCGGCGTACGGGTCCACCTGCGCCCGCACCCGGCGCACCCCGGGGAGGACGGTGTTGAGCAACCGCATCGCCGGCCCGGGCGTGCGGTCGGTGCTGGTGTCCCAGTCGGGCTCGGTCGAGGTCACGGTCCCCAGTGTGCCGACCGGCTGCACGCGCACGGCCTCACCCGTCGAGCACCCGGGTCAGGGTGCGCCGCCCGAGGAGGCTCATCGACGGGTGGGAGGTGGCGTAGTACCAGACCAGGCCGAGGGCCTGCTGGAGCGCCCAGGCGCGGCCGCGGGCCCACTCGACGTCGGTGCAGCCCAGTCGCTCCCGCAGCACCGCGCGGGCCGGGGCGTCGAGCAGGTGCCAGGCCGCGACGAGGTCGAGGGCGCGGTCGGCCGGGCCGAAGCCCCCGGTGTCGAGCAGTCCGCCGAGGCGACCGTCGGTCACCACGACGTTGCCGGGCACCAGGTCCCCGTGGCTCATCACGTCCGGGCCTGCGGGCGGCAGGTCACGCAGACCGGCCCAGAGCGCGGCCAGCGAGGTGGTGTCGAGGTCGTGACCGACGCTCTGCCCGAGGCAGTGGGCGACCCAGTCGTCGTGGTCGGCCAACCGCCCTCCCCGGCCGACACCGGAGAAGACCCGACCGCCGGTGTCGAGCGCGCGGAAGGTGGCGAGGACCGCAGCGAGGTCCTCGGCGAAGGCGGTCGACCCGGCCGGGTCCTCGACCGTGGCGTCGTGACCGGGCACCCAGGACTGGACCGACCACGGCAGCGGGTAGCCGTGGCCAGGTCCCCCGAGGCCGATCGGACGCGGCGCGGGCACCGGGCAGGCTGCGGCGAGGGCGGCCGACGACCGGGCCTCGGCCACGAGGTCCCTGCGCACCTGGGCCGGGTCGGTGCCGGTGAGCAGGAGCCGTACGGTCCGGTCGTCGCCGAGGCGGAAGACCGCGCAGACCGTGCCCGGGGTGGCCACCGGGCGGAGCGGCCGGTGGCGCGAGCCGGGCAGCTGGTCGTCCACGAGGAGCCGGACGAGGTCGGTGGTGACGTCGTGCTGGTCGTCGTGCACGGGGTCCTCGCCGCCCATCAGGCCCCGAGGAGTGCGCGGCACGCGTCGAGCCCGGTGACGGCGTACCCGGGCTGCCGCACCTCCGACCAGGTGGCGGCGTCGAGGCGGAGCCGGTCGGAGACGAGCGCCTCGCCGTCGCGGGCGTCCCGGGTGGTGCCGTCCGGCCGGTAGCCCAGACGGCGCGAGACCCCCTGGGAGGCGTGGTTGTCGGGGAAGACCAGGGTGAGGGCCGAGAGGGCGGCGAGGTGGTCGAAGGCCAGCGACAGGGCGCCGCGGCGGGCCTCCGTGCCGACGCCCCGGCCCTGGTGCTCGAGCCCGAGCCAGGAGGAGGTCGTGACCTCGCGGACCACGCCGAAGTCCCGGGCGGCCAGCGTCAGGGACCCCAACGGACGGCCGTCCCGGCCGAACACGCCCAGCCCGAGCCGCCAGTCGGTGGGGGACCAGGCCGCCAGGCCGTCCCAGTGCTCCACGAGCACGAAGCGGGCGCGCTGCTGGGCGGACCCCTCGGCCCACGGCGTCAGGAACGGCCGCCGGTCCGGCGGATGCACCCCACGTCCGGACAGGTCGGCCAGCGCCGCCAGCTCCTCCTCCCGTGGGAGGCGGAGGCGCAGCGACGGGGTCGAGACCTCCAGACCGAAGAGGGGCCAGTGGTCGTCGATCACGGGTGGAGCCTGCCAGGTGCACGGGCCGGGCTCACCGGGCTTTTGTCACCGTCGGATCTTGGTCAGGATGTATTCGCGGTCTCGGTGTCGTTTGATGTCGTAGGCGGGGTCGTGGGCTCTGCGGTGGTGGTGTCCGCACAGTGGCAGGGCGTTGTCGAGGTTGGTGGGTCCGCCCCGGGACCAGGGCAGGAGGTGGTGGAGCTCGCACCACGCGAAGGGACGCTCGCAGCCGGTGATGCCGCAGGTGTGGTGCAGGGTGGCCAAGGCGTGTGCTTGGTGGCGGGTGAATCTGCGTCGCGACTGTCCGACATCGAGGGGCACCGAGTCGCTGCCTAGGACGATGGGGATGTGTCCGGCGTTGCAGGCCAACCGGCGGACGGACCGGATGCTGATGGCCTCGCCGGTGGCCAGGGTGGCGGTCCCGATACCCGCGGCGATCTTGTCGTAGGCGGTGGTGATGAGCAGCCCGATGGTGTTGCCGTGGTCGAAACCCTTGGTAGGGAGGTGCTCGATGAGCTCGCAGAACCCGGCGCCGATCTTCTCACCGTAGGAGACCCCGTGGGCCGCGGACTCATCGGTGAGCGGGTCGCCCTGGGTGTCGCGGGTGAGGCGCCGCGGTGCCGTGAGCTTCTCCAGTGCGGCTTGCAGGATCCGCCCGTGCAGGGTCGGGATCACGAAGGACCCCCGGAAGGTCCCATCGCCGCGGTCGTTCAGCGAGAGGTAGCACTCCCGTTGGGCTTCGTGCTCCTCCTCGGCGACGTCGTCACCCTCGGCGGCATCAGCCTCCGCGGTGGTGGGGAGCATGGTCGCGAACACCCGCCTGGCCTCGTCGTGCAGACGTTTCGCGCTCATGGGGCGGCCGGTGCCGTGGGTGGGAGACGATTCGCCGGTCGCGGTCAGGACCAGTGATTCCTCGGCCTGCTCGATCTGCTCGGCCGTCAGCACCTGGGGGGCGCGTTCGGCGGCCCGGACGAGGACCTTGGCTTGGGAGAGCCGCAGCGTCCCGGCCTCCAACGCGCGGCGGGTGTGGTGGTACTTGCGTTGCAGCAGCCCGGCGATCCACAGCCCGCCGCGTAGGACCTCGGCGGGGTCCCCGGTGAGCTTGGCGAGCCAGGCCGCGGGGTCGGTGTCGCCCTCGTCGCCGACGGGGCCCTGCTGGCCGCGGTCACGGGCTTCGGCGAGGACGGCGAGCTTGTAGGCCGCGACCTGGGACTCGAGGGCGGTAATCTCGTGCGCGGCAGTGGTGAGGTCGGTGTTCGACAATGCCGTCGTGGAGACCCCGGCGGCGGTTGAGACCGCTCCCCGGGCCTCGAGCAGCGCCCCCGTCACCCGGACCCCGGGACGTACCCGCACCGGACCCGGCACCCAGGGTGCCTCACAGCCGAGGTCGGTGGTGGTGGTCATGGGCTTACTCAAGCACCGGCCACCGACAGCCCTCCTGGCCAGAAGCCTCCTGCGGCCACCGGGGAGTAACAGTAGGACAAATTTTCGCAAACAAGTCCGCGGGCAACCCAACAGGTGTCCGGAGTCGTCACCTCGGCCGGTCGCGAGCGTCACCTCGGCGGGGTCCGTCGCACCTGCTAGGCATCTGGTGATGGTCGCATCCCGGGGCCCGGCGACTTCCTCGTGCCCGGTGGTCGGCTGGCGGCGACCGTGCGGGCCGGTCAGACCCTGATCATCGCCGTACGGCCGCTCGCTGACCCCACTACGCTGCTGCCCGAGGGGCTGGTCCACTGCTACCACTGGTGTCTCATCGATCCCGCGTCGCCCGGCGAGCCCGTCGTCGGGAGGGCCACGCCCGGACCGGGCTGCGGCTCATCCTGACGCGGGCGGCCGACCTGGGGATCGAGCGGCTGCTGGTGACGTGCGGCGACGACAACGTCGGCTCGGCCCGCACGATCGAGTCCGCCGGAGGTGCTGGAGGACGCGCGGGAGGGGAAGCGGCGCTACTGGGTCACCGCGGCGCATCCCGCGTAGCGTCCCGGCCCGTGACCCGACCCGACGACTCACCCGATCACCGGCGCCTCCGCGACCACCTCGAGCTCGTCGACTGGCGCCGGCGGATGGGCGCCGCCTTCGACCTCGCCCGGGACGCCGGTGCGGCGGGAGACCCGGCTGGCGGCCACGTCGCGTGGAAAGCGGCTCGCGACCTGCTGTTCCGCACCCACCCGCAGTCGCCGCTGCCCGCCGACGACCCGCTTCGCGGGACCGGCCTGCCCTGGTTCAACTACGACCCGGCGTACCGCTTCTCCGTCCCGCTCCGACCGGCCCCCGACGCCGTACGGCCGGTCGTGCTGGGGGAGGACGGCACCCTCGGCCTGCGACGGGTGGGCCGGGTCGAGCTCCCGGAGCCGGTTGGCGCGGGTCTCGACGTGTGGAGCCTGGCCCAGTACGGCGGGGGACTGTTCGTGCCGCTGCGCGACGGCACCGCGGGCCAGGAGACCTACGGTGGTGGTCGCTATCTGCTGGACACGGCCAAGGGTGCGTGGCTGGGCGGGCAGGGCGACGAGGTCGTGCTCGACCTGAACTTCGCCTACCACCCGTCGTGCCGCTACGACCCGCGCTGGCAGTGCCCGCTGGCCCCGCCGGGCAACATCGTCGACGCCCGCGTCTTGGCCGGTGAGCAGCTCCGCTGAGAGGTGGCCCGCCCGCGACTGGTTGTTCCTGGTGCTCGCCGTGCTCGCCCGTGCTCGCCGTCCTGATGGTGCTGGTGGTGCTGATGGTGCTGATGGTGCTGATGG
>JBKJPE010000168.1:0-3500 GCA_046595185.1 Nocardioides sp.
GCCGGTGCGCAGCCTGGCTGCGACCAGCAGCAGGGCCACCACGGCCAGCAGCTGCACCAGCGACAGCGCGGCGGCGGCCTGCAGGTCGAGCAGGTTGGCGGTGAGGAGGTAGATCTCGGTCTCCACGGAGGCGTACCGGACCCCGCCGATGACCAGCACGACGCCGAACGCGGTGGCGCAGAAGAGGAAGACGACGCTGGCCGCCGAGACCACGGCCGGGCGCAGCGCCGGCACGGTCACGGTCCACCAGACCTGCCACGGGCCGGCCCCGAGCGCGGCCGCGGCCTCCGCGGGACGCCGGTCGAGCCCCTCCCAGGCCGAACCCACCGTGCGGACCACGACCGCGATGTTGAAGAAGACCAGCCCCGCCACGATGGCCGCCGGCGTGCCGGCCAGACCGAGCCCCGCCAGCGGTCCGCCGGCGCGCAGCAGCAGGTCGAAGGCCACCCCGACGACGACCGTGGGCAGCACGAACGGCACCAGCAGCGCCGCCCTGACCAGCCCCCGCCCCGGGAAGCGCAGCCGGTGCAGGACGTAGGCCGCGGGCAGGCCGACCACGACCGCGAGCGCCGTCCCGAGCGTGGCGGTCCACAGCGTGAACCACACGACCCGCCCGGTGCGCGGGCGCGTGAGCACCTCGAGCACCGCCCCGGGGTCGAGCACGCCGTCGGGGCGCAGCCCGCGGTCGAGCATGCCGACCACGGGCAGCAGGAAGAACAGCCCGAGGACGGCGAGCGGCAGCGCGGCCAGCGCCGCCGTCGTCGCCAGCCGGCCCGCGGTCGCGGACGTGGCGGTGGTCACCGGCTCGTGACGTCGGCCCACTCGCGCAGCCAGGTGTCGCGGTTCGCGGCGATCTCGGCCGGGTCCACGGCGTACGGGGCGGTGGGCCGCTCGGCGAAGCGGGCCCAGTCGGCCGGCAGCGGGGTGTCCTCGACGACCGGGAAGACGTACATGCTCTCCGGCAGCGCCTCCTGGACCCCCGGCGAGAGGAGGTACTCGACGAGCGCCGCACCGCCCTCGGGGTTGTCGGCCCCGGCGAGCACCCCGGCGTACTCGACCTGCTGGTAGCAGGTGCCGAGCAGCGCGCTCGTGGTGCTCTGCCCGCCGTCGACGGTGAAGGCCGGCGAGGAGTCGTAGGAGACGACGACCGGGCGGTCGCCGTCGCCGCCACCCTGGGTGAAGCGGGACTGGTAGGCCTGCTCCCAGCCCGCGGTGATCTCGGCGCCGTTGTCGACCAGCGCCTCCCAGTACGTCGGCCAGTCGTCGCCGTACTCGTCGATCGTGGCCAGCAGGAAGGCCAGGCCGGGCGAGCTCGTGGTGGCCGCGGGGAGGGCGAGCAGGTCGGCGTACGCCGGGTCGACGAGGTCGTCGAGGGAGGCCGGGGGCTCGAGGTCTCGCTCGGCGAACCAGGTCTCGTCGACGTTGACGCACACGTTGCCGTCGTCGACGGGGGTCAGCAGCCCCTCGTCGTCGCCGGGCAGCAGGTCGTCCTCGACGCCGGCGGGGAGGTCCTCGGGCAGGGCCGGGACGAAGACGTCCTCCTCCAGCGCCCGGGAGGCGAAGGTGCTGTCGACGCCGAAGGCGACGTCGCCCGGGGGCGTGCCGGCGGCGAGGACGAGCTGGTTGGTCATCGCGCCGGCGTCGCCGAGCGGTCGCTGCTCGAGGGCGTAGCCGGTCTCCTCGGTGAAGCCGCGCAGGACCTTGCCCGGCAGCACGAACGAGTCGTGGGTGACCAGGGTGACGGTCCCGCCGGCCCGGCCGTCGGCGCCGGTCGGCGCCCCGTCACCACCACCGCCCACGAGGCTGCAGGAGGTGGTCAGCAGCACGGCGGCCACGGCCACCCCCGCGCCGAGAGGTCGGGCGGCACCTCGGGTGCGTGCGGGCACGGTCATCTGGACTCCCTTCGCCGGTGCTAGCCGGAGCAGGTTCGGAGGGTCTGCGGCTGGTCCGCACTCTCAGCACGTCACGCGTGCTCCCCTGTCGTGCTCCCCACTCTACTGCGACCTCCGGCACCGGTGCTCGTGGGAGGCTTCGGCGGTGACCCCGAGCCTGCGCCACCAGCTCCTCGCCACGCTCGTGCCCCGGTTGCGGCGCGCCGCCGACCTCGACGTGTCGGCGGGTCCGGAGGCGGCCGCCGCGGCGGAGCGGGGACGTGTCGTGCGCTGGCAGGCGACCCTCGACCGGTCGCTGCCGACCGGGCTGGTCCCGGGCCTCCGGCGGCGCTGGACCGTCCGGCGCGAGGTCCTCGCCGGGGCCGACGGCGACCTCCCCGTCTGGGTCCTCGAGCCCCGCGCCGGCGAGGCCACCTCGACCGTCTACCACCTGCACGGCGGCGCGTTCGTGGCCCCGATGGACGCCGCGCACGTCCGGTGGGCGACGCGGGTCGCCGGGCCGCTGGGTGCCCGGGTGGTGCTGCCGGACTACCCGCTGGCCCCCGAGCACGACTGGCGCACCTCGCGCGCGGCCCTGGTCGACGACGTCGCGCGGTACGCCGCCGGCGGGCGGGTGGTCCTGACCGGCGACTCGGCCGGGGGCAACATCGCCCTCGCCGTCGCGCAGGAGCTGCGCGACCGCGGCGGCCCCGCTCCGTCGCGGATGGTGCTCGTCTCTCCCTGGGTGGACCTCAGCGAGTCGACCCCGGAGACCGTCGGGCTCGACGCCGTCGACCCGTGGCTGCACCTGGCCAAGCTCCGCCTCCACGCGGCGTGGTGGGCCGGCTCCGAGGACCCCGGGGAGCTGGCGCGACCCGAGCTGTCGCCCGCGCTCGGCGGGCTCGACGGCCTCCCGCCGACGCTGGTCCTGTGCGGGACCCGCGACCTGCTGCACCCGGGGTGCCGGCTCCTCGCCGACCGGGCCACGACCGCCCGGTGGTCGATGACCTACGTCGAGCGCCCGGGCCTGATCCACGTCTACCCCCTGCTCCCGGGTATCCCCGAGGCGCGCACGGCGGCGCGCGCCGTGGCGGAGCTGGTCCGGTGAGCGACGTACAGGTGGAGGTCCGGGCCTTCGCCGACCTCGACCTCACGACGGCGTACGACGCCTGGCGGCTGAGGCAGGACGTCTTCGTGATCGAGCAGGACTGCCCCTACCCCGACCTCGACGGACGCGACCGGGAGCCGGCCACCCGTCACGTGCTGCTGCGGGAGGCAGAGGTGCTCCTCGGCTACCTGCGGGTGCTCGACGACGGCGCGCACGCACGGATCGGGCGGGTGGTGCTGGCCCGGGCCGGCCGCGGGCGGGGGCTGGCCGACCTGCTGATGCAGGCGGCGCTGGCCGAGACCGGTGACCGCGCGGTGGTGCTCGACGCCCAGTCGCCGCTGGCCCGGTGGTACGCCACCCACGGCTTCGCCGTGTCGGGGCCGGAGTTCCTCGAGGACGGCATCCCCCACCTGCCGATGCTGCGCGACGGGCGCTGAGGTAGGCGCACCCGGTGGCCGTGCAGCGAGCCCGGTGGTCGAGGAGCGAGCCCGGTGGTCGAGGAGCGAGCGCAGCGAGCGTCT
>JBKJPE010000188.1:0-8105 GCA_046595185.1 Nocardioides sp.
GAGTCGGGCTACTCCTACGTCGTGAACGACTCGAAGGGACGCTTCGTGGCCAACGCCGCCAAGGCCTCGCGCAAGGACGCGCGCGACGCCGTCGTGGCCGCGCGCACGGCGTTCGGCGGCTGGTCGGCGCGCACGCCGTACCACCGGGGCCAGGTCGTCTACCGGGTCGCCGAGGTGCTGGAGAGCCGCCGCGACCAGCTCGAGCGCGAGGTCCGGGACGCCACCGGCGTCAACGCCGCCCGGGCGCGGGCCGAGGTCGACCAGGCCGTCGACCGTCTGGTCTGGTACGCAGGGTGGGCCGACAAGCTCGCGCAGGTCGTCGGCAACGCCAACCCGGTCGCCGGGCCGTACTTCAACCTTTCCAGCCCCGAGCCGACCGGCGTGGTCGCCGTGCTGGCGCCGGCCTCGCCCCTGCTCGGTCTCGTCAGCGTGATCGCGCCGGTGATCACGACCGGCAACACCTGCGTGGTGGTCGCCAGCGAGCCGCACCCGCTGCCGGCGATCACGCTGGCCGAGGTGATGGCCACCGCCGACGTGCCCGGCGGCGTGGTGAACGTGCTGACCGGCCGCCAGGCCGAGATCGCGCCCTGGCTGGCCTCCCACCTCGACGTCGACGGCCTGGACCTGACCGGGGTCGAGGACGTCGACCTGGCCAGGGACCTCGAGGTCGCGGCGGCCGACAACCTCAAGCGCGTGCGCCGCCCCGGTCCCGAGGACCTCGCCGCCGACCCACGGCTGGACCGGATGACCCGGTTCGTGGAGACCAAGACGGTCTGGCACCCGGTCGGCACCTGAGCAGTGCCGGCCCACCGAAGCGGTCCCGCGGCCGCCCGCGTCGTCGTGCTCGCCGGCCCCTCCGGGGCCGGCAAGTCGCGTCTCGCCGAGCGCAGCGGCCTGCCGGTCCTGCGCCTCGACGACTTCTACCGCTCGGCGGGCGACCCCGCGCTGCCGCATGTCGCCGAGGACCGGAACCCTTCGAGACGCCTCGTCCCTCGGCTCCTCAGGACGGGCGCCGGACTCGTCGACTGGGACCACCCCGACTCCTGGCTGCCCGAGGAGGCCCTCACGGCGGTGGAGCGGCTCTGCGCCGGGGGACGGGCGGAGGTGCCGGTCTACGACATCGGCCGCAGCGCCCGGACCGGCAGCCACGTGCTCGACCTGGCGGGGTCGCCGCTGCTCGTGGCCGAAGGGATCTTCGCCGCCGACGTCGTGGCGGCCTGCCGCGAGCGCGGCCTGCTGGCGGCGGCGTTCTGCGTCACCCAGCGCCCGACGGTCACCTTCGCCCGGCGCCTGCACCGCGACCTGCGCGAGGGCCGCAAGCCACCGCTGGTGCTGCTGCGCCGTGGCCTGGCGCTGAGGCGCGACCAGCGCCGGGTGGTCGCGCACGCGGTGGCGGCCGGCTGCGAGCCGCTGACCGGCGACCAGGGCCTGCGGCGGATCCGCGCGCTGTCGTGAGCCCGCCGGACGACGACCCGGCGGCCGAGCAGCGGGTGTCGGCGAGCGTCTCGGGACCCCTGGTCCAGCCCGACCAGCGCAGCTGCGGCGCCGCCTGCCTGGTGGTCGCCCGGGGCCTCGCCGAGCCGGCGTACGGCCGGGCCCTGCGCGACCCCGGGCACTGGCGCGCCGAGGTGCTGCGGACCCACGCCGAGGTGACCGGCCTGCGCGACGGCGGACGGGTCGGCCTGCCCTGGCCACGGGCGCTGGGCACCCCGCCGTGGTCGGTCGCACGGCGGCTGGGCGTGACGACCGGTCGCCGCTGGCGCACCTCACGGTGCGACCTCGCCGCCGTGGCGGCGGCGGTGCGGGCCGGGGACGCGGTGCCGCTGTTCGTCGGGTCCCGGCTGCTGCCCCGCCACGTCCTGCTCGCGGTGGAGGACGGCCCCGACGGGCTGCGGGTCTACGACCCCGCCCGCGGCACCGTCCGCCCCCTGGCCGACGCGCTGCGCACCGGGTGGCCGCGGCCGTGGTGGGCGGTGCGGCCGGTCGTGATCAGCAGCCGAGGGCCGCGTACCCCGGCTTGATCACCTCGTCGATCAGCTCCAGCCGCTCGTCGAAGGGCAGGAACGCCGACTTCATCGCGTTGACCGTCACCCAGCGCAGGTCGGCCAGGCCCCAGCCGAACGCCTCGACCAGCGCGAGCATCTCCGAGCTCATCGAGGTGCCGCTCATCAGCCGGTTGTCGGTGTTGACCGTGACCCGGAACCGCAGGTCGCGCAGCAGCCCGATCGGGTGCTCCGCGATCGAGGCGACAGCCCCGGTCTGCACGTTGGAGGCCGGGCAGAGCTCGAGCGGGATGCGGGTGTCGCGGACGTACGCCGCGAGCCGCCCCAGGCGCACCGACCCGTCCTCACCGACCTCGACGTCGTCGACGATCCGCACCCCGTGGCCGAGGCGGTCGGCCCCGCACCACTGGATCGCCTCCCAGATCGAGGGAAGCCCGAAGGCCTCGCCGGCGTGGATCGTGAAGTGCGAGGACTCGCGCTGGAGATACTCGAAGGCGTCGAGGTGGCGGGTCGGGGGGAACCCGACCTCGGCACCGGCGATGTCGAAGCCGGCCACCCCGCGGTCGCGCCAGGCCACGGCGAGCTCGGCGATCTCCATCGAGCGGGCCTGGTGGCGCATGGCGGTGAGCAGCTGCCGGACGACGATCCGGCCGCCCGCGGCGGCGACCGCGCCGACGCCCTCGTCGAAGCCGTCCTGCACCGCGGCCACCACGTCGTCGAGGGACAGGCCCTGCTCGACGTGCTGCTCGGGGGCGTAGCGCACCTCGGCGTAGACGACGCCGTCGGCGGCCAGGTCCTCGACGCACTCGCGGGCCACCCGGGCCAGGGCCTCGGGGGTCTGCATCACCGCAACGGTGTGGACGAAGGTCTCCAGGTAGCGCTCCAAGGATCCGGAGTCGGCCGACTCGCGGAACCAGCGGCCGAGGGAGGCCGGGTCGGCGACCGCGTCGGGCACCGGCAGCTCGTGCCCGACCTGCGCGGCCAGCTCCGCGACCGTCCCGGGACGCAGCCCGCCGTCCAGGTGGTCGTGCAGCAGCACCTTGGGGACCCGCCGCACCTGGTCAGGGGTGGGGACGTCGGGCGCGCTTTCGATAGGTTCGGCGGAGGCGGTCACACCCTCATCCAACCACCCGGGCACCGTCCCGGTCGGCCGCCGGGGAGGACCCACACATGCGTACGTTCACGTCGTTCGACGAGGTCGCCACGGCCGCGGGCGAGGAGCTCGGCTCCAGCGACTGGGTCGCGATCGAGCAGGACCGGGTCGACCAGTTCGCCGACGCCACCGGGGACCACCAGTGGATCCACGTCGACGCCGAGCGCGCCGCCGACGGCCCGTTCGGGGGCACCATCGCCCACGGCTACCTGACGCTGTCCCTCGTGCCGTGGCTGGGGAGCCTGGTCTTCGCCTTCGACACGCCCGGCGCCAAGCTCAACTACGGCGTCAACAAGGTCCGCTTCCCGAACCCGCTCCGGGTCGGCAAGCGGGTCCGCATCCACGTCACCCTCGGCGAGGTCACCGACCTCCCGACCGGCAAGCAGTGCACCGTCCGCAACACCATCGAGATCGAGGGCGAGGACAAGCCGGCCTGCGTCGCCGAGTCCGTGGTGCTCCTGCTCGAGGGCTGAGGCCGACCCGCCGACCCGGGATAGTCCCCGACGAGATCGTCGTCGATCGGGCCGATCCACGACGATCTCGTCAGGGACTATCCCGGCTGTGCGGCTCAGGGCACGAGCGCGAGCTTCCCGCCGGGGTGGCCCGTCAGCAGGAGGCGGGCGGCGTCGAGCGCGTCGGCCAGGGCGTACGTGCGCGCGACCGGCACGACGAGACGCCGGTCGGCGGCCTGCGCGAGCAGGTCGGCCCGGACGGCGTCGCGGAAGGCCTTGCTGGCCGGCATCGTGCCGCCGATGACGCGGATGCCGTCGGCCTCGGCGCGGTGCTGGGCGGCGATGGTGACCACCCGGGCCCGGTCGGCGACCAGCTCGAGCGAGGTCTCGACGGCCTCGTCGGTGCCGACGCAGTCCAGCGCCGCCGCCACGCCGTCGGGGGCCAGTGCCCGCACCCGGTCCACCAGCCCGGGGCCGTAGGTCACCGGGACGCCGCCGAACCGCTCGACCTCGCCCGCCCGGGCCGCCGACGCCGTGCCGATCACGCGCACGCCCCGCGCAGCGGCCTGCTGCAGCAGGCTGACCCCGACCGCCCCGGAGGCGCCGTGGGCGAGCACGGTCTCCCCCGCCGTGCAGCCGGTGACGTGCAGCATCTCGGCCGCCGTCGCGCCGGCCAGGAGCAAGTTGGCGGCCTCCGCCCAGCCCAGGCCGGGCGGCTTGGCCAGCACGTCCACGGCCGCCACGGTGAGCGCGGTGGCCCAGCCGCCCTGGACCCGGAACGCGACGACCTCGTCGCCGACCGCACCGGCTCCGGTGGCGACCTCCGTGCCCGGCCCGACGGCGGTGAGCACGCCGGCCACCTCGTAGCCCACGCCCCGGGGGAACCCGCCACCCCGTAGGACGTGCTTCAGGTCTGCCGGGTTCACCCCGGCCGCGCGCACCTCGATCGTCACCTCGCCGGGGCCGGGAGCGGGCACCTCGACCTCGTCGAACGACAGGACGTCGAGGTCGCCGGGACGGGTCGCGATCCACTGCTGGGCCATGGGGTGGCAACCGCACCTGCCCGGTCGGGCATTCCCCCGGCGCCGCCGATGAGGCATGGTCGACCCATGACCTACCAGCTCGTCGTCGTCTACCACCAGCCCACCGACGCGGACGCCTTCGACCGCCACTACGCCGAGACCCATGCGCCGCTCGCGAGCACGCTGCCGGGCCTGCGGTCCTACACGACCGTCTCGCCCGACCCGGGCGCGGACGGCGAGCGCGCCGAGCACCTCGTCGCCACGCTCACCTTCGACGACGCCGAGGCCTTCCGGGCCGCGATGGGCAGCGAGGCCGGGCAGGCCGCGGTCGGGGACCTCGGCAACTTCGCCAGCGGCGGGGCCACCATCGTCAGCGGCGAGGTCACCACCATCGTCTGAGGATCTCGAGACGCTCGATGGCGCTCGCTCCTCGACCACCGGGCGCGGCGTCAGACGATGCGGTCGATGACGAGCGGGCCGGGCTCGTACGCCGTGCCGGCCGGTGCGACGTCGTAGCCGCCCTCGAGCGCGGCCAGGGCCCGGTCGAAGCGGGCCGGCTCGTCCGTGAGCAGCGTCAGCAGGGGCTCGCCGGCACGCACCGTGTCGCCGGGTCGGGCGTGCCAGCGCACGCCGGCGCCGGCCTGCACCGGGTCCTCCTTGCGCGCCCGCCCCGCCCCGAGGCGCCAGGCGGCCGTGCCGACGGCCAGCGCGTCCAGGCGCGTGAGCACGCCGTCGGCGGGCGCCGTCACCACGTGGGACTCGCGCGCGACCGGGAGTGCAGCGTCGGGGTCGCCGCCCTGGGCGCCGACCATGGCCCGCCAGGTGTCCATCGCCGAACCGTCGGCGAGCCTGTCGGCCGGGTCGACGTCGGTGCGGCCGGCGGCGGCCAGCATCTCGCGGGCCAGGGCGACGGTGAGGGCGACGACGTCGGCGGGACCACCGCCGGCGAGCACCTCGACGGACTCCTCGACCTCGATCGCGTTGCCGGCGGTGAGGCCGAGGGGGGTGCTCATCTCGGTCAGCAGGGCCACCGTGGTGACCCCGGCATCGGTGCCGAGGGCGACCATCGTCTCGGCGAGCTCGCGGGCCCGCTCGGGCGTCTTCATGAAGGCACCGGTGCCGACCTTGACGTCGAGGACGAGGGCGCCGGTGCCCTCGGCGATCTTCTTGCTCATGATCGAGGAGGCGATCAGCGGGATGGCCTCGACGGTTCCCGTGACGTCGCGCAGCGCGTACAGCTTCTTGTCGGCCGGGGCGAGCCCGTCACCGGCTGCGCAGACCACGGCGCCCACGCCGTCGAGCTGGCGCAGCATCGCCTCGTTGGACAGCGCCGCCCGCCAGCCCGGGACCGACTCGAGCTTGTCGAGGGTGCCGCCGGTGTGGCCCAGGCCGCGCCCCGAGAGCTGCGGCACCGCCACGCCGCAGGCGGCGACGAGCGGGGCCAGCGGGAGGGTGATCTTGTCGCCGACGCCCCCGGTGGAGTGCTTGTCGGCGGTCGGACGCGACAGGGCGCTGAAGTCCATCCGTTCGCCCGAGGCGATCATCGCCGCGGTCCAGCGCGAGATCTCGCGCCGGGTCATCCCGTTGAGGAGGATGGCCATGGCCAGCGCCGACATCTGCTCCTCGGCCACCGCCCCGCGGGTGTAGGCGTCGACGACCCAGTCGACCTGGCTGTCGGAGAGCTCTGCTCCCTCGCGCTTGGCGATGATCACCTCGACGGCGTCGTGCTGCTTCACGTGCGGGTTCCTCCTACGGGGACGGTGGTGTGGCCGCGCAGCACGAAGGTGCCACGACTCTGGGGCTCACCGGTCAGGTGCAGCGCGGGGTAGGCCGCGAAGAGCGCGGCGACCGACTCGACCAGCTCCATCCTGGCCAGCGGGGCTCCCAGACAGAAATGCACACCCGCCCCGAAGGCCAGGTGCGGGTTGGGCTCGCGCGCGGGGACGAAGGCGTCGGCTGCCTCGAAGACGGCCGGGTCGCGGTTGGCGGCACCGATCAGGGCCGCGATCCGCTGGCCCTTCTCGACGATGACCCCGCCCATCTCGATGTCGGCGGTGGCGGTGCGCTCGAAGAGCTGCAGCGCGGAGTCGTGGCGCAGCATCTCCTCGACCGTCACCGCCACCTCAGGCGCAGGCGCCAGGCCGGCCCGGAGCATCGAGACCAGGCCGTTGCCGAAGACGTTGACGGAGGCCTCGTGGCCGGCGTTGAGCAGCAGCACCACCGCGGCGACGGTCTCCTGCTCGCTGAGGTCGGTGGCCACCAAATCGCTGATCAGGTCGTCTTGAGCTCGCACGCGGCGCTCGGCGATCACCTCGCGGACCAGCGCGGAGAAGGACACCGCTGCGGCCACGGCGGCATCGACGACGAGCTGTGTGGGCGTCACCTCGTACATCCGCACGATCGCCTGCGACCACGCCCGCAGCGACGGCGCGTGCTCGGCAGGCACGCCGAGCAGCTCGGCGATCACCAGCACCGGCAGCGGCTCGGCGTAGGCGGCGATCACGTCGAACCCGTCGGCGTCGGTCTCCGCGAGCAGCGAGGCCGCCAGGGCCTGCACCCGCGGCCGCAGCCGCTCGACGTGGCCACGGTTGAAGGCACCTGCGACCCCGCGGCGCAGGCGGGTGTGGTCGAGACCCTCGTTCTCCATCATCTGGTGGCGGTGCAGCAGGTTGAACGGCTCGAGGTACGACGCGGGCTCACGGTCGACCCACAGCCGGCCGAGCCGGCGATCGCGCAGGACCGCACTGGTCACGGCGTGGTCGAAGCTCAACCACATTCCGGTCGGCTCGTGCCAGGCCACGGGGTGCCGCACCCTTTCCTGCGCGAGCAGGGGGTAGGGGTCGTCGACCAGCTCGGCGCTGCCGAGGTCAAGCGAGGTCGTCGGGACCGAACGCATCCGGCAGCACCTCATCCATCGTGCGCACCCCGGACACCGTCAGCAGGAGCATCGCCGCGCCGCCGTTCTCCCACAGCAGCTGGCGGCACCGTCCGCACGGCATCAGCACCTCGCCCCTGCCGTCGACGCAGACCACGTGGGTCAGCAGTCCCCCACCGGTGATGTGCAGCTGGCTGACCAGCCCGCACTCGGCACACAGCGCGACGCCGTAGCCCGCGTTCTCGACGTTGCAGCCGACCACCACGCGACCGTCGTCGACCCGTCCCGCGACGCCGACCGGGAAGTTCGAGTACGGCGCGTAGGCGTGGCTCATCGCCTCGACCGCGGCGTCCCGAAGAACGCCCCAATCGATGTCGGCCGAGGAGGGCACTGGCGCTGCTGTCGACCCGGTCACGACTTGATGTACGGCTTGCCGCTGGCGGCAGGTCCCCGGGACTGGCCGACCAGGCCGGCGACGGCGAAGATCGTGACGAGGTACGGCAGCATGAGCATGAACTCGCTCGGTACCGGGGAACCGATGATACTCAGCACGTTCTGCAGGTTGCTCGCGAACCCGAAGAGCAGGGCGGCCAGGGTGGC
>JBKJPE010000231.1:0-22299 GCA_046595185.1 Nocardioides sp.
CTCCACCACCGGTCACGTCGTCGGTCGAGGTGCGAGGGCCCCCAGGCCCGAGCCTCGAGACCCCCCGGGCCGGGCGGCGGGGTCTCGAGACGCTCGCTGGGCTCGCTCCTCGACCACCGGGCCTCGCGCTCGCTCCTCGACCGCCGGGCTTGCGACGGCGGGCTGGTCAGGGGTTGAAGCGGTACCCCATGCCGCGCACCGTGCTGATCGCACCCGTCCCGAGCTTCTTGCGCAGGTAGCCGACGTAGACGTCGACGACGTTCGAACCGGGGTCGAAGTCGAAGCCCCACGCGTGGTCGAGCAGCTGCTCGCGGGAGAGCACCTGGCCGGGGTTCAGCATGAAGATCTCGGCGAGCAGGAACTCGCGCGCCGAGAGGTCGATGTCCCGGTTGTCGACGGAGGCGCGGCGCGTCCGCAGGTCCAGGCGTACCCCGCCGGCCTCCAGCGCCTCCTCACGCGGCCCCGACCCGGTCTCGTTGGCCTGCCGCAACCGCAGCCGCACCCGGGCCAGCAGCTCGGCGAAACGGAAGGGCTTGGCCATGTAGTCGTCCGCGCCCCCCTCGAGGGCCGAGACGGTGTCGCTGACGGAGTCCCGTGCGGTCAGCACGATCACCGGTACCCGCGAACCCTGGGCCCGTAGCTGGTCGAGCACAGCGGTGCCGTCGAGTCCGGGCAGGCCGAGGTCGAGGACGACGAGGTCGTGGTCGTCGTCCAGTGCGACCTCGAGGGCCTTGCGGCCGTCACCGACCACCGTGGTCAGGTGGCCCTCGGCCCGCAGGCCCTTGTCGAGGAACGAGGCGATCCTCGCCTCGTCCTCCACGATCAAGATCCTCGCCATGACTCCTCGGTCTCCTCGCTGTGCTGCTGATGGGGCTGCTGGATGGGTCGATCTGTGACGTCCCCGCTGTCGGCGGTGCGGTCGGGCGGGGTGTCCTCGGTGTGGTCCTGGCCGTCGTGGCCGTCCTCCGCGGATCGGACCAGCGGGAGGGCGATCACGAACCTGGCACCGCACGGCGCGCCGTCGTCGTCCTCGCCGTCCTCCACGTGCACGGTGCCGTGGTGCGCGGCCGCGATCGCCCCGACGATCGACAGCCCCAGGCCGAAACCCTCGTCGCCACGTGGGACGGCGCTGCGTCCGAACCGCTCGAAGATGCGGGCCCGGTCGCCGACGGGCACACCGCGTCCGGTGTCGCGCACCCACAGCCGGACCTGCGTGGCGTCGGTGTCGGCGCCGAGCGCGACCACCTGGCCGGGCGCCGTGTGCTTCACGGCGTTGTCGGCCAGCTGGAGCAGGGCCTGGGCGATCCGCTGCTGGTCCAGGACGACCTCCTCCCGGCTGCTGGTGTCCAGGCGCCACTCCCGTGGGGCGATCGCGGTGGCCTTGGCCAGGGTGCTCGAGACGAGGTGGTCCAGGTGTACGGGTCCGGGGTGCAGGAAGTCGGGCCGCTCGCTCTTGGCCAGCAGCATCAGGTCCCGCACGAGGCGGCTCATCCGGTCGACCTCGTCGAGCAGGAGTTCTTGGGTCTCGCGCACCTCGCCCGGGTCGTCGGGGTCCAGCAGCTCGAGGTGGCCCGACAGCACGGTCAAGGGCGTCCGCAGCTCGTGACTGGCGTCGTCGAGGAACCGACGCTGCGCGCCGAACGTCGTCTCCAGGCGGGCGAGCATGCCGTTGAGCGTGCGGGTCAGGGCGGTGATGTCGTCGTTGCCGCGTTCGGGGATCCGTTGGGACAGGTCGGTCTCCCCGATGGACTCGGCGGTGCTGCGCAGGGTGCGGAGCGGGGCGAGCAGGCGGCCCGACAGCCATGCCGCAACCGCGGTGACCAGCAGCAGCAGCACCACCGCGACCAGCGCGTAGGTGCGCATGGTGTCCACGAGCCCGCTGCGCGCCTGGTCCAGGAAGGTGCCGACCACCAGGGCGCCCTCGTCGCCGCTGTCCCGGAACCGCACGCTCTGGACGTCGAGCCGGAGACGCCCCTCGGGGGTGTCGATGACGGTGCTCCCGTTGTCGGCAAGCAACGGCGCCACCGCGGCGTCGAAGGAGGGGTCCGTCACCACCTCGTCGTCGCCGAACGAGGAGGCCCGGGTGCCGCCGTCCCACCACCCGGCAAGCAGCTCGGTGTCGTCCGGGACGTTGCGGGCGAGGAACGTCGACAACAGCTGCTCGGAGCTCATGAACGGCTCGGAGGTGGTGGGGTTGCGTCCGCCGCGCAGCTCGTGGAGCTCGGCGAACTCCTGGTCGATCTCGACGCTGATCCCGTCACCGAGACGTTGGTCCTCGAAGCTGTAGACCAGCAGTCCGGCGGCGGCGAGCGCGAGGGCGACCAGCAGCGCGGTGGCCACGGTGAGGCGCGTGCGCACGGAGACACCCGGGCGCCTCGCCCGGGTGTCGTCCACACCGCCAGTCGTCGTCACCGTTGCCTCACCGTCGCGTCTCAGTCGTCGCCATCGTCCCCGCCGTCGTCGTCGTCTTGGTCATCGCCGTCACCGACGTCGACCGGCGGCGGGACCACCACCTGGGGCGCCTCGTCGTCATCGTCATCGTCGGGGACCGGGGCGGGGACCGGGGCCGGAGCCGGAGCCGGAGCCGGGGCCGGCTGGCGGGTGAGGCGCACGCCGGGCCGGGTCCTGGCGTCGGGCGCCGGGGTCGTCAGCCTGGAGTCCTCCTGGTCGGCGGTCCCGCTGATCACGATGGTCTCCCGCGGCTCGGGGGCGGTGTCGCGCTCCGACAGCATGCCCGCGACGAACCCACCCGTCGGCAGCAGCACGGCGAGGGCGAGGAGGATCTTGAGGTACGAGGTCACGAGTCGAGCATCACCGCCGATCGTGGGGGTGGCGTGAGAGTCAGGTGAGAGGGCCTTCATCTTCCGGGTGCCGACGGCGTACCGACGTCGACCGGACTAGGGTGACGCGGGTCACCTCGCCCGGCGCGCCGGTGAGGGAGGCCGTGCCCTGCCCGAAGCCCGCCAGGAGGACCTGTGCTCGTCCCGTTCAGCGTCAACGACTTCATCGACCGCGCGGTCCAGGTGTACGGCGAGCGGGTCGGCGTGGTGGACGAGCCCGACCAGCCGGCGCCCAGCCTGGGTTCGCCGACGTACGCCGAGATCGGCGAGCTCGCCCGGCGGCAGGCCGCGAAGCTGGACGAACTCGGGATCGCGGTCGGGGAGCGGGTCGCGGTGGTCAGCCACAACAGCGCCCGGCTGCTCGCGGCCTTCTTCGGCGTGGCCGGCTCGGGCCGGGTGCTGGTGCCGGTCAACTTCCGCCTGCGACCCGACGAGGTCTCCTACATCGTCTCCCACAGCGGGGCCCGGGTCCTCTACGTCGACCCGGAGCTCGACGAGTCGCTGGCCGAGGTCACCGCAGAGCACCGGTTCGTGCTCGGGCAGGACGAGCACCTGTACGCCCCCGCCGGCGCGGACGACCCGCGGTCGTGGGAGCCCGACGAGAACGCGACCGCCTGCATCAACTACACCTCCGGCACGACCGCACGACCCAAGGGTGTGCAGATCACGCACCGCAACATCTGGGTCAACGCCACGACGTTCGCGCTGCACACGGCCGTCACCGACCGCGACGTCTACCTCCACACGCTGCCGATGTTCCACGCCAACGGCTGGGGCATGCCCTTCGCGATGACCGGGATGGGTGTCAAGCAGGTCGTGATCCGCAAGATCGACGGCGCCGAGATCCTGCGGCGGGTCGAGGAGCACGGCGTGACGGTGATGTGCGCCGCGCCGGCCGTGGCCGCCGCCGTGCTCGACGCCGCCCAGGACTGGGACGGTCCGATCCCGGGTCGTGACAAGGTCCGGATCATCATGGCCGGTGCGCCGCCCCCGACGAAGACGGTGGTGCGCGTGCAGGAGGAGCTGGGCTGGGAGTTCATCCAGATCTACGGCCTCACCGAGACCTCGCCGCTCCTGACGGTCAACCGCACGCGCGCCGAGTGGGACGACCTGCCGGCGGAGGAGCGCGCGGCCCTGCTGGTGCGCGCCGGGGCGCCGGCCATCGGGGTGCGCCTGGCCATCTCCGAGGGCGACGAGGAAGGCGGCAGCGGCGAGGTCCTGGCCCGCTCCAACGTGGTCCTGGAGGGGTACTGGGACCAGCCCGACGCCTCCGCGGTCGCGCTGAGGGGCGGGTGGTTCCACACCGGCGACGGCGGCACGGTCGGCGACGACGGCTACCTGACGATCAGCGACCGCAAGAAGGACGTCATCATCACCGGCGGTGAGAACGTCTCCTCGATCGAGGTCGAGGACGTCCTGTTCTCCCACCCGGCGGTGGCGGAGGTCGCGGTGATCGGCGTCCCGAGCGAGAAGTGGGGCGAGACGATCAAGGCGCTCGTCGTGCTCGCCGAGGGCCAGGAGGCCACCGAGGCCGAGCTGGTGGCCTGGTGCAAGGACAAGGCGGCCAGCTACAAGGCGCCGACCTCGATCGAGTTCCGCGACGAGCTGGCGCGCACCGCGACCGGCAAGCTGCAGAAGTTCAAGCTGCGGGCGCCGTTCTGGGAGGGCCGCGACCGGCAGGTGAACTAGCGCGACCGAGCCGGCGCGCCGTCACCCGCGGCGCGCCAGGTCGTCGGCCTCCTGCTCGCTCAGCGTCCGCTGCAGCCCGCAGTAGGTGCAGTCGAGGTGGTAGCGGGTGCCGGTGGAGAACAACGGCACCCAGAACAGCGTGAAGCGTCGTTTCACACGGTGCAGGCGCTGCGCCGCGGGCTCGTGACCCTGGGGGCAGGCTTGCCGGACGGTGGCCAGGACGCTGGCGTAGGACTTGAACCCGAAGATCAGCAGCACCGGGCGAGCCTACGACGAGGAGCCTCCTAGGCTGACCCCATGACTGCGCTGTCGGAGGTCGTCGCCCTGCTCGACGCGTGGTACCCGCCGGGGACCGCCGACTCCTGGGACCAGGTCGGCCTGGTCACCGGGGACCCCGACCAGCAGGTGCGGCGCATCCACCTGGCCGTCGACCCGTCCCCGGCCGTCGTGGCAGAGGCCGTCGAGGCCGGCGCCGACCTGCTGCTGGTGCACCACCCGTTGCTCCTGACCGGCGTGCACGGTGTCGCCGCCACCACGCCGAAGGGGCGCAGCGTGACCGCCCTGGTGCGGGCCGGCTGCGCCTTGCTGACCGCGCACACCAACGCCGACCAGGCCTACGACGGGGTGTCCCACGCCCTGGCCGACGCGCTCGGCCTGCGTGACCAGCAGCCTCTCCGACCCCTGGCGGGCCCCGCCCTGGACAAGCTGACCGTCCTCGTCCCGACCGGTGACGCGTCGGCCCTGCGCGCGGCGCTGGCCGAGGCCGGTGCGGGCCGCATCGGGGACTACGACCAGGCGTCGTTCTCCGCCCCGGGGACGGGCAGGTTCCGCCCGCTGACCGGTGCGAACCCGACCATCGGCACCGTCGGCGTGCCCGCCGAGGTGGCCGAGGAGCGCGTCGAGGTCGTCCTCGAACGCCGCCGCCGGCGTGCCGTCGTGACCGCCATGGTGGCCGCGCACCCGTACGAGGAGCCGGCCTACGACGTGCTCGAGATGGCCGACCCGGGGCGGGGGTCCACCGGCACCGGGCGCGTCGGCGAGGTGGGGCCGACCACCCTGCGGGACTTCGCCGCGACGGTGGCCGCGGCCCTGCCGGCGACCGCGCACGGCGTCCGGGTGGGCGGCGACCCCGACCGGGAGGTCCGTCGGGCGGCGCTCTGCGGTGGCGCGGGGGACTTCCTGCTCGACTCCCTGCGCGACACCGACGCCGACGTCTACGTCACCAGCGACCTGCGCCACCACCCCGCCTCGGAGTTCCTCGAGCACGACGGGCCGGCCCTGGTCGACGTCGCCCACTGGGCGGCGGAGTGGACCTGGCTGCCGGTCCTGCAGCGGCGTCTCGTCGAAGCGCTGGGCGCTACGGTGGACACCCACGTCAGCACCCTGGTCACCGACCCCTGGACCTTCCGGGTCGACGCCACCCGCTGACCGCCGCACCCCCTCGTACGACCGAACCGCACCAGGAGACCGCCCTGAAGGCCGACCCGTCCGCCCAGGTCAAGCTGCTCGAGCTCCAGGAGCTCGACGCCAAGACCGACCAGCTCGCGCACCGTCGTTCGCACCTCCCCGAGCTCGCCGACCTCGCCGCGCTGGAGGAGTCGCGTGCCCGGCTCGTCGACGCCGCCCGCGACGCGCGGATCGAGGTGGCCGACCTCACCGCGGAGCAGCAGAAGATCGACGCCGACGTCGAGCAGGTCAAGGCCCGACGCGCCCGGGACCGCCAGCGGATGGACGCCGGCACCGTGAGCAACCCCAAGGACCTCGAACGGATGCAGCACGAGCTGGTCTCGCTCGAGCGCCGGATCTCCGGGCTCGAGGACGACGAGCTCGAGGTGATGGTGCGCGTCGAGGAGGCCCAGGGTCGGCTCGACCACGTCGAGCAGGAGCTCGAGGGCACCGAGCGCCGGGCCGCCGAGCTCCGCGAGTCGCGCGACCGCACCCTGGCCGAGATCGACGAGCAGTCCGCGGACGTCGCGGGCACCCGGTCCTGGTCGGCGCAGGACCTTCCGACCGACCTGCTCGCGCTCTACGACAAGGTCCGCACCCAGCGTGGGGGCGTCGGTGCGGCCGAGCTGCGGCAGCGCCAGTGCGGCGGCTGCCGCCTCGGCATCGACAACCTCGAGCTGGCGCGGATCAGCGCCCTGCCGGCCGACGAGGTGGTGCGGTGCGAGGAGTGCACCCGGATCCTGGTGCGCACCGACGAGAGCGGGCTGTGAGCCCAGGCGCCGCCGGCAGGCCGGCGGCGCCGCCGGCCGTGCTCGTCGAGGCCGACGGCGGCTCGCGGGGCAACCCCGGGCCGGCGGCGTACGGCGCGGTCCTGAAGGACGCCGCGACCGGGGAGGTGCTCGCCGAGGACGGCACGAGGATCGGGCGCGCCACCAACAACGTCGCGGAGTACCGCGGGCTGATCGGGGGCCTGCGGCTGGCCGCGGACCGGGCGCCCGATGCCGCCCTCGAGGTCCGGATGGACTCGAAGCTGGTCGTCGAGCAGATGGCCGGGCGGTGGAAGGTCAAGCACGCCGGTCTGGTCCCCCTGGTCGAGGAGGCTCGGGCCCTGGCCCCGGCGGGCACCACCTGGACCTGGGTGCCGCGGGCGCGCAACGCCTACGCCGACCGGCTGGCCAACGAGGCGCTCGACGGCGTCCGGGACGGCGTCACCGTACTGGGCCCAGCCGGCCCAGCCGGCCCAGCCGGCCCAGCCGAGTCCGTGACCGAGCCTGCACCGGCCCCCGGGGCCGGCCTCGCCTCGGCGCCCCGCCAGGGGTGGAGCGGCCATGCGCTGCAGAAGGCGACCACGTTGGTCCTGGTGCGGCACGGCGTGACTCCGATGACCGCCGAGAAGCGCTTCTCCGGAGGCCTGGGCGGCAGCAACCCCGGGCTCACCGACGAGGGGCGGGACCAGGTGCGGGCCACCGCGGCGTGGCTGGCCCCGTTGGCCGAGCGGGTCGACGCCGTCATCGCGTCCCCGGTGAGGCGCACCCGGGAGTCGGGCGAGATCGTCGCGGAGGTGCTCGGCTCGGCGCTGGGCGAGGAGGCCGACTTCGCCGAGATGGAGTTCGGGGCCTGGGACGGGCTCAGCTTCGCCGAGGTCCGCGAGCGGCACGGTGCGGAGCTGACCGCGTGGCTGGGCTCGACGGAGGCGGCCGCGGGCGGGGGCACCGGCGAGTCCGCGCGGGTCGTGCAGGACCGCGTGCTGGCCGGACTGGACCGGGTGCTGGCCGACCACGCCGGCGGCACCGTCGTCGTGGTGAGCCACGTGACGCCGATCAAGGTGCTGCTCGCCCACGCGTTGGGCGCGCCGCTGGAGGCGCTCTTCCGGATGGAGCTGGCCCCGGCGTCGGTGAGCGTGACGGCGTGGTGGCCGCAGGAGGACCCCGCACCGGGCCGTCGCGGCTCGATGCGGCTGTTCAACGCCCTCCCCCCGGAGGCAGGCGGCCCCGGCGGCTGGTAGCGGCGGGCGTCACGTCGTACCCGGGCCGCGAGGTGGTCCTAGACCGCCCGGACGACCACGTCGAGCCGGGTGCCCCGGGTGCCTTCGTCGTGCTGCTCGACGGACCAGCCGAGGTCGCGGAGCGCGCCGCGCAGCGCGGCCGGGGTCCGGGGGTCGGCACCCTGCTCCAGCAGGGCGCGGACGATCCGACCCTTGGTGGCCTTGTTGGCGTGGCTCACCACCGAGCGGCGCCCGTCCTGCTCCTGGAGCACCCGGACGGTGGCGTTGCGGGGCGCCAGATCGGGCTCGGGCCGCCAGAAGGCCGCGTAGGCGGAGCTGCGCAGGTCGACCAGCAGGCCGCCGCCCAGGGCGTCGCGGACGGCCGGCCCGAGCGCTCCGCGCCAGACGCCGGCCACAGGACCGAGGCCGGGCAGGACGCTCTGGCCCGAGAGCCGGTAGGCCGGCACGCGGTCGCCGGGGGAGACCAGGCCGAGCAGCGCCGAGACCATTACGACGCGTCGGCCCGCCCGCCGCTTCGCGGCCGTGTCCAGGGAGGCGGCGTCGAGGGCGTCGTAGAGCACACCGGTGTAGACGCGGTCGGCGCGCGCCGTCGCGGCCGTCGGGAGCGCCGCGTTGCGCTCGACCAGGTCGCGCTGGGTGGGGCCGAGGTCGAGGGCCGCGGCCGCAGCGACGGGGTCGTCGCGGCACAGGGTCACCAGGGCGTCGAGGACGCGGCGGCGCGCCGGGCCCAGCCCGGGGTGGCGGAGGGCGTCGAGGTCGAGAGGGCCGCCGCGGCGGGGGGCGTACTTCCCCTCGCTGGGGGGCAGGAGGACGAGCACGGGCCCTAGGCTCCCACCATGGCGAGCAGTCGAGTGGTGCGGGTCCGACCGGCGCCGGAGGGCACCGACGACCTCCTCCGCGACGGTGTGCGGCGTCTGCAGGAGGAGCTGGAGACGTCGCCGGCCTTCCCGGCGGAGGTGGCGCGGGCGGCGCAGGAGGCGGCCGTGGCGCCGCGCCTGCCGGCCCTGGACCGCACCGACGTCCCCTTCGTCACGATCGACCCGCCCGGGGCGCGCGACCTCGACCAGGCCGTCCACCTCGAGCGCGACCCGCAGGACCCGACGGGTTACGTGGTCCGCTACGCCATCGCGGACGTGGCCGCCTTCGTGAGCCCGGGCGACCCCGTCGACGTCGAGGCCCGGCGGCGCGGGGAGACCCTCTACGGCGCGGACTCGAAGGTCCCGCTGCACCCGCCCGCGCTGTCGGAGGACGCGGCCTCCCTGCTGCCGGGGGAGGTCCGCCCAGCCCTGCTGTGGACCCTCCGGGTCGACGCCGGCGGCGAGGGCACCGACGTCACGGTCGAGCGGGCGCTGGTGCGCTCGCGCCGGCAGCTGACCTACGACGAGGTGCAGGCCGCCGTCGACGCCGGCTCGGCCGACGAGCCGCTGCAGCTGCTGCGCGAGGTCGGTGAGCTGCGCCTGGCCCGCGAGGCCGCCCGGGGCGGCGTCTCGCTGCCGTTGCCCGAGCAGGAGGTCGACGTCGCGGGTGACACGTGGTCGCTGGCCTTCCGTCGCCAGCTGCCCGCCGAGCAGTGGAACGCCCAGGTCTCGCTGCTGACCGGCTTCGCCGCGGCCTCGCTCATGGTCTACGCCCGGGTCGGGCTGCTGCGGACGCTGCCGCCGCCGGACCCCCGCGACGTGCGGCGGCTGCACCGCACCGCCCGTGCCCTCGGCATCGGCTGGCCGGCCGAGCTGCTCTACCCGGACTTCGTGCGCAGCCTGGACCCGTCGGTCCCGGCGGAGGCCGCGATGGTGGTGGCCTGCACACGGCTGCTGCGCGGCAGCGGCTACGTCGCCTTCGACGGCGAGGTGCCTGCCGACCCCCACCACGCCGCGCTGGCCTCCGAGTACGCCCACGTGACCGCTCCGCTGCGCCGCCTCGGCGACCGCTTCGCCGGCGAGGTGTGCCTGGCGCTGTGCGCCGGCGAGGCCGTGCCGGCGTGGGTGCTCGAGGCGCTGCCGGACCTGCCGGCGGCCCTGCGGCGCTCCGGCCAGCTGGCCCGCCGCTACGAGAACGCGGTGCTCGACCTCGTGGAGGCCGGTCTGCTCTCGCACCGCGTCGGGGAGACGTTCGACGCCGTCGTGGTCGAGGTGGAGGACGACGACCCGGCCTCGGGCACGGTCACCGTGGCCGACCCGGCCGTGGAGGCACGGGTGTCCGGCACGGGCCCGCTGCCGCTGGGGGAGCGGGTGCGCGTACGCCTGGTCGCCGCCTCCGTCGCCGAGCGCCGGGTGCGCTTCGAGCTCGCCTGAGCCGAGGTGACGCTCGCGACCGGTCGAGGTGCCGCTCGCGACCGGTCGAGGTGCCGCTCGCGGCGCGCTGCCCGTCCCCCACGCCGGGCGGCGCCTCCCGGAGGCGTCATCTCGGACGGTCGCGGCAGCGATCTCGGCCGTCCGCGAGCGTCATCTCGGCGGGCGGGCTGCCGGGGGGAGTGCCGAGGGAGGCTGGCCGGGGGCGGAGAGCGGGTCGGCAGGCAGCGCGGCGACCTGCTGGAGGCACCACGGGCTGACCTCGCGGCGCCCGCCGAGCACGTCGGCACGGAAGCCCGCCCAGTCGACCCAGATCGCGTCGTCCACCTCGTCCGGGTCGGCCTGCGGCTCACCGTCGGTGACAGCCACGGTCACGGGGCACATCTCGTTCTCGACCGTCCCGTCGGCCATCACCGCGCGGTAGCGGAACGCCGGGAGGACCAGGCGCAGCTCGGCGAGGTCGAGCCCGAGCTCCTGGCCGACCCGGCGGCGCACGCCCTCGAGGAACGGCTCGTCGGGGGCGGGGTGACCGCAGGCGGAGTTGGTCCACACCGCCGGCCACGTGCGCTTGGCCGCAGCACGCTGGGTGAGCAGGAACCGACCCTGCCGGTCGAAGACGTAGCAGGAGAAGGCCAGGTGCAGCGGGGTGTCGTGGTGGTGCACGGTCGCCTTGTCGGCCCGGCCGACCGCCCGCCCGTCCTCGTCGAGGAGGACCACCTGCTCGACGCCCTTCGTGGTGGGGGCGCTCACGCCGGCCCCGCCAGCTGGTCCACGGCGAGGCCGAAGATGGCCGGTACGGCGCCGGCGGCCGGCACCAGGGCACGCCGCACCAGCGGCCGGCGGGTGGCACCGAGCAGGCCGCGGGTCATCAGCTCGTGGCGGCGGCGGAGCCGGCGCCAGGTCCGCTCGTAGGACCCGGGGTCGCCCGCGACGACGGCGTCCACCACCGCCTGCGCCTCGGCCAGGCCGAGCGCGATGCCCTCACCGGTGAGGGCGTCGACGTAGCCGGCTGCGTCGCCGACCAGCAGGACGCGCCCGGCCACCCGGCGGGTCGACCGCTGCCGCAACGGGCCGGCGCCGCGGACGGGTGTCCGCTCGGCACCGTCCAGGCGGGCCTCGAGCGCAGGGAAGCCGCCCAGCACCCGCGCGAGGGGGCCCTTCTCGGCGCTGAGCACCGCCACGCCGACGAGGTCGGGGGCCACGGGGGTCACGTAGGCCTCCGCCCGCGGGCCCCAGTGGACCTCGACGAGGTCGCTCCAGGGCGCGGTGACGACGTGCAGCCGCTGGCCGTAGCGGCGTCCGGCGGCGGGGCCGGGGGCGTCCAGGCCGAGGGACCGTCGCACGCCGGAGTGCAGGCCGTCCGCGGCGACGACGTGGCGGGCGGGCTCGCCGTCCACGAGGACGTGGTCGTCGCGCTGCTCGACCACCTCGACGCGTCGGCGCTCGACCGGCACCCCGGCGTCGGCCACCCGCTCGGCCAGCGCCGCGTGCAGGGTCGTGCGACGCACGCCGCGGCCCGGACCCGCCCGGAACCGCGCGACGGCCTCGTGGCGCGGGTCGAGGTAGCGGATGCCGTGCAGGTCGACGCCGACGGGGTCGACGCCCAGCGCGGCGAGGCGGGTCAGCGCGCCGGGCATCAGGCCCTCACCGCACGCCTTGTCGACCGGACCGCTCCGCGGCTCGCGGACGACGACGTCGAGCCCGGCCCGGGCGGCGTGCAGGGCCACGGCGAGGCCGACCGGCCCGCCCCCGGCCACGACGAGGTCACGCACGACGACCTCCCGCGGTCGTCCGGCCTGGGCCGGCGGCCGGCGCCGACAGGGTGGCCAGGGCCTCGTCCTCGACCCGCAGCCGCACCCGCAGCAGCGCGGCGTTGAGCACGGTGAAGACCACGGCGGTCACCCACGCCCCGTGCACCAGCGGCAGGGCCACGCCCTCGACCACGACGGCGACGTAGTTGGGGTGGGAGAAGAACCGGTACGGCCCGCCGGTCACCGGGGCCAGCCCGGGCACGACGATCACGCGGGTGTTCCACCGCCGGCCGAGGGTGCTGATGCACCACCAGCGCAGCGCCTGGGCCGCGAGCACCAGCGCGAGCATGGACCACGCCAGCGCCCCGGGGACGTCCGGGCGCACGACGTGGGCCTCGACGAGCATCGCGGCCAGCAGCCCGGTGTGCAGCACGACCATGAACGGGTAGTGCCCCCGCCCGGTCTCCCGGCCGCCGCGCTCGAGGCTCCACGTGGCGTTGCGCCTCGAGACCACAAGCTCGGCCAGGCGCTCCACGACGACCAGGACGACCAGGACGGTGAAGGCGGTCAGGGAGGTCACCGGGCGTCCTCCGCGCGGAGCAGCACGAGCTCGGAGCAGAACCCGGGGCCCATCGCGATCAGGACGCCCAGCGACCCGGGGACGGGCGGACGCTCGCGCAGGGTGTCCTCGAGGACGTGCAGCACCGAGGCAGACGACAGGTTGCCCACGCGCGCCAGCGAGTCCCAGGTCAGCTGCAGCGCCTCGCGGGGGACCTGGAGGGCCGCCTGGAGCGCCTCGATCACCTTGGGGCCGCCGGGGTGGCAGACCCAGAAGCCGATGTCGTCGCGGGTGAGCCCGTGGTCGGCCAGGAAGCCGTCGACGTCGCCGCGCAGGTGGCGCTCGACGAGGGCGGGGACCTCGGCGTCCAGGACGATGCGCAGGCCGCCGCCGGTGACGTCGAAGCCCATCGTCCGCTCGGTGCCGGGGTAGAGCCGGCTGCGGCTGTCGAGCACGCGCACGGGGGAGGGGTCCGGGGTGGGTCGGTCCGCCCCGGCGGCCACGACCGCGCTGGCACCGTCACCGAAGAGCCCGCTGGCCACGAGGTTGGGTACGGAGGTGTCGTCGCGCTGGACGGTCAACGAGCAGAGCTCGACGGCGACCAGCACGGCGACGTGGTCGGGGTGGCCGAGCAGGTAGTCGTGCAGCCGCGCGATCCCGGCCGCGCCCGCGACGCAGCCCAGCCCGACCAGGGGCATCCGGCGCACGTCGGGCCGCATCCCGGTGACCGCGGCGATCCGGGCGTCCAGCGACGGAACCGCGAGCCCGGTGACGGTGGCGGAGACGACCAGGTCGACGTCGCTGGGGGTGAGGCCGGCGTCCTTGAGCGCGTCCTCCACGGCGCGCGACCCCAGGCGTACGGCCTGGTCGATGAACAGGTCGTTGGCCTCGGTGAAGCCGTCGAGGGTGCCGTAGCGCTCCAGGGGCATCGCCAGGTGGCGGTGGTCGACGCCGGCGTTGGCGTGGAAGCGGCGCAGCACCCGCTCGTCGAGGCGGCCCTGGGCGATGACCTCGGAGAAGGCCTGCGTGATCTCGTCCTGCGGGTAGCGGTGCTCCGGCAGGGCGCCACGGGCGGTGAGGATCTGCATGGGGGTCCGTTCGTCGTGCGGTGAGGGGTGGAAGGGCTGTCAGGTGGTCGGGCGGACGAGCTGGCGGGCCAGGGAACGACCCAGGCGCGGGGTGATCCGGCCACCGCCGAGACCGATCTCGACGAGGTCGTCGAAGACCCGCTGGTCGCCGCGGGCGGCGCGGACGCCGGCGGCCACGACCCCCCGGTGCTGGGCGAGCGTGCCGGCGGTCCAGGTGTGGCGCAGGTGGCCGGCCAGGAGGCGGCGCACCTCGCGCCGGTAGCGGCGGCCGGCCCCGTCGGGCTCCCCGGCCGCCACGGCGGCGGCGGCGGCCCGCCCGGCCAGCGACCCCGTGGCGACGGCGTAGTAGATGCCCTCCCCGGTCATCGGGTTGACCAGGCCGGAGGCGTCGCCCGCCAGCAGGCAGCGCCCGTCCGGCTGCTGCCAGCGGAAGCCGGACAGCGGCAGCGGGTGCCCGCGCCAGTCGGAGGCGTCGGCGACGAGGCCGGGCAGCAGGCCGTCGAGCGCGTCGAGCATCCGGGCGCGGGTGGGTCCGGGGCCGCCGTCGACCAGCTCGCCGTACCCGATGTTGGCCAGCCCGTCACCACGGTCGAAGGCCCAGGCGTACGACGGCTGCCGGCCGGGCCCCCAGCGGATGACCTGGCGCCCGGCCAGCCGGTCCGGCGTGGGCGTGTAGCCGCGCAGGGCGAGGGCGCGTCGCGGCGACCCGAGCCGGTGCGGGCCGGTGAGCGCGGCCCGGACCCGGGAGTGGGCGCCGTCGGCGCCGACGACGACCGTGGCGTGGACCTCGTCGTCGCCGTCGTCGAGGACCACCACGTCGTCGCGCACGTCGATCCCGCGGACGCGGGCGCGCCGCAGCACGGCGCCGCGGTCGACCGCGTGCTCGACCAGCCGCGCGTCGAAGGCCTGGCGCGGCACGACGTGCACGTCTCGCGACATCACGCCGTCGACCATCGTGTCACCGGCCGCCAGCTCGAGGCGGCGCAACGGTGCCCAACCGTCGACGGCGTCCGCCATGCCGTGGGCGTCGAGGACGTCGAGGGCCTGGGCTGCGATCCCGTCGCCGCAGCACTTGTCGCGGGGGAAGTCGGCGCGGTCGAGCAGCAGCACGCGCAGGCCCGGGCGGGCCTCGAGGGCGGCCACGGCGGCCGTGGCGCCGGCAGGGCCCGCGCCGACGACCACCAGGTCGTACGCCCCGCTCATCGCGCGGCCGCCAGCACCACGACGTCGACCACGGCGATGCCGACCGCGGCCCGGAACCCCTGGCGGCCCGGGGCGCGGACGGCCACGGCGGCCAGGCCGACCGCGACCGCGAGGGCGAACAGGCGGACGGCGAACGGGAGGGAGGCGGTGCCGGCGGCCAGGACCGCGGAGGCCAGGACCAGCAGCAGCGCGGCCCCGACCCGCGACCCGCGCTCACCGAGCCGGTGGGGCAGGCCGCGCACGCCGGTCGCCGCGTCGTCGGCGAGGTCGGGCACCGCGTTGAGCAGGTGCGCGCCGACGCCGAGGAGCGCGCCGGCGAGCAGGACCCACGCCGGGGCGGTGGCGTCCCCGGCCGCCCAGACGAAGGCCGGCAGCGCGCCGAAGGCGACGGCGTAGGGCAGGCCCGAGGCCAGGGTCGACTTCAGGCCGAGGTTGTAGGCCCAGCCCGCCGTGACCACCACGAGGTGGAGCACCCCGGCCAGCAGGCCGCCGGCGAGGGACAGGACGACGGTGGCGGCGAGCGCGGCAACGGTGGCGCCGCGGACCAGCGCGACCGACAGGTCCCCCGCGGCCAGCGGCTTGTCGGTCCGCCCGACCACGCGGTCCCGGGCCAGGTCGAGCAGGTCGTTGGACCACCCGATGCTCAGCTGCCCGGTGAGCACGGCGAGCACGGCCACCGCGGCAGGCCCGGGGGAGAGGTCGGCGGGCAGGCACAACAGCGCCGCGAGGAGGGTGACCGCCAGCGCCGGACCCGGATGGGCGGCCCCGAGCAGCACGGGCAGGGTGCGTACGACGCGCGTGGTCCCCGCCTCCTCGTGGCCGGAGGGCGACCGCGACGTGGCGACCCCGACGAGGTCCCACCGTAGTCGCGGGATGCAAGTGAACGGCACGCCCGCCGCCACCCGCGGAGCAGAACCTTCGCCCCGGATCGATCTGGTTGCCCCGGTGGCGTCCCGATGCGGTCGGTATCGTGCAGGCCACCGATCGTGCTCGTCTCGGACGCACTGCTCGCCTCCTCGATGGAACGCCTTTACCCTCGTCACCTCACCGTCGGAGTCCTGCGGCCCTCCTCGCGGTCCTGCCGCGCGGCGGGGCGCTGCCGGAGGCAGCCTGGCTCGCGCGACACCGGGGCATCGTGGTGCTGCTCTGGGTCCATGCCGGGTCGCTCGCGGTGCTCGGCCTCGCCCGCGGTGCGCCGCTGGCGACCAGCCTGCCGGCCCTCGGCGTGGTCGCCGCACTTGCGGTCGCTGCCACCTGGGGACGGTTGAGCCGGACCGTGCGGGCCTCCATGACGACGTTGGGGCTGCTGACGAGCTCGGCGATCCTGATCGGCCTCTTCAACGGCCTCATCGAGGCGCACGTCCAGTTCCTTCTTCACCGTCGCCGTGATCACGCTCTACCAGAGCTGGCGCCCCTGCCTGCTGGCCATCGGGTTCGTGCTCACCCACCACCTCGTCCTCGGGACGCTGCTGCCGGGCCACGTCTACCACCACGCGGGGGCGCTCGCGGACCCGTGGCTGTTCGCCCTGGCCCACGGGGGCGCGATCGTCGCGGAGAGCGTGGCCTGCCTGGTCTTCTGGCGGGTCACCGCGGACGCGATGGAGGCGGAGAGGACGCAGCGCGGAGACCTGGAGCGGCGGTGAGATCGGCCAGGTCGAGTGCCTCGGTGATCTGTGAGGGCCACCGGGCATCGAGCGTGCCGGCCAGCTGCGAGTGCTCGACCAGCTGACCAAGGTCGTCGGGGGTCTGACCGGTGGACACGGCGTCCTGCGGCTCGACGCCGACCCGGTGCTCACGTCGAGGGCTCGGACGTCGGCCTCGTCACCGGTGGCCGCACGAGCCTCGAGACGCGAGCGGTCCACGGCCAGGGAGGAGAACTGCTGGGCGACGACGTACCCGGTGACGGCCGTGATCGCCGGCACGAGCAGGCCGAGCGGGAGGGTGAGCGCCCACATCTCGATCAGCCCCTCCCGGTCGGGTCGCGCGGGTGGGGCTTGGACCTGCGGCAGTCCACGAACGGCTGCACCCCTCGCGCCCCTGACGCTAGTCGGCGGCGCGCGCAGCAGCCACGATCGCGGCGAGCAGGGCGTGGACGGCCGGGACGCCGGCAAGGCCGCCGGGGGTCGCATAGACCCGGCACGCCACGCCCACCGCGGCACCGGGCACCGCGAAGGGGTCGGCGCCCTCGACGAGGAACGTCGGCGACCCGACGAATCCGCGGGCCTGCGCCTGGACCTCGGTGGCGATCACCGTCGTGCGCACCCGCGCGGCCACCCCGGCCTCGGCGACAGCGCGCTCGGCGAGCGCGACCGCGCCTCCCCCGTTCGGGCAGTCCGGGACGACCAGCACCTCGATGTCCACCACATGCCGAGCATGGCTCACGCGTCAAGTGACGGCTGCTCACGCGAGCGGGTACCGGCACCAAAGTACCGTGGCGCGGCCGTGGCGGTGGGGAGCACGATCCGACGCAGCGGCACGTGCCCGACGCGCCGCCGAGACATCGGAGCTGACCCATGAAAATCGGATTCCAGCCCGGTCGTGCCCGGGTCGCCCTTGCTCTCGGCTCGTTGCTCGCCCTGCTCGGGGTGGTCGCCACCGGCCCCACCCAGGCGGCCTCGTCGGGCGCCTGCCGGAACGGCAGCTTCTCGCTGGTCAACCTCGCCAGCGGTGCCACGGTCGCCTCGTCCGCTGGGGGCGAGGTCGACCGGGTCGTCCCGGCCGCCTCCCTGGGAGCCGCCGACACGAGCTTCGGCGTCCGAGGGCGCTACGTGTCCTTCGACGTGCGCCTTCGCGACTTCGCCGTCCTCGACTACGCCTTCACCGGTGCCGCCAACCCCGAGGACATCACCGGCGGCCGTCGTACCCCGGTCTTCGCCTCGAAGGTCCCCGACCACCGCGGGCTGGTGCTGTCCAGCGGGATCACCGTCGAGCTCGACGAGGAGGACCTCGTCATCCGCCGTGCCGGCACCGACCTCTCGATGAAGATCCAGGCCAAGGACTGTGCGCAGGGCGGCATCTTCCAGATGGAGCCCGAGCGCGACGACGGGACCCGCACCCGCGTCACCCACACCCTGGCCACCAGCGGCAACCCCAGGCTCACCCCGTTCTACTTCGACAACCCCCGGTTCCGCGCCCGCGTCGGACAGTTCCTGGGCTCGCAGTGCACCAGTGTCCGGACGGGACCGCCCAGTCGCTTCTGCGTGCAGGTGAGCACCCGGGTCAACATCGCCAACGACCTGTCCCCGGACTTCGTGGCCCGTGACAGCGCGCAGGTCGCCGAGCGGGTCCTGCAGCGGGACTGCAACACCGCCCGGCCCGTCACCCCGAGCGTCGCCCACTGTGGTGGCGTGTCCGTCTGGGACGTCGCGAGCGGTGGTCGCATGGGATTCGTCTCCGGCGAGGACGCGGTCGAGGTCGCCAACCCGCCCACGGACTGCGTCCAGAACTGCCAGGCGCAGAACCGGGTACGCGGTCGGCTCGCCGTCCTCGGGTTCCCGTTCCCCGTGCCCGCGGGCAGCCGCCTGACGCCCAGGGCGTCCAGCCTCCCGCTGCCGGCCCTGACCGCCCCCTGAGGACCCCCCGACGGTCGAGCGCCACCCCCTGCGCCGTGAGACGCGATGCGCAGGGCCGGCCGTCTTCGGTCATCCGGAGGTGATGGTCACGATCCTGGGAGCGTGGTGCGAGGAGGCCCTGCCGGCAGCCGCGTCCGGGCCGCTGTTCGTCGTGTCGGCGACGAGGTGGGGGCCACCGCGCTGCGGGTAGATCGGCCAGTCCGAGCCCCCCGCCACCAGGGCTCCGCTGTCGACGATGTCGGCGAAGGGGTACTGCCGGTCCCGACGCTCCTGTTCGAGGTAGGGCTCGAGCATCTGCACGGCAGGGATGTTGTAGCGGGCCCACATCCCCGAGCTGTACGACGGCCTCGTCGACTGCCATGGCGAAGGTCTCCGAGATGCCGTCGACCAGCAGCTTGACCGATCCCGCGTCCAGTCCCGCGGCAGCGAGTCGCTCGCGCTCGGCCTCGCCGGTCGCGACGAACGGAGCCACGACACGGGCTCGTCGCGGATCTTCTGTCGGCCAGCCGCCTGCTGTCATCGGTCGGGGCCTGGAGACGGACCCCGCCATCGATCGCGCGGCCGCGCTGGCGGCCGCCACCTCCCAGCGCCTACGTCGCGGCCCACCACGTCGAGCTCGCCGACACCAGCACCGCCTACGGCGCCCAGGTAAAGACCGCCGAGACGGCCCATGCCGTTTGCCGGGCGAGCAGACGACTCGCCCCTCGGCGTGCGGCGCGATGCAGGGTCCACCTCACCGAGGCCGACACCGTTGACTGCGGCGCTGGCCGCGACACCGTCCAGTTCGACGCCGGACTGATGCCACTCACGTGAGCTGCGGGGCCACGGACGACATCTGACGTCACGCACGAGAGCCGCCATCGCCCGGTGTGGGAGCGCCGACGGCTGCGACGTCGTTCTGCTCGGACAACGCCCCGGACCGATCAACACGGCCGAGGCGAGTTCTCGTCGCGCCGGAACGGAGCGGTGGGATCTCGACCCCGGGACGCCGATGGGCAGTCTGGTCAGGTGCCGTGCGGGACTCCTTCTCGGTGACGGCGCGACAAGGCCCAGCGCACGTGAGTCCGCGCCCCGAGCAGGAACTCCGTTCGCCAGCGCCGCTGGGCCGCTCGGCGGGTGACGAGTGGGGCGGACGCGGGCGACCGGTGTGCGGTCTGACGAGGTGGGCTGACCCTGTCGTCGCAGGGCCTGCCCCACGTCAGCCCCTGGCCTCCACGGTCTCGCAGGCAACGACAACGTCGCGGCGGTCGATCCCGCCGGCGTACCTGACGACATCGGAGCCACGACCGCAGCGGATAACGTCGCGCGCTCCGTCACGCTCCAGGAGCACCCTGTCATCGCCCGGTCCGCCGGAGGTTCGGTCCGCTCCCGGTCCTGGCCTCAGCTCGTCTCCTCTACCGGCGCCGCCGCGCAGGAGATCGTCGCCCTGGCCCCCCCGGAGCACGTCAAAACCTGCACCGCCCAGCAGGGTGTCACTGCCCCTGCCCTGCTGCCCGCCCGCAAAAACGAAGTCACCGTCCATACCGCCGACCACAACGTCAGGCCCCCAACCACCGGAGAACACGTCTTCTCCCCGTTGACCGCGCAGTACATCTTCACCTGCGCTCCCACGCAGGAAGTCACGACCACCGCCCCCGACAAGCTCGTCGTCACCTGCACCGGCGAGAACCTTGTCACGCCCCCCTCGAGCCAGGACTTGATCGGCACCCTGCTTGGCACGGATCTGATCCGATCCAGCCGTCCCCACCAGACGGTCCGGGCCGTTGGTGCCATCGATCATCTCGGCATACGCCAGCGGCGCCACTGAGAGAACACCGGCCGACACAACGACAGCTATCGCTGCCCTGACGTGAGGAATCTTCATGAGTACGCTCCACTTTGGTTGTAGACGGTTGGCCGTGCGTGCGGGGCAGAGTACGTCGAGAAGACGGCCGGGGCTAGTGGTGTTCACGGTCGACGACTCCCCGATGACGCGGCAGACGTTCGGGCATCTGTGGCGGCGGGTGGCTCGCGCGGCGGGGTCGCGGTGGGGACCGGGCTGCACTCCTGCCGGCACTACTACGCGTCGCTGCTGGTCCGCCACGGGGAGTCGGTCACGACGCTTCAGGCGCGGCTGGGGCACGCCTCGGCGGTCGGGACGCCGGACACGCACCTGTGGACGAACCCTGACCACCGCACCCGGGAGGCGTTCGACTCGGTCCTCGGGGGGCCGGCGGCGCCGATTCTTGGGGACGCTGTGGGGACCGGGGCGGGTCCCGCCTGACGTTCCCGGAGGTCAGGTCGGGTGTGGCGGACGGGCTGGCCTGTAGGCCGGGTTCTGTCCCACGACATCGCTGCCGCGGGGGCGACCATCCATCTACGGCTGCCGTTGCCGACAGCCTCCAGCGGTCTACCCGTGCGCTCGGGCGGGCCGCCCTCGAACGCGCACGCATCGCTCCGGAGAGCGACTTCTTGACCTTGCTCCAGGTGGGGTTTGCCGAGCCGGTCCGGTCGCCCGGACCGCTGGTGGTCTCTTGCACCACCGTTTCACCCTTACCGCCCCGGCCGGAGCCGGGGTGGCGGTCTGTTCTCTGTGGCACTGTCCCGCAGGTTGCCCCGGGTGGGTGTTACCCACCACCTCGCCCTGTGGAGCCCGGACCTTCCTCGGGGACCGGTCTCCCGGCCCACGCGGTCGCCCGACCAGCCCGTCCGCAGCCAAGTCTACTGGCCACGCCGGTCGGCGACGGCGGGCCGGCTCGCCCGCGGTGTAGTTTCCGCCCCATGAGCGAGTTCTGGTACTGCCTCAACCACCGGCGCGTCGAGGGTCGGGACGGGTGCCGGAACCAGGACCGCCTCGGGCCGTACGACACCGAGGCCGACGCCGCGCGTGCACTCGAGAAGGCCGCCGAGCGCACCGAGTCGTGGGACCGGGACCCCGACTGGAACGACGACGAGCCCTCCGCTCCGAGCGAGGACTGACCCCGCCCGTGGCGCGTCGCCGCAACGCGGCCCGTGAGGCCGGGCGGGCGGCCCGCCGGGCCCCCCGCCCGGTCGACGCACCCTCGCCGTGGCCGTTCGTGGGCATGGGGCTGATGGCCGCCTCGCTCTTCCTGCACGGCGCGAGCGTCCTGCTGGCCCCCTGGTGGGGCGTCGTGCTGCTGCTGGGGCTGTGGGCGGCCGCGTTCGTGCTGTGCGTGCGCTGGTGGACCCCGCACCCGGGGCGGCTGCCGGTGGTGGCCGTGGGCTCGGTGGTGGTGTGGTTCCTGGTGCTGCTGGCCGGCGCCGTGCTCGGCGGCTGGGGCCAGGACGTGTCGTAGAGGCCCGGGCCCCCCGCGTCGGGCTCAGCCCGGCGCGACCGGCACCACCCGCAGCACCTTGTCGGCGCCCCCGGCGTTGTCGGTCGTGACGGCCAGCGAGCCGTCGGAGAGCTGGGTGACCGAGCGCAGGCGACCGTGCTGGCGCAACGCCTCCGGCACCCGGACGTCCCGGAGCCGCCCGCGCCCGTCGTAGGCCTGGAACATCATCTTGGTGTCGCCGAGCACCGCCACGGCGAGCCGGCCGCGGTAGCGGCCCCACTCGGCGCCGCGGACGAACGTCGCGCCGGAGGGGGCGACCGTCGGGTCGCCCGAACGCCAGCGTGCCGCGCGCTGCCGGCCCGGCAGGGAGAAGTCGGTCATCGGCACCGACTCGTCGTACCCCGGACGCGGGTCCCAGCCGTAGTTGCCGCCGCGGCGCAGCAGGTTGACCTCGTCGTCGCGGAAGGTGCCGTGCTCGACCGACCACAGCGAACCGTCGGCGCGCAGGGCGAGGCCCTGGACGTTGCGGTGGCCGTAGGTCCACACGAAGCGCCGGGCCGAGGTCGAGTCCGCGTAGGGGTTG
>JBKJPE010000041.1:0-6634 GCA_046595185.1 Nocardioides sp.
TCGTACTCGGGCCAGTCCTCGAGCAGCCCGGCGGCCGACTGCTCGCCGGCGGGCACCAGGTCGGCGCGCAGGCCCCAGGTCGCCACGGAGGCGGCGGTCTTCTCACCGACGCAGGCGATCTTCAGCCCGGAGAAGGCGCGGGCGTCGAGGCCGTACTCCTCGAACTTCTCGCGCACGGCCTTGACCGCGTTCACCGAGGTGAAGACGATCCACTCGTAGCGGCCCTCCACCAGGCCACGCACGGCCTTGTCCATCTGCAGCGGGTTGCGGGGCGGCTCGACGGAGATGGTCGGCACCTCCTCGGGCACCGCGCCGTAGCCGCGCAGGCGGGTCGACAGGCTCGCGGCCTGCTCCTTGGTGCGCGGCACCAGCACGCGCCAGCCGAACAGCGGCTTGGTCTCGAACCACGACAGCGTGTCGCGCAGGTCGACGACGTCGCCGATCACGATGACCGCGGGCGGCGCGATCCGGGTGGCGCGCACGTCGGCGCCGACGTGCTCGAGGGTGGAGACGAGCGTCTCCTGCTCGGTCGTGGTGCCGACGCGGGTGATCGCGACGGGCGTACGCGGGTCGCGTCCCGCGGCGACCAGCTCGGCGGCCGCGTCGCCGACCGTGCCCACCCCGGAGAGCAGCACCAGCGTGTCGTCGCCGGCGTAGCGGCTCCAGTCGACCTTGCCGCCGCAGGTGACCACGGAGACCGCACGGCGGTCCTTGGTGGTCAGCGGGATGCCGGCGTAGGCCGGGACGGCGGCGACCGAGGAGACGCCCGGCACGATCTCGAAGCCGATGCCGGCCTTGACGCAGGCCTGTGCCTCCTCGGGCCCGGAGGCATAGAGGAACGGGTCGCCGACCATGAGCCGGGCCACCCGCCGCCCGCGCTTGGCGTGCTTGAGGACCACCTTGGCGCGCGCGGCGTGGGTGAGCGGCTGGCCGTCCTCGCCGAAGCCGCCGTCGACGACCTCGGGGACGTCCTCGCCCGCGCCGAGCAGCGCGGCGACCAGCGCGGCGTGCTCGGGGACCTCGGTGACCACGACGTCGGCGTCACCGAGCACGCTGAGGGCGCGCACGGTGAGCAGGTCTGGGTCGCCGGGGCCGGTGCCGACGAAGGAGACCCAGGGCTGGGTCCCGATCGCGGCGTCCGGCGCGGTGGTGGGGGTCGTGCCTCGGGTCATGGGGTCTGCACCTCTGCTGCTCTGCGGTCGTGCGGATGGTCGTTCCTGGCGTGGTCCTGAAGACTGGCTGGGGGTCCTGCACCGGGTCTCTCCCCGGGTGGCGCGGTGGCCCGGGTCACGGTGGCCCGGGTCATGTGGGCGCCGCCTCGAGGTCGCCGGCCCCGTCGGCCAGCATCTCGGCGGCCAGCCGGGCACCGAGCCCGACCGGGTCGGACACGGGGCCGGCCGCGGAGCTGCGCACGGCGAGCGCGCCGTCGAGGGACAGCGCGACCGCGCGGACCCACAGCTCGTCGCCGTCCTCGCCCTCCACGAGCTCGGCCATGGCCCCGATCGGGGCCGAGCAGCCGCCCTCGAGCGTGGCCAGGACCGACCGCTCCGCCTCGGTGCACGCCCGGGAGCGGGGGTCGTCGAGGTCGGCCAGCGCGGCGGCGAGCGGGTCGTCGGCGCGGCACTCGACCGCGAGCGCGCCCTGACCGGGGGCCGGCAGCACCTGGATCGGGTCGAGCACCTCGGTGACCTCGTCGAGCCGGCCGAGGCGGGCCAGACCGGCCCGGGCGAGCAGGACGGCGTCGTACTCCCCGGAGCGGACCTTGCCGATCCGGGTGTCGACGTTGCCGCGGACCCCGCGCAGCTCCAGACCCAGGCCCAGGGCGTGCACCTGCGCGACGCGGCGCGGCGAGCCGGTGCCCACGACGCTGCCGACAGGCAGCTCGCCGAGGGTGAGCCCGTCACGGGCGACGACCACGTCGCGAGCATCCTCGCGGCCGGGCACGGCGACCAGGGCGATCCCCTCGGCCGGGTAGGTCGGCAGGTCCTTCAGCGAGTGGACGGCGACGTCGACGCGCCCGGCCAGGAGCGCGTCGCGCAGGGCGCCGACGAAGACGCCCGTGCTGCCGGTGGTGGTGGTCTCGACCAACGGCGTGCCGGCGGCCTGGCTGCGGTCGCCCTCGGTGGTCACCTCGACCAGCTCCACGTCGCGGCCGAGGCGCTCGCGGACCATCGCCGCCACCGTCTCGGACTGGGTGGTGGCCAGCGGGGAGCGTCGGGTGCCGACGCGCACGGGGGCGGCGCTCACGACGGGCCCTCCTCGCCGACCTGGGGGCGGGTGACGGCATCCACGGCCTCGGGGTCGAGGGAGAACAGCTCGGCGAGGGCGGCGGCGTACGACACCGCGCCCTGCTCGTCGGCGAGCTCCTTGACCCGGACGGTGGGCTCGTGGAGCAGTTTGTCGGCCACCCGGCGCAGCGTGTGCAGCACCTCGGTGCGCAGCTCCTCCGCGAGCCCGGGCAGCCGGCTCTCCAGGCGGCCCATCTCGGTGTCCACGACGCCGGTGGCCATCGTGCGCAGGGCGACCACGGTCGGTGTGACGCTGGCCTGGCGGCGGGCGGCCAGGAAGGAGGTGACCTCGTGGGTCACGATGTCGCGCACCTGCTCGACCTCGCGCCCGGCGTCGGTGTGCTGGAGGGTCTCGGCGAGCTCGGTCAACCCGACCAGACCGACGCCGGGCAGGTCGGCGACGGCCGGTTCGACGTCGCGGGGCAGGGCCAGGTCCAGCACGCACAGCGGGCGCTCGGGGCCACGGCCGGTGGCCTTGCGCGCCGCGCTGACCAGGGCTGCGCTCACCAGGACGCCGGTGGCGCCGGTGCAGGTGATCACGATGTCGGCCTCGCCCAGGGCTGCGGGCAGGTCGGTCAGGCGCAGGGCGCGGCTGGACCCGGGGCCGGTGCCGTCGGCGCGGGGGCGGTGCTCGGCGGCGAGCCGCTCGGCGCGGTCGGCGGAGCGGTTGACCACGCTGATCCGCCCGGCGCCGGCCCGGGCGACGGTGGCCACGGCCAGCCCGGCCATCGAGCCGGCCCCGACGACGACGACGTCCTTGCCGGCGACCGGGCCGACCTGCGCCTCGGCCCGCGCCAGGGCCACGGAGACCAGCGACGGGGCGACCAGGTCGATGTCGGTCTCGGCGCGCGAGCGCTTGCCGACGCGCAGCGCCTGCTGGAAGAGGAGGTTCAGCGCCGGCCCGACCGTGCCCAGCTCCTGCCCGGTGCGCAGGGCCTTGCGGGTCTGACCGAGGATCTGGCCCTCGCCGACGGCCATGGAGTCCAGACCGGCGGCCACCTGGAAGAGGTGGGACACGGCGCCGTCGTCGTAGTGGACGTAGAGGTGCGGCAGCATCGACTCGTCCTCGCCGGCCTGCTCGATGAGCATCCGCGAGAGCGTCTCCACGCTGCCGTGGAAGCGGTCGACGTCGGCGTAGATCTCCACGCGGTTGCAGGTGGCGATCACGGTCGCCTCGCTGACGCGGTCGGCGGTGGAGACGTCGTGGACCAGCTTGTGCACGGCGTCGTCGCTGAGCGCGACCTTCTCGAGCAGGGAGACCGGCGCGGAGCTGTGCGAGATCCCGACGACGAGGACGCTCATGCGGAGCCCACCTTCCGGGTCGGGGCCGCGGCGGTCGTGTCGACGCCGGTCTTGCGCTGCTGGTGGTAGGCGAGGATCTGCAGCTCGATCGAGAGGTCCACCTTGCGCACGTCGACGCCTGCGGGCACGGTCAGCACGGCCGGCGCGAAGTTCAAGATGCTGGTGATCCCGCAGGCGACCATCCGGTCGGCCACGTCCTGGGCGGCCACGGCGGGGGTGGCGATCACGCCGATCGCGACGCCCTGGTCGCGGACCACGCCCTCGAGGTCGTCGAAGGGGCGCACCTCCACACCGGCGACGACCTCGTCGTGCCGGTCGGTGTCGGCGTCGAGGAGGGCGACCACGCGGAAGCCGCGGCTGCGGAAGCCGGAGAAGCTGGCCAGGGCGTGCCCGAGGTTGCCGATGCCGACGATGACCACGGGCCAGTCCTGCGTCACGCCGATCTCGCGTGCGATCTGGTACTGCAGGTACTCGACGTCGTACCCGACGCCACGGGTGCCGTAGCTGCCGAGGTGGGAGAGGTCCTTGCGGAGCTTGGCGCTGTTCACGCCGGCCACGGTGGCCAGGTGCTCGCTGGAGCAGGTGGACGTGCCGGCCTCGGCGAGCGCGTTCAGGGCGCGCAGGTAGATCGGCAGGCGCGCGACCGTGGCCTCCGGGATGTCCCGGGTCGCCTCGGCCGGAGCGGGTCCGGCGGGTGTCCGTGAGGTCACTGCTCTGCTTTCCATCCGCACGACGACGTCGGGGCGCCTCGGGTGTGGTGCGCGTCGCGGCGCCATTCACTGTAGGAGTTTGTGAACGGGAGAACAAAACGAGCGCACGTGGGCGCTAGCACATGTGAGAAGTCACACCGCGCAGGGGGTCCCCCCGGGCTCGCCGGCGCTCCGGTCAGGCTCGCGTGAGGGCGCTGCGCAGGCGCTGCGGGTCCACCCGCCAGAAGTCGTGCTGGCGGCCGTCGACGAAGGTCACCGGCACCTCGTCGCCGAAGCGCTCCCGCAGGGCCGGGTCGTCGTCGACCGACACCTCGAGGAACTCCTCGCCGAGCTCGGCGCAGACCGCCGCGACGACCTCCCGCGCGGTGTCGCAGAGGTGACAGCCCGGGCGGCCGTAGAGGCGTACCCGCGGCGCACTCACGACCGACCCCCGCCGACGCCGGTGGCGGTGTGGTCGGTCCCGGCACGCAGGCGTGCCCGGGCGACCTTGCCGGTACGCGTGCGTGGCAACCGGTCCACGACCACGACCCGGCCCGGACGCTTGAAGGCCGCCAGCCGCTCGCGGGCGTGGGTCGCCACGGCCGCGAGCACGTCCGCGGTGTCGGTGTCCGCCCGCGCCACGACGTGCGCGACCACGGCGTGCCCGGTCGCGGGGTCGTCGGCGCCGACCACGGCGACGGCCTGCACCCCGGGCGCGGTGGCCAGGACGGCCTCGACCTCGACCGGGTAGACGGTGAAGCCCGAGACCACGATCGTCTCGGCCAGGCGGTCGACCAGGACGAGGTCGCCGGCCGCGTCGACCAGCCCGACGTCGCCGGTGGCCCACCACCCGTCCGGTCCCGGGCCGCCCCGACCCTCGGGCCAGTAGCCGCTGAACAGGTGCGGACCGCGGACCTGGACCTCACCGGGGTCACCGGCGGCGACCTCGCGACCCTCGGGGTCGACCAGGCGCAGGCCCACCCCGGGCAGGGCGCAGCCGACGGAGTGCGGGTCGCGCGGGGTGCTGCCCGGGGTGCTGACCGGGGTGCTGCCCAGCGTGCTGGCGACGACCGGGGCGGTCTCGGTGAGCCCGTACCCCTGGTGGACGGCCAGCCCGGTCCGGGAGGTGAACTCCGCAGCCGCGGCGGGGTCCAGCGGCGCCGCGCCCGACACCACCAGGCGTACGGGCCCCAGGGCGTCGGCGAGGTGGTCGGTCGTGCGCCAGCGCTCCAGCACCCCGGGCGCCAGCGGCAGCACGCTGCAGGCCTCGTCCTCGATGAGGTCGAGGGTCCCGCCGGGGTCGAAGGCGTCGACCATGACCAGCTTGGCGCGCTGGCGCAGCACCGCGCCCAGCACGGCGCAGAGTCCGTAGACGTGGAAGAGGGGCACCAGGCCCAGGACGACGTCGTCGCCGTGCACCAGGGGCGGCTCGACCTGCGCGACCTGCTCGACGTTGGCCCGCAGGGCGCGGTGGGTCAGCATCGCCGCGCGCGGACGCCCGGTGGTGGTGCCGGAGGTGTAGAGCAGCACCGCGAGCTGCTCGGCGTCGAGCAGCGCCGGCGACCGGCGGACGCGCTCGGCGCGCAGGTGGTCCCAGGACTGCTCCCCCGGCAGCGGGGTCGTGCCCACCACGACCAGCCGCGGGCGGTGAGCGTGGTCGACCTCCAGCCCGGCGAGGGCTGCGCGTACGGCGGTCACCGACCCGGCGTCGGCCAGCACCAGCCGTGCACCGCTGTCGGTGAGCACCTGCGCCACCTCGGCCGGGGTGGAGGCCGGGTCCAGCGGCACGGCCACGGCCTGCGCGCGCAGCACGGCCAGGTAACCGGTGACCATCTCGAGCCGGTTGCCGAGCACCAGCGCCACCCGGTAGCCGGCCACCACGCCGGTGTCGCCGAGACCGGTGGCCACCCGCGCCACCTCGGTGTCCAGCTCGCGCCAGGTCAGGCTGCGCCCGGCCGCCTCGACCAGGGCCAGCTTGTCCGGCGACTCCGCCGCCGCGTGCACCAGCAGGTCGTCCAGGCCGGCAGCGTGCAGCGACGGCGCAGCGGTGGCTGGCATGCGCGGATACTTCCACACCCACGGGCGCCGTGCCCGGGGTCCGCGGACCCCGCCGGCCGTCCGGTGAGTCCTCGCGCACGACGGTCGTCGTGAGCGTCGGGCCCTGAGGCGCGGAGCGGAGCGGATCGCTCGGCCGTCTCCTAGGCTCGCCGGGTGACCCCGTCCGAGCGTCCGAGACCGCGCCCGGACCTGCGCCAGCGCTCGATCATGGCCGGCGAGGCCGCCGCCGCGTGCACCAGCAGGTCGTCCAGGCCGGCAGCGTGCAGCGACGGCGCAGCGGTGGCTGGCATGCGCGGA
>JBKJPE010000162.1:0-42864 GCA_046595185.1 Nocardioides sp.
GGTGGACGGCCGGCTACCTCGTCCTCCTCGTTCTGGTGGCGGCCCCGCTGCGCCGCTCGGGGGCCTACACGCTGCCCGACTTCGCCGAGGCCCGGCTCGACTCGCGCGCCGTGCGCACGCTCGCGTCGGTCATGGTGGTGGCGATCGGCTGGCTCTACCTGATGCCCCAGCTCCAAGGCGCCGGCGTCGCCCTGCAGACCGCGACCGGTGTTCCCGGATGGGCCGGGGGGCTGGTGGTCGCGGTCGTCGTACTCCTCAACGTGCTGTCCGGCGGCATGCGCTCGATCACCTTGGTGCAGGCCTTCCAGTACTGGCTCAAGCTCACCGCCCTGCTGGTGCCTCTCGTCTTCCTCGTCGTGGTCTGGCTCGGAGACGGTGGTCGTTCGCCGGCGGACCCCGGCCTCTTCGTCGGCGGTGAGTCCGGCACCGCGTGGGCGAACCCCGTCGACTTCGCCGGAGGACACCCGCTCTACTCGACGTACTCCCTGATGGTGGCAACGTTCCTCGGCACCATGGGACTGCCCCACGTGGTGGTGCGCTTCTACACCAATCCCGACGGTCGTGCCGCACGCCAGACGACGGTCGCGGTCCTTGCCCTGCTGGGCCTGTTCTACGTGCTCCCACCGGTGTACGCCGCACTCGGTCGCCTCTACGCCCCTGACCTCGTCGGGACGGGGGGCGCGGACGGGGTCGTGCTCGAGCTGCCGTCGCGGATGATCGCCGGGATGGGGGGCGACCTGCTGACCGCGCTGCTCACCGCTGGAGCGTTCGCCGCCTTCCTGGCGACCTCGTCGGGGCTCACCATCGCCGTGGCCGGCGTCATCACCCAGGACGTCATGAGCAAGCGGGTCGAGGGTGTGGCGGCCTTCCGGCTGAGCGCGGTGGTGGCCGTCGTGGTCCCGTTCCTGCTGGCGCTCCTCGCCCGTGACGTCGCGGTCGCGACGGTGGTCGGTCTGGCCTTCGCGATGGCAGCCGCCACGTTCTGCCCGCTGCTCCTGCTCGGCATCTGGTGGCGTGGCCTGACCGACGTCGGGGCCATCTCCGGGCTGCTCGTCGGTGGCGCCCTCACCGGGGGCGCAGTGCTCGACAACCTGTTCGTCGACCGGGAGGGCGGCTGGTTCGCCGCCCTCGTCTCCCAGCCCGCGGCCTGGGCCGTGCCGCTCGCCTTCGCCACGATGGTCCTCGTGTCCAGGCTCACCCGACACCGGGTGCCGCTGCACACCTCGCGCTTCATGGTCCGGTTGCACACCCCGGAGACGGTGATGCTCGACCGGGGCTGAACCGGTGTCCCGCCCATCCGAGACGTGGTCCAGACCAGCCGAGTCGAAAACCGCAAGTTGCTGTTCAACGGCCCGGATCGCGCGGAGACTGCTCGGCGAGTCCCGACTAAGGGGCCATCCATGTGACCCGGGGGGCAACGTGGCGAACTTTCCGCGACAGCGCGAGGCCGACGAGTCGGCGCGTGCGGTTCGACCGCACCCGGCCCGCCGGTGCGTCGTCATCGACGACCACCGGATCTTTGCCGACCTGCTCCGGTCCGGGTTGTCCACCGCCCCGGACATCGAGTGCGTCGGCGCGGCCTACGACCTGGACAGCGGGCTGGCGCTGGTCGAGAAGCACCGCCCCGACCTGGTGGTGATGGACTACCACTTCCGGGGCGAGCAGCGCGACGGCATCCAGGCCACGTCCATTGTCGTCCGACAGCACCCCAACACCTGCGTCGTCCTGCTGACCGGTCACGCGGGCCCCGACCTGATGGGCCGCGCAGCCGCGGCGGGCGCAAGCTCGCTGATGCCCAAGGACGGGGCTCTCCCCGACCTCCTCGTCGCGCTGCGGACCGCCCGCCGCGGGGTGCTCGTCGTGCACCACTCGCTCTTGAGCAACGCGGTGACCACCCACACCACGGAGCCCGGGTCTCCCCGGATCGCGTTGAGCCGACGTGAGCGCGACGTGCTCACCATGCTGACGGTCGGCCTTGACGTCCGGGCGATCGCCGACCAGCTCGGCATCTCCCCGAACACCTGTCGTGGCTACGTCAAGACGCTCCTGCACAAGCTCGGCGCCCACTCGCAACTGGAGGCCGTCGCGATCGCCCGCCGCCTCGGCCTGACCGTCTCCGACGATGCCCGTTGACTTGCTGAACGGTGCCGGGGCTGACGACTCCTCCACGCTGCGGTCCTCGATGGGGCGCTTCGCTCTGCTCAGCATGCTCGCGATGGTCTTGCTGGCCCTCGCGATCGCATGGGAGAGCAGCCGGTTCGCTGAGGAGGAGGCGGTGCACGATGCTCGCGAGCAGAGCCGTCGGATGGCCACGCTCCTCGCCGCCCCGCTGGTCACGGCCGCGGCTCGACAGGGGGAGGACCCGGTCGCCGACGCCGAGCTGGAGCGGCAGCTCCGCAGCCGGGTGCAGGACACGTCGGTGTCGCACATCGTCTTGTGGGACCGCTCTGGGCGCATCATCTGGGCCGACGACCCGACGCTGGGCGGACGCACGTTCACCATGCCAGCGGAGGTCAAGAAGCTTTTCGGCACCAGCCGGATCCTGGCCCACCCGGACCACGGGGACGACCCGGACACCGAGCTCCCTGGTTCCCGCGGAGAGTCGGGTCTGCTCGAGGTCTACGTCGGGGCCACCGGTGCCGACGGACAACCCTTCGTGTTCGAGGCCTACCTTCCGCCTAACCGCGTCGGGGTGAGAGAGGGCTCGTTGTTCTGGAGGGTGCTCCCGATCGGGCTCGGGGGCCTGGCGCTCTTCCAGCTCGTGGTCGTGCCGCTCGCCTTCTCACTCGCTCGCCGGGTCGACCGCGGACGTCGCCAGCGACTGGACCTGGTCGCGCGCTCGCTCTCGTCGTGGCACGCAGAACGGCGACGGCTGGCGCACGACCTGCACGACGGGGTGATCCAGGACCTCGCGGCTGCCAGCTACAGCGTGCCGGCCATCTCCGCCGTCCTGCCCGGAGGTCCCGAGGGCGATGCGGCGCGCGACCGGAGCCTACAGCTGGGGTCCGCGCTGCACCGATCGCTCGACGCCCTGCGCTCCTTGGCCCTCGACCTCTTCCCGGCCGACCTCGGTGGCAAGGGGCTGGTCCCCGCGCTCGGTGGCCTGGCCACGCGGGCCTCCGAGACCGGACTCGACGTGGCGCTCGACGTCGAGGAGGACCTCGAGCTCAGTCCCGGGGCCGCCGGTCTGGTCTACCGCATCGCCCGCGAGGCGCTGCGCAACGTCGTGAACCATGCGAGTGCCACCCACGTCTGGGTAAGGGTGGTGCGCGAGGGCGCGATGATCCTCACCGAGGTCGTCGACGACGGGGTAGGCCTGGGACACCGGCCGTCCAGCGCCGAGCCGAGTCCGGGCCGACGCCACTTCGGCCTGTCACTGCTCCGTGCCCTGCTGCGTGACGTCGACGGCACGCTGGCGGTTTCCCGGCGGCACGGTGGCGGCACCGTGCTGCAGGCACGGATCCCCGGGGACCTCCCCGGCTGACCCGGCGAGCGGGGTTTCGACACCCGGGGGCCGACGCCCTGCCCCCCACCGACGCGGCTCACCCTGCCTGAGGCGACCTTCGCGTGCCCTGACCACCTTCGCCCGGCTCGATGGGCTCGGCCCAGAGGTCGTTCGGCAACGCCTCGAACCTGACCGAGCGGTCCTGCCCTGCCGTGTCCCGAGCCCGACCAGTTGTGTCGTCGGTGCGCCTGTGAGGGCACCCCAAGGGACACGGTGATCCGGCGTCGGCGCACGAACCGTTGGGCTGGCAGCCCACCACCTGGCACGTCGCGGTCCGCCGCTACCGCCCAGCACGACTCCTCGACATGGTCGAGGGCCGCTCGAAACAGGCGCTCAAGCAGTGGGTTCACCAGCTACATCGCCCGGTCGCTGCTCGAGACCGGCGGGTTCAGGCTCCGACTTCACCCTGGATGGTGAAGAGCCTCGAAACCCACCCCTGGCACACCAGAACACCCGGGGCGGGGGTCCCCGGGTGTTCTGGCAGTCATGGACAGCGGCAAAGCGGTGCGCCTCCCGGACAACGGTGGCTCCATCGTCCGGGAAGGCTCGTGACTACCGCGGTGACACCAAGGCGGAGCGGGCCGAGGGCAGGCTGTTGCCCACGGAGTTGATGGCCACCACCTCGAACCGATACTGACCGGCCGGCAGCGTGAACGACCGGCTCCTGATGGTGGATCCGACGATGGCCACCGTGGGAATCCCGGTGGGAGTAACACCGTCGGCGAGCATCCTCAGCGCGGTCACCCGGTAGTTGCTGATCGCTGCGCCACCGTTGTTGGCGGGTGCCTGCCAGTTGGCCACCGCCGTCAGCGCCCCACCCACAGGTCCCTGGGCAGGGGCCAGGATCACGGGGGGGTCCGGCACGGTGGCCGGGGTCACCGTGTTGGAGGAGGCGGAGAACGACCCGGTCCCGAGCGAGTTGGTCGCAGCAACCCTGAAGTTGTACGCCGTCCCGTTCGTCAGACCCGTCACCGTGGTGCTGGTGCCAGTGCCGGTCAGGATGTCGGTCCTGAAGACCGTGGTGCCCGTCCTGACCTGGACGCTATAGCCCGTGATCGGGTCACCACCGTCGTTCGCCGGCGCCGTCCAGTCGAGGGACGCCGTCGTGTCACCACGGTTGGCCGTCGGTGCTGCAACGACGCCAGGAGGTCCCTGGGGGATGACCGTGTTCGACACCGCCGACAGGGCGCCGGTGCCATTGGCGTTCACTGCCCTCACCTGGAAGGTGTAGGGGAGCCCGTTGGTGAGGCCCGTGACCGTGAACGTCTTGCTCGTCGCCGTGCCGCCTGGGGCGGTCACCGTTCGCACGGTGGTGCCCTGGGTGATGAGGATCTGGTAGCTGGTGATCCCCGCAGTGGCTGCGTCAGGCTGGGTCCAGTCGACCCTTGCCGAACCGTTCGTGGTGGTCGAACGGAGGGCGGTGGCCGTGATGCTGGATGCGGCCCTCGGCGGAGCGATCGAGATCGTCTGGTTCGAGAACTTGGCGAGCTCGACGTTGCGCAGGGTGTCGACCCCGTCACTCGCCTTCTGACCCACGACGTTGGCGCCGATCTGGGTGACCGTGGTGACCCCGCCGCTGGTGACGACGGTGTAGTTGGCCCGCGGTCCGGAGAACACCGCAGTGTCCACTGAGGACGAGTCCGAGGCCGGTGCGAGCAGGATCTCCCGGACGGCGACGATGTCACCCGGGTCGACCGTTCCCGCGAAGACCGCCTCCTGAAGCGTCGGCCCCGTGAGGGCTCCCGCCGAGTTCCGGAGGTACTGACTGGTCATGGCGCTCTGCCCAGGCCCTTCGATGCTGGCGCTGCCGACCTCGGTGGCTGGGTCGTTCGGGTTGGTCCGAACGCTCAGACGCACGCTGAGGTACGCGTCGCCGTCGATGATGTCGTCGGCTCCACGACCCTCGATCAGGTCACTGCCCGCCCCTCCGAGGAGGATGTTGCCATCGCCCCACACGTTCGGTCCGGTCAGGACGGGGCAGTCTGTCGACGCGGACTGTGCGACGACCGTTGCCAGCGGAGTGTTCAGCGGCGGAACCAGCGCGTCCAGACCTGCGATCCGGTCCAGTCCATTCTGGTCCAGCACGTCGCACCCGATGAAGCCAGCACCTCCACGAGCAGCCGGCACGATGTCGTCACCGCGGAGGATGTCGTTGAACTTCCACCCGGACAGGGCCTCAGCCTCGTTGAACTTGTCGCGGACACCCACCTGCAGGATGCCCAGCGGGGGGATCGGGAGCGCGAGGTCCATGTCCTGGGCCTGCGTCTCACCCTGTCCGATCTCCCAGTCGAAGCCGGAGCCTCCCGCGACCTTCTCGATGCCGGACCCGCCGACGCCGATGTCGTCGCCACCCTCCATGTCGTAGTCGTCATCGCCGCCCTGGCCGATGAGGATGTCGTGACCTGGTGTCTGGGAGTCGTCCAGGAAGAACAGGTTGCCGCTGTCTCCCTGCATGAGGTCGGGCTGGTCGCCGCCCTCCTCCCAGTCGTCGCCGCTGTCCCCGAAGGCAGCATCGAGGCTCTGCCCGAGGAAGACGAAGTCGTCACCGGCCCCCGCGAAGGTCTCGTTGGCATTGGCGCCACCGTTGGTGAAGTCCTTGCCGTTGCCACCCATCAGGATGTCCAGCCCGATACCACCATCGAGCGCGTCATTGCCGGGTCCGCCCTTGGGGACGTCGTCGCCGGCGGTGTCGGTGATGATGTCGTTGCCTTCGCCGCCGAGTGCGACGTCAGCCCCGGCGCCACCCTCGATGACGTCGTTGCCGGTGTCACCCCAGAAGGTGTCGTTGTCGTTGCCGCCCCAGACGCGGTCGACACCGGGCGTGCCGTTGTAGACGCTCTGGCCGTTGATCCCGGAGGGATCGACGGAGTTGAACTGGCGGTACTGGATGGTGCCGTCAGACTTCCGCAGCAGGAGCCGGTTCTCGTCACACTCGCTCGTCGGGTCGTCGGCGATCGACGTGGACCCGACGTTGAAGCTTCCGGCCGGCGCGGGAGAGGTGAGGTTCCCGAGCTGGAATTTGCAGTCCGCCGTCGCGAACGCGTCGGCCTTCAGCGTGTTCGTGCCGTCGGTGTTGCGCACGACCAGCTCGGCGAAGGAGTTCCCTTCGAGCTGGGCACGCAGGTTCATCCCCGGCGTACGCGCCAGGTAGTAGAGCCGGTCACCGTTCTGGAGATCGGTCATCTGGTTCTCGAACACGTAGTTGAAGGTGGTGCCGAGCAGGCCGCCGAACGGGGTCGTGTTCTCAGCGAGACCACCCACCCACATGTCGATGTCGTCGACCCCGGTCGTGGACGTGGTGCCGGTGTTGGCCCAGGCGCCCGTGCTGTTCATGAAGTCGTCGGCGTCGGCGGGGACCTCCGCGTCTCCGAGCACGGGGTTGACGATCCTCTTCGCGGCTGTGCGCCTCGAGGCCAACGTGGCCGGACCGCCACCAGGGGCGTTCAGGATGGTCGGGTGCTGACCGTAGGCCGCGACGAAGTTGACCAGCGACTCCGGGTGCTTGATGTTCTCCCCGAAGTCCACCCAGCTGAGGTAGGGCCTCAGCTGACCGTCGTTCGTCCGGTTGAAGAGCTGACGACGGAACACGTTCAACGGCGGCACGCCCTCGGAGCGGGCCCGCGTCATGTTGATCGTCGCAAGGTCGAGAGGCAGCCCCAGCAGGTTGTTGCGAAGCGTCTCGGTCACGAACTCGTCGAGCTCGTTGCCCACCTGGTCCGACATGCCCATCACCACGCTCCCCGCGGCTTGAGCAGGAGTCAGCGTGCCGGCGCTCCCACCGTCGGTGTAGGCCGCCGGGTTCAAGAACCCGTCGAGCAGCGAGATGTCGTTGCTCGAACCGTTGGCATTCTTCCGCGAGATCGTCTCGGTCAGCATGGAGTGGCCGAAGCGGTAGACCGCGTGCGCGAACTCGGCCCTGATGGCGGGGTCGAGGTCCGGCTGGGTGAAGGCGAACGGCTCGAAGGGGTTGATCGCCGGCTGGACCTTGCGGGCGAACTCCTCGAACACCAGGTGCTGGTACTCCATCTCGTTGACGAACCTCGCCGCCTGGAACAGCCGCTCCCCGTAGTCGAAGGTCGTCGCGTCGACGGCCTGGTAGGAGGCCTTCAGCGCAGCGTTGGCCGGCAGGTCCAACGTGGCCTGGACGTCGTCGATCAGCCGGTCGTGCTCGGAGTGGAAGACCTGGTGGATCGCGGTCAGGCCGATGTTCTCGTTGACCCGTCCGTCGCCGGCGATGAAGTGGAGGTCCAACAGCTCGTTGTCGTAGGACCCGGCAGGCACGGTGGCATCGAGCTGTCCACCGGCCGTCGTGTTGCTGTCCGGCGTGGCGGTCGGCTCGGCGCTCTTCGCGATGTCAGTCAGGAAGGGGGTGTCGAAGTACCGCACGTTGGCCGGCACCGGGACCGGAGCGGAGGTGTCGCCCTCGACCAGGCCCGTCGCCGTCACGTACTGCGGCAGCCCACGAGCCGGGCCGGGCACGAAGTTGCCGTAGGCGTCCACCGCGAGCATCGGGATGTTCGTCACGTCCTTATCGACCAGCTGGAGCCCGAGGAGCTTCGCCGCCTGCTCCTTGGTCGTGGCCCAGGTGGCCATGCCGGTGTCGGTGGTGTCGGCGGCCGCGGAGTACACGCCACCGAGCAGCTTGCCGGTCGAGACCGGCTGACCTGCTGCGTCGGCCACGTACTCGCGGAGGAACGCCTGGTGGGACGCGTGCGAGGTGTAGGTCTGGCTCTGGTCGACCCAGGGCGAGTCGGTGTTCTTCGCGTCCTGGACGTCGTCGGCCGTGCCGAGGACGCCGTCGGGACCGGGCTGGTTCCTGCCCCGCGAGAGCACCATGAAGCGCAGGTTCGGGTCGAGGTCGTCGGCGGTGCCGAACTTGTGGTCCGGGCCCGCGACCAGCGGGTCGTCGTCCTTCAACGGCACGAAGACCGTGCCGCTGCCGCCCTTGACGGTCTGGTCAATACCGTGGTCGAAGAACTGGCCGAAGAGGGTGAACATCGAGTTGTACGGCGGCGAGAGACCGACGTCCGTGGTCACGTTGGGGATGAACAAGGTCTGGTAGGAGGGGGTGCAGTCCGCCGGGACGGCTTCCACCGGCGGGTCGGCCAGCGGGTCCGGGTCCGTCGTGCACGGCTTGATTCCAGGGTTGCCCTGGGTCCTGACCGGGAAGCCGGCCGCCGCGATGGCGGCAGGGTTGGTCGAGGTCTGGTCCACGATCAGGTTGCTGACCGTGCGGGGACGCGTGTCGAAGACACTGCCCGACTTCTGGGTGTAGCTCGTCGTGCGGGTAGGACCGAACCCCGGGGGCACCGCTTCGGCAGGGATGTACTTCCCCGTCGCCAGTCGGGGGAACAGCTGGTCGGCCGCACCGATCTGGTCCTTGCCTGCCACCAGGTTGTTGCACGAGCCGTCCACCGTCCGCAGACCCTGGGAGATCAGTGGGCTCGCGAGCTGGGAGCGCAGCGCGCCGCAGGGCCCGGTCTCGGCGGTGGTGCCGGCGACGTGCTTCTCCGCGATCTTGATCTGCTTGAGGATGAAGGACAGGTCGGAGGCGCTCACGGTGAAGCCCTGTCCCACCGGGGCCGCGGCGGCGGCAGCGAGCGCCGACGGCGCCGCGGTCACGGAGGCCACGCCTGGGACGAGGGTGGCCACCAGGACGAGCGCGGCCCCCGCCGCGAGTCGGCGTCGCCCACGTCCGCCGGTCCCTACCGGGCCCTGGCGTGCGGCGCGTCGGGTGGTGCCCTGGTCGGACCGGTGGAGTCGGCTCATGGCGATCACATCTCAGGTCGGGCCGCACGACCGGGATGGTCCACGGGACGGTCGTCAGTCTGGGGAGGCGACCTTGCAGGGATCTTGAGCCTCCCGCCCGCGCCGGAGCGCGGGCGTCGGACCGCTACCGGTGGAGGTGCGGTCGGAGAGCCCGACCGACACCCCGGAGCACGACGACCGCGCCGAGGACCGAGACGGCCCCGAGCAACCACCGGACCGGGGGGACCAGCGCGTCGTCGTCGGAGGACACCGGCAGGCCCGCCGCGGCGGCCTCCGCCAGGGGGCCTGGGGAGCCCGCGGGCGCTGGGCCCGCACCCGCATCCGTCCGGTCCGTCACCTCGAAGGAGATCTCGCCGACGACCGTGTCCCCGTCCGCGGCCACCACGCGGTAGGTCGCGACGTGCCGCCCGGTGGTCCGCAGGTCCAGGGGCACCTCCAGGGTGCTGCCGACGACCCCGCCGGCCGCCGGACCCGACCCGGCGACGACGTCGAGGTCCTCGGGGTCGCGGACCACCACCCGGCCGGACACCAGGTCCTCGCCGAAGACCAGCACCAGGCGGTCGGTCGCGACCGACACCGTGTCCCCGTCCCGCGGGGTGCTCCCGACCAGGTCGGTGTGGGCCTGCGCAGGTGCGGGCAGCAGCACCAGCAGGACCAGCACGAGGTAGACCAGCTCCCCCGCGACGCGTCCGGCCACCCGTGGGGCGTTCACGACATCAACCGGGGGGGCCAGGTCGCCGTCGGCCCGTCCGGGTCGTCCTGGTCCTCCGAGGACCGGCAGAGCGCGATCACCTGGGGGGCCATCGGGTGGTCGCCACGGGCCGCCGCCCTGATCCCCTCGGAGAGGTGGTGGGCCGGGTCGCCCTTGAGCAGGTAGCCGCAGGCCCCGGCGGCCGCGGAGTCGCAGACCAGGGTGCGGGTGCACGAGGCGCTCAGCATGACGACCCGGATCGAGGCGTCGAGGGCCAGCAGCAACCGGGTGGCGGCGATGCCGTCGGGCCCCGGGAGGTCGATGTCCATCACGACGACGTCGGGCCGGGTGGCCCGGGCCACGGCGAGCGACTCCGAGGCGTCGGCGGCGGACCCCACCACGACGAGGTCCGGCTCGTGGGAGAGCAGGTGGACCAGGACCTCCCGCATCAGCCGGTGGTCGTCGACGAGCATCACCTTGGTCACCACGGTGGACTCCTCAGGCTCTGCCGCGCGGGCGGCCAGCGTGGCGCGCCGACCTTGGGCATTCCTCGGTCACGAGACCAGCGTGACCGGGAACCGCGCCGTGAGCTCGGTGCCGCCCCCGTCACGCGGCCGGACCTCGAGCCGGCCCCCGAAGTCACGGACGGTGTCGGTCAGCAACCGGAGGCCGAGGTGTCCGTCCGGGCTCTTCCCGGGACGGTCCCCGGGTCCCTGACCGTCGTCGGTGACGCGCACGACCACCAGCGGGCCCACCACCGACAGCTCGACGGTCACCTCCTGCGCCGCGGCGTGCTTGACGACGTTGCGCACGCCCTCGCGGACCACGCGGTAGGTCAACCGGGCGGCCTCGGGCGGGACGTCGACGTCCTCCGCCATCAGCAGGTCGGCACGTAACCCGGCGTGCAGCGCCTCGTTGTGCACGAGCTGTCGCAGCGCGTCGCGCAGACCCCCGTCGTCGAGGTCCGGGGGGTAGATGTCGGTCATCAGCGACCGCAGCGCCAGCACGTTGCTCTCCACCAGCGTCGTGGCCCGGTCCAGCAGCGCGCGGGCGGCGTCGACGTCACCTCCCTCGTCGAGGTGGCGGCGGACGCTCGGGAGTGCGTAGCTGAGCCCGGCGAGCTCCTGGACCACCCCGTGGTGGAGGTCCTCGGCGATCCGGCGTCGCTCGAGGTCCGAGGCCAGCAGCGCGTGGCGCATCATGGTCGCGCGCTCGGTGCGCGCCCGCTCCACCCGCCGGGTCGCCGAGAGCGCCAAGGGCACCACGAGCAGCAGCAGGAGGGCCAGCGAGCCGACGATCAGCGGGACGAACGAGGTGACGATGGTGCGGGCGTTGTCCTCCATGGGTCCCGTGGGGAAGTAGACCTCGACGACGACCGGCTCGCCGTCACGGTCCAACGCGCCGGCGTACACCTCGAGAAGCTCGCCGTCGCCCGATTCGGTGACGTCCTCGGGGCTCGTGGGTTCGGACATGTCGGTGGTGACCCCCTGGGTCCCGAACAACCGGGTGACCTCGGGGGCGAGGTCGAAGCGGCGACCCACGATCTCCTCGAGGTCGGACCAGATGACCGTCCCGTCCTCGTCCCACACCTTCACGTGCTGCACGCTGCGGTCCTGCAACCGGTTGCCCATCACCATGGCCAGCCGTTTCGTGGCGCCCGGCGCGCCGGCCCGGACGTCGCCGTCGACCAGCGGCGCCACCAACCGGTTGGCGATCCCTATCCCCTGGTTGCGGGCGTCGTCCTGGGCCTTGCCCCGGGCGATGCCGTTGGCCAGCACGAGCGTCGCCGCGACCACGACCGCCATCGCGACCAGGCTCAGCCCGGCGAAGCGGGCCAGCGCCGTGCGGACCGCCGTCCCCGCCGGCGGCTCGTCCTCCCCCCCGTCCGGGTCAGCGACGCCGCTCGGCACCGACGAGACCCTGCCTCCCTGCGATCGCCACCGCCTCGAGCTGGGAGTGGGCTCCCAGCTTCGCGAGCACGGCCTTCACGTACCCGCGACACGTGTGGATCGAGATCTCGAGCTCCCGGGCGATGTCGCCGACCGGTCGGCCCTCGGTGAGCAGCGCCAGGACGACGGTCTCGCGGGGTGTCAGGTTCGGGCGTGGCGGGACCGGCCGGTCCGGGCCGGTCCCGGACACCAGGGTCCGCAGCAGGGCAGCCTGCACGAACAGCTCACCGTGGCGGGCGTTGCGCAGACCGTCCAGCAGGTCCTTCAGCGGTCCGCCCTTGGGCAGCAGGGCGCACGCTCCCGCGGCGGCCGCGCGCCGCAGGGCGGAGGCGTCGCAGCAGGCGGTGAGGACGACCACCCGGAGGTCGGGCCGCCCGGCCAGCAGCTCCGCGGTCAGGTCGAGCCCGTCCCCCTCGCCGAGGTCCACGTCCATCAGCACCAGGTCGGGGGCGTGGCGGGCGACCTGCGCGCGCGCCTCGGCCGGGCCGTGGGCGGTGCCGACGCAGTCGAGGTCGGGCTCGGCGCCGAGAGCGAGACAGACCAGCTCGGTGAAGGTGCGGTGGTCGTCGACGACCAGCACGCGCACGGGCGGCACCTCGTCCGAGGTCGTCTCGTGCCGGTCCATAGGCCCCCCGCGCCACAGCTGTCACGCCCCCGAGCGACTCCTCGTCCTACCGCACCGCGTCTGTTGATGTCAACGCCGATGACGCTCAGGAGGCGGCGGACATGTCGGCAGCGAGCTTCCACCAGCTCCGGTCCCCGCGGGCGGCGCGCACGTCGACGTCGGGGACGGCCAGCACGGCCTCGTGCAGCAGCCGGACCAGCATCCGGACCTCGTCGCGGGCGCTGAGGGTGCCGCCGCCGGGCGTCTCACGGCGCAGCAGCTCCAGGTAGACGTCGGTGGTCTCCGGGGACGGGTCCGCCCCGAGCTCGTCGACGAGGTGGTCGCGCAGCTCGAAGTAGGCGCGCAGCGCCTCCGACCGGCGGCCGGTGGCGCTCAGCGCCCGCATCATGGTCCGCCACGCCGCCTCGGCAAGCCGGTCCCGGGCAAGGGCGGCCTCGGCGTGCCTGAGCGCGACGTCGGGCTCCCCGAGCGCCAGCGCGCACGACGCGGCGAGGTTCTCCGCGGCCACCACCTCACGCCGCATCTCCTCGCGTTCGGCCACGGCCCAGGTGGCGTTCAGCTCGTCGGCGAGCAGCTCACCGCCCACGAGGGCGAGCGCCTCCTCCAGCTGGGCGAGGCACCCGGCATGGTCGCCGCAGCCCTGGGCGGCCCGGACCCGGGCCCGGAAGGTGGTCAGGTCGACGTGGAGGACCAGAGGGTCGAGCGCGTACCCCTGGGGCACCGTGACCACCCCCGCCCCCCGCGTGCCGGCCAGACCCAGGCTGCGCCGCAGCAGGCACACGTAGCTCTCCAGCGTGCCGAGGTAGCTGCGCGGAGGCTGACCGGCCCAGAGCAGGTCAGCCAGCCGCTCCTTCGAGACCGCCCGTCCGGCCGAGAGCGCCAGGATCTCCAGCACCTGGCGCGGCTTGGCCCCGCCGAGCTGGTGACCGGCGAGCACGCCGTACGGCGTGGTGACCATGGTGGGTCCGAGGATCGAGATGTGCATCGACGCAGGCCCGAGGCCATGCGTGCCGGTGGTGTCGGTGGTGTCGGAGCTGGGCAGGACGTGGTGAGCAGAGCTGTGCATGGTGGTACCCCCCTGTGATCTCCCCCCCGGGAGTGGTCCCAGTCTGGTCCTCCGGGACCGCGACCGGCAGCCGTAGGTGGGGGGGTCGGACCCCCCTAAAGGGGGTGGTCGGTCAGGCGACGACCTGAGGTAGTGACCTGGCTGCGTCGGTGGGTCCGCGTCGCCCAAGGGTTTCCCCACCACCACCGTCCACGGTGGGTGCCATGCCTACGACCACCACCCGAGCAGTCCCTCCTCCGGTCGCGACCAGCAGGCCGGTGGCCGCAGCGGTGGTGGTGGTCGCGGTCGCGGTCTGCGTCGGCGCCCTGGTCCTGGCCGGCGGGGCGCCGACGGACCTCCCCCCTGGGATCCCGGACCCGGGGCCGGTCGTCGGGTGGGGCCTGCCGGCGGCCCGGCTGGCCGGTCTCCTGGCGGCGATCCTGACCGTCGGCTCGCTGCTCGTCGCGGCCGGCCTGGGACCGGACGACCCCGGGTCGGCCCGCCGGGCCCTGCGTACGGCTCGTCGCTCGGGTGCGGCCTGGGCGGCGAGCGGCATCGCCGCATACGGGCTCGGCGTCGCCGAGACGGCCGGCGTCCCGTTGTCGTCGCTGAGCCCGGGCCTGCTGTCCCCGGGGGCGGCCTCGACCTCCTCGATGGCCCAGCTCGCGGCCGCCCTGCTGGCCGGCGTGGTGGCGGCCGGCGCCGGTGGGCCAGGCGCCCGCGCGCGCGCCCGGGTGCTGCTGGTGGTGGCGCTCGCGGCCGCGCTGCCGGTCCCCGTGGCGGGCCACGCGGCCGCCGACGACACGGGGCTGGCGGTGGGCGGGCTCGCGGTGCACGTGGGCGCGGCCCTGGTCTGGACCGGTGGGCTCGCCGGGATCGTGGTCCACCTCCGCGCGGACCGGGACGCTCTCGCGGTCGCCGTGCCCCGGTTCAGCGCCCTGGCGCTCGGCGCCTACGTGGCGCTGACCGGCTCAGGGGTCCTGGCGGCCGCGGCCGCCCTGCCCCTCACCGGCCAGGGGTGGGAGGTGGCCTGGTCCAGCGGCTACGCCGGGGTCCTGGCCGCCAAGCTCGTCGTCGTGGTCCTGCTCGGCTGGGTGGGTCTGCAGCACCGCCGGCGCACCCTGCCGCGGGTCCTGGCCGGGGAGCCGCGGTCCTTCCTGCGTCTCGCGGGTCTCGAGCTGGTCGTGATGGCGGCCGGTGCCGGCCTGGCCACGGCGCTGTCGCGCACCCCACCTCCCCCGCGCAGCGTGACCGACCACGCGGGCACCGGCCGGCCCGACGAGCTCTCCTGGGCCTCCCTGCTCCTCTCGTGGCAGCCCCAGGCCGTCGTCCTGCTCGTCCTGGGCGTCGCCGTGGCGACCTACCTCCACACGCGCAGCCGGGTCCTGGCGACCGGGCGGGCCTGGCCGCGCCACCGGACCGGCTGTTTCCTCGCGGGCTCCGTCCTCGCCGCGGTCGCGCTCTGCTCGGGCGTCGCGGTGTACGCGCCGCTGCTGCTGAGCATGCACCTCGCCCAGCTGCTGGTGATGCTGCTCGTCGTGCCGCCGCTGCTGCTGCTCGGCCGACCGGCGGCGCTGCTCGAGGCAGTCCCGGGTCTGGACCTGCCCGCCGGGCTCCGTCGCCTGCTCGCCACCCCGGCGACCGGGGCGGTCGCGGCCTGCGTGCTGCTGACCGTGGTGCACCGGACCCCGCTGATGGCGCTCTCCCTGGGATCGCCGTGGTGGCACCTGCTCGTCCTGACCTCGGCGGTGGGCTGCGGCCTCGCCCTGTGGTGGCCGGTCCTGGCCGAGGCCGGCCCGGCACGCCCACGGGTCGTGGAGTGGACGGCCTGGCTGGTCCCGGTCGTCGCCTGCCTCGCAGTGCTGGCGCTGCAGCTGCGGACCAGCGACCGGCTGCTGGCCGCCGCATGGTTCCTCGAGCTCCGCCTGGGGTGGGTCGACCCGGTGGCCGACCAGCGGCTCGCCGGCACCGTCGCCGGCCTCACCGCGGTCGTCCTCGCGGCGCTGGGGTGCGCGGTGGCCGTCGTCGCCACCCGGTCGCCGGGGGCGCCCCAGGACGACCCCGCTCACAGCTCCAGCAGCACCCGGCCCCGGAGGTCGTCTGCGGCCACCGCGCCGTAGTCCCGGGAGTCGATGGAGTTGCTCCGGTTGTCGCCGAGCACGAACACGTGGTCCTCGGGCACCCAGAACGTACGGCTGTAGTAGCCGTCGACGGAGGCGGGGTCCACCCAGGGCTCCGCGACCGGGTCCCCGTCCACGTGGAGGACGCCGTCGAGGACCACGACCTCCTCACCCGGGAGCCCCACGACGCGCTTGATGGTGCGGCGACCGTCGCGGGGGTCGGCGAACACCACCAGGTCCCCCCGCTCGAGGTCCGTCACCGACGGCGCTGCGCGCGAGACCAGCACCACGTCGCCCTCGTCGAGGGTGGGCGCCATGCTGGCCGACGCGACCCGGACCGGCGTCACCACCACGGTGCGCACCGTGATCACGCCCACCACGAGCAGGACGAGGGCGACGGCGACCGCAGCCCTCCTGCTCACTGCGGTAGGGCGGCGAAGACCGGGTGGTTGGGGTGGGTGGGTGAGAAGTCCACCGAGCCGTCGGCGGCGGCCACGAAGAACTGGAGCATCATGTCGTGGTCCTCGTGCGCCAGGTTGTGGCAGTGGATCATGTAGCGCCCGCCCAGGTTGCCCGTCGCTCCGGCGGGGCCGGTGGACCGCCCGTCGGGGTAGTTCGCCGGTGCCATCGCGTAGTGCACGAGCAGCTCGACGGTCTCGGCCTCACCGACGTACACCACGTCCTTCGGGCCCCGCTCCCACGGCTGCACCCGGCCCTGGCCCCCGCGACGCCTGAGGATGCGGAAGTCGACGAGGTGGATGTGGAGCGGGTGGAACCACCCGCCCGAGCTGTTCTCGACCCGCCAGATCTCGTAGTCACCGGGTCGGGGATAGGAGCCACTGTCGTCGGCGAAGATGTTCCACTGGGCCGCTCTCACGTCTTCCCACTTCATGCCGTTGATGAGGAACTCGTTCGTGATGTTGTCGTGCTCCAGCCGGATGTTGCGGACGCGGTTCGCGGCTGACTCGGGGGCCGACATCACCTCGTGCAGCTCGCTGCTCGGCGGTGTCTGCACGGCGTTCCACCGGGTGTCGGTGGGCTCCGAGGTCACCCGGAGCTGGAGCACCTTGTTGGTGTAGAGGAAGGTCTTGTTGTTGTTGGGGCTGGCGTTGCGCAGCTCCACCCGGTCCCCGAGCTGGCAGGAGCCCAGGTCGACCATCACCTCGTAGCGCTCGGCGCCGGCGTGGCGCCAGCTCGTCACCCGTTGCGGTGTCATGACGCCTCCGTCGGTCGCCACGACCCAGGTGGGCAGCGCGGCGCCGGTGCGGGTGTTGACGAAGCTCAGTCGCATCGACCGCGACAGCGTGGCCATCAGGACCCGGAAGCGGTAGAAGCGCCGCTCGACGTCGAGATAGGGCCACGGCACCCCGTTGACCAGGATCACGTCGCCGAAGAGACCGGAGAAGTTGCGGTCCAGGTAGGCCAGCGAGCCGTTCCTGGCGAAGATCGCGTCGCTGATCGTGAGCGGGACGTCGTATGTGCCCTGGGGGAGGTTGGCCTTCTCCCACGCGTTCTGCAGGTGGTACTGGGCGACCAGCCCGCTGTAGACGTTCTTGGCCGTCTGGTGGACTCCGTGGTCGTGGTACCACAGCGTCCGCGGGCTCTGGTGGTTCGGGTACCAGTAGTCCTTGGTCTGGCCGGGGACGGTGACGTCGTCGGCGAAGCCGTCGTAGTGCGGCAGTGACGCAGAGCCGTGCAGGTGCACCGAGGTCGCGATCGGGTGCCCGAAGGTCGGGTGCACCGGGGGGAGCTCGTTCGCGACCCGCACCCGTACCCGGGTGCCCTGGTCGACCTTGATCAGCGGCCCGGGGACCGTGGGACCCGCGCCGGGCGCGGCGTAGCCGCAGACGGTCGTGGCCGGCGCCCCGGGGTCCAGCACCTGGAGCGACGCCGCCCGCTCGGTGAGCTCGTAGTGCAGGAAGTCGCCGTGCCCGTCGCTCATCGGGGTCGGGACGAGCGGGACCGGCACCGGGAGCCTCCTGGCGAACCTCGCCGGCTTCGGTGCGGTGCTGATCCAGTCGGCGGTCTGGGCGGACTCTCCGAGGGGGATCGTCAGCCCGAGTGCGGTCATGCCGGCTCCCACGCCTCCGACCTTCAGGACGTCACGACGGTTCAACGTGGTCATGGGTGCGTTCCTCCTGGCATGCCTGGCGCCCCTGTCGGGGTCGTGCCCCCCACGGTGACGCGGCCGCCTTGGGCCGACCTTGGGACGACCGTCGGGCGGCCTGCTCAGGCGAAGCCGGCGGCGACCTCGACCAGGCGCGTGTTGGCCTCGTCCTCCCCGATCGAGACCCGGCAGCCCTCGCCGGCGAACGGGCGCACCACGATGCCGGCCTCCTCGGCGGCCGCGGCGAGGTCGCCGGTCCGCCGACCGAGGTCGAACCACACGAAGTTGCCCTGGGGCGCAGGCACCTCCCAGCCGACCTCGCGCAGGCCGGTCACGACCCGGTCGCGCTCGGCGACCAGGGCGTCGACCCGCTCCAGCAGCGCCTGCTCGGCGTCGAGGGAGGCCACGGCCGCGACCTGGGCGACGGTCGAGACGCCGAAGGGCAGGGACACCGCCCGGAGCGCGGCGGCGACCTCGGCGGGCGCCACGGCGTACCCCACGCGCAGGCCGGCCAGGCCGTAGGCCTTGGAGAAGGTGCGCAGGAGCACGACGTTGGACCGGCCGCGGTAGGTCGCCAGCCCGTCGACGGCGTCGTCCATCCGCACGAACTCCAGGTACGCCTCGTCGACCACGACCAGGACGCGCTCCGGGACCCGGTCCAGGACGGCGTCGAGCTCGCGCTGGGTCACCGAGGGCCCGGTCGGGTTGTTGGGCGTGCAGATCATCATCACCCGGGTGCGGTCGGTGACGGCGGCGACCATCGCGTCGAGGTCGTGGCGCCCGTCGGCGGTCACCGGGACGCGCACCGAGACGGCGCCGGCGGAGGTGATCGCGATCGGGTACGCCTCGAAGGAGCGCCAGGCGTGGACCACCTCGTCGCCGGGGTCGCAGTAGGCCGTGAGGAGCTGGTAGATCAGCGCCACCGAGCCGGTCGCCACCGCGAGGTCCTCGGCCGGCACCCCGAGCCGGTCGGAGAGGCCGGCGTAGAGCAGCGCGTTGCCCAGGTCGGGGTAGCGGTTCATCGTGTCCACCGCACGGTGCGCGGCCTCGACCACGCCGGGCAGCGGCGGGTACGGGTTCTCGTTGGACGACAGCTTGTAGGTCGTGGTCCCGGGCCGCGGGGTGGGCGGCCGGCCGGGCACGTACGCCGGGATCCGGCCGACGTGGGCGCGGGGCTGGGGTGCGGTCACCCCGGCAGGCTAGCGGCGCGGCGGACCCTGCGCGGCGCGCTCGTGACGGTCGCGCCAGGGGCGCACGACCACCGCCAGCAGCAGCCCGATCCCGACGCCGACCACGGCCCCGGTCACGTTGTCGATGACGTCGGTGGCGTCGCAGGCCCGGTCGATGCGGGCCAGCCCCAGCTGGACGGCCTCGATGGCCACGGAGTACGCCGCCAGCCCCGCCAGCCCGGCCGGGACCGTGAGCCACGCCGAGCGCCACCGGGCGGCGGCGAGGACCAGGAACACCCCGGACGGCACGAACGCCACCGTGTTCAGCAGCCGCTGGCCGCCGGAGAAGATCCAGAACCCGTCGGGCGCCGGACCGCCGATGTCGAAGGAGCAGCCGGCCAGACGGTCCTCGGCGAGCACCACGCCGGGGTCGGCGTCGGCGGGGATCAGGGTGACCAGGGCGATCACCGCGACCGTCCAGGCGAACGCGGCCAGGGCCCACCCGGACACGCCGAGCCGCTGGGCGAGCAGCCACCCGAGCAGGCCGAGGACGACACCGGCGGCGAGCGCGCCGAGCGCCATCACGTCGTAGCCACCCACGGGGAACACGCGCCGAAGGCTACGGGTCCCGGCGGTGGGCCACCCGTGGACCCGAGGGGCCGGCCGGGTCGGCGCGGGCGTCAGCCCGGGAGGACGACCTCGCCGCCGGGGACCGGGGTCAGGTCGCGCCCGACGGTGACGTCGAGGGGGTTGGTCAGGCAGCGGATCGAGCCGCCGCCCTTGTGGAACTCCCCGACCTCGACCAGCACGACCTCGAAGCCCCACTCCTCGAGCCGGGCACGCACCCGCGGCGGGCAGGCCGGCATCACCACGGTGCGCCCGACCACCACGGAGTTGGCGCAGAAGGTGGTGAGCGCCTCCTCCTCGGTCAGCACCAGCGGCTCGGGGACCAGCGCCAGCAGCGCGGCGGCGGAGTCGTCGTCGAGCGCTGCCGGGCAGACCATCGCCCGACGGTCGTCGAGCGGGCAGAAGGCCAGGTCGAGGTGGTACATGCCGGGGTGGGTGATCCGCAGCCCGCGCACCCGCACCCCGAGGTCGGCGGCCAGCACCTTGAGCGCCAGCTCCTCGGTGCGGGGGCCGTAGCCGACGACCAGGTCGCCGCCGAAGGCGAAGGCGTCGCCGGACTCGAGGTGCGCGCCGACGCCGTCGCGGCCGACGTAGGAGGTGCTCCACCCCCGCGCCGCGAACCAGGACTGCGCCGACCCGGTCTCCATCCGGCGCTCCGGGTAGCGCATGTGCGACATCACGACCCGGTCACCGGCGGGCCCGGGCAGGGCGAGGCCGAGGTTCATCGCGTAGACCATGTCGGGAGCGTCGTCGCGCTGCGGCAGGACGTCGACGCGGGCGCCGAGCGAGCGCAGGACGTCGACCATGGCGGTCCACTGGGCGTGGGCGAGCGCGGCGTCGGGCTGGACGGCGGGGTCCATGAACGGGTTGATGGCGTACTCGACACGGAACGCCGTCGGCTCCACCGCGGCGTAGTGCCGCCCCCACTCCAGCTCGGCCATGCAGCACTCCCGCCATGCGGCTCCCGCCGCAGATTGTCTGACAATCGGACAAGCCCAGTGTGCCCGTCGGGGCTCCGTGCGACAAATCGCCTCGCCGGGTGGGTCATGATGAGGCCATGCCCGGGCCGACGACGGCGTTCGCCACGCTGCACCTCGACCACTCCTCGACGGTCGACCGCGCCGCCGAGGAGCTGCGTCGCGCCGTCTTCGAGGGCGAGGTCGAGTCCGGGACGCCGCTGCGCGAGGTCGCCCTCGCCGGCTCCCTCGGCGTCTCCCGCTCCACGGTGCGCGAGGCCCTGGGGGTCCTGGTCGCCGAGGGGCTGGCCACCCGCGAGCCGCACCGCGGCGTCAGCGTGGCCCGCCCGGCCGCCTCCTCGGTCCGTGACGTCTGCCGGGCCCGGCTGGTGCTCGAGGGCGCCGGCGTCCGGGGCTGGCGCGAGGCCGACCCGGCCGACCGCCGGGGCGTGCGCGAGGCCCTGACCCGCTACACCGACGCCGTGGCCGCGGGCGACTCCTTCCGCGCCCTCAACGAGCACCACCTGGCCTTCCACGTCTCCCTGGTCGCCCTGACCGGCAGCCCCCGCCTGGTCGCTGCGGCCGAGGCCCTGATGACCGAGCTCAAGCTGGCGCTGGCCCAGGTCGACCGCATCCGCCGCAACACCCACGACCAGGCCGAGAGCCACACCGCCCTGGTGGAGCTGCTCGAGGCCGGCGACGTCGACGGCGCCGGCGCGTTCCTCTGCGACCACCTCGACGACGCCGCGGCGCAGGTCATCGGGGCGCTCGGCCTCGGCTGAGACGGCGTTCGGCCGGGGCTGGGAGGATGCGCCGGTGACCCGATTCCTGACCTGGCTGCTGACCACCGCCCTGGCCCTGGCCGCGGCCACCGGTCTGATCGACGGGCTGCGCTTCACCGGCCCCCGCTCGGGCAGCGCCGAGATCGAGTCAAAGATCCTGCCGCTGCTGGCGGTGGCGCTGATCCTGGGTGTCGTCACGGCGTTCGTGAAGCCGGTGCTGCAGCTGGTGTCCTTCCCGCTGATCCTGCTCACGCTCGGACTGTTCCTGCTGGTCATCAATGCCCTGGTGCTGATGCTGACCGGGTGGCTGGCCGAGCAGGTCGGGCTCGGCTTCCGCGTCGACGGGTTCTGGGCCGCGGTCGGCGGAGCCCTGGTGGTCACCCTGGTCACCTGGGCGCTCGACGCCGTCGTCGACGGACGGTCGCGCGGGTGAGCGCCGGCGACCGGGCCGTCCCGCCCGGCACCCCGCTGCCGGTCCCGCTGACCCCGGGCCGGTACGCCGTGGCGCTGGTCTGCCTCGGCAACATCTGCCGCTCCCCGACGGCCGAGGTCGTCCTCGCCGACGCCGTCGCCCGGGCCGGCCTCGACGAGCACGTCACGCTGGCCTCCTGCGGCACGGGCGCCTGGCACGTCGGCGACCCGATGGACCCCCGCGCCGCCGCCACCCTGACGGCCCACGGCCTCGACCCGTCCGCCCACCGGGCCCGGCACCTGGACCCCGCCGACCCCTCGTGGTTCGGTCACGACCTCCTGCTGGTGATGGACGCCGCCAACCTCCACGACACCCTCGCCCTCGACCCGCCGGAGCCCGACCGGGTCCGGCTCTTCCGCTCGCTCGACCCCGTCGACCCCGGCGCCGACGTGCCCGACCCCTACTACGGTGGTGACGACGGCTTCGAGGAGGTGCTGGACATGGTCCACCGGGTCAGCAACACGCTCGTGGCCGCCCTGCCGGCCCTGCTCGCCGCGACCGGGGAACGGCCCCGATGAGGCCCACCACCGCCACCCGCCGGGCCGAGCAGCTGCTCGGCCTCGCCGTCACCTCCACCGCCGCCGTCAGCGGCGGGGACGTCGCGGCCGTCACCAAGCTGCGTCTGTCCGACGGCACGACCGCGCTGGTCAAGACCATGACCAACCCACCGGCCGGCCTCTTCGCCCGCGAGGCAGCCGGGCTGCGCTGGCTGGCCGAGCCGACCGGCGGGGTGCAGGTCCCCGACGTCCTCGCCGTCGCCGACGACGCCCTGGTCCTGCGGTGGGTCGAGCCGGGCAAGCCGACCACCGACGGCGCCGCCGACCTGGGTCGTCGCCTCGCCCGCACCCATGCCGCGGGCGCAGCGGCGTACGGCGGCCCTGACGGCGACGGCTTCATCGCCGGCCTCCCGATGCCCCAGCGCAGCGCCCCCACGTGGGCGGAGTTCTACGCCGTGCGCCGGGTGCTGCCCTACCTCAAGCTGGCCCGCGACCGCGGCGCGATCCAGGCCCGCGAGGCCGCGTCGGTCGAGGCGCTGGTGGGCCGGCTGACCGCGCTGGTGCCCGAGGAGGCCCCCGCGCGGCTGCACGGCGACCTGTGGAACGGCAACGTGCTCTGGGGCACCCACGGCCCCCGGGTGATCGACCCGGCCGCCTACGCCGGGCACCGTGAGACCGACCTGGCGATGCTGTCGCTCTTCGGGCTCCCGCACCTGCAGCGCGTGCTGGAGGCCTACGAGGACCTCACCCCGCTGGCCGCGGGCTGGGAGGACCGGACCGCGCTGCACCAGCTCTACCCGCTGCTGGTGCATGCCTGCCTCTTCGGAGGCGGCTACGGCGCCCGCGCGGGGCGTGCGGCCCGCCGCTACCTGTAGGTCGTCGGCGTCCGCGACGGCCGGAGGCGTACCCGCGCCTCTCAGGCACACCTCAGCCCCGGCTGGCACAGTGGGATCGTGACCACCTCCGGCAGCAGCGGCGCACCCGGCGCGCCCGGGGCCGAGCGCCCGCGCGTGCTCGTCGTCGAGGACGACCGCGCGGTGCGGGAGTCGCTGCGTCGCTCGCTGGAGTTCAACGGGTACGCCGTCCGCCTCGCCGCCGACGGGGCGGAGGCGCTGGCCGTGATCGGCGAGACCGACCCGGCCGTGGTCGTGATGGACGTGATGATGCCGCGGCTCGACGGCCTCGAGACGACCCGGGCGCTGCGCGCGGCCGGCAACGACGTCCCGCTGCTGGTCCTCACCGCCCGCGACGCCGTCGGCGACCGGGTCGAGGGCCTGGACGCCGGCGCCGACGACTACCTCACCAAGCCCTTCGCGCTCCAGGAGCTGCTGGCCCGGCTGCGCGCCCTGCTGCGCCGCACCACGCCGACCCCCGGGGAGGACGACGAGGTGCTGGCCTTCAGCGACCTCACGATGAACGTCGCGACCCGCGAGGTGGACCGGGCGGGGCGCGGGATCGACCTGACCCGCACCGAGTTCGCGCTGCTGGAGATGTTCCTGCGCCGGCCCCGCCGGGTGCTCGACCGCTCCTTCATCCTCGAGGACGTCTGGGGCTTCGACTTCCCGACCAGCGCGAACTCCCTCGAGGTCTACGTCGGCTACGTGCGGCGCAAGACCGAGGCCGCCGGCGAGGATCGCCTGATCCACACCGTGCGCGGCGTCGGCTACGTGCTCAAGGCGGCGTGAGGTGCGCCGGCACAGCTGGCTGCACCGCCGGTCCCTGGCCAGCCGGGTGATCGGGCTGACCACGATGGCGGTGGGCCTGACGGTGGCCCTGGTGGCCTTCGCCGCCTACATGACCGTGCGCGCGCAGCTCCAGAGCACCCTCGACGAGTCGTTGATGACGCGGGCGAAGCAGGCGGCCGCCTCCCCGGCGCTGAACCAGCTGACCACGCAGGCGCAGGTGCCCTCGGCGGCCCTGGGCGCGGGCGACGTCCGGATCGCGTTCCTCTACTCCGACGACGTGCGGGTCCACACCTACGACTACGGCCCGCCGCTGTCGCTGGGACAGTCACCGCCCGAGGTCGAGGTGGCCGAGGGCGAGCGGTCCTCCAGCCTGCGCACGGTGGCCGCGACCACGGGCGAGGACTACCGGATCGCGGCCGTGCCGTCGCCCGAGGACGGCACCGCGCTGCTCATCGCGCAGTCCCTGGACTCCCAGCAGCAGGTCCTGGCCCGACTGGGCACCGTGATGCTCGTCTTCGGCCTGCTCGGCGTCGCGGTCGCCGGTGCCGCCGGGTGGGCGGTGGCCAGCAACGGCTTGCGCCCCGTGCGCCGGCTGACCCGCTCGGTCGAGCGGATCGCGCGCACCGAGGACCTCACCCCGATGCCGGTCGAGGGCGACGACGAGATCGCCCGCCTGGCAGGCGCCTTCAACCAGATGTTGGGTGCGCTCGCCGCCTCCCGCGACCGCCAGCGCCAGCTCGTGGCCGACGCAGGCCACGAGCTGCGCACGCCGCTCACCTCGTTGCGCACCAACCTCGACCTGCTCAGCCAGGCCGAGTCGGGCGACCTCGGTCCGGCGCTGCCCTCGGAGACGCGCCGCGAGCTGATCGAGGACGTGCGCGCCCAGATCGAGGAGCTGACCACCCTGATCGGCGACCTCGTCCAGCTCGCCCGCGACGACGGCGTCGCACCCGCGGTCGAGGCCGTCGACCTCGCCGGCGTCGTCGAGAACGCCGTCGCCCGGGTCCGGCTGCGTGCCCCCACCGTGCACCTCGACGCCGAGGTCGAGCCCTGGTGGGTGGTCGGCGACGCCGGCACCCTCGAGCGGGCCGTGACCAACCTGCTCGACAACGCCGCGAAGTGGAGCCCGGCCGGCGGCACCGTCACCGCCCGGATGCACCAGGGCGTGCTGACCGTCGACGACGAGGGACCGGGGGTGCACGAGCCGGACCGCCCGCACGTCTTCGAGCGGTTCTGGCGTGCGGAGGAGTCGCGCTCGATGCCGGGCTCGGGCCTCGGCCTCTCCATCGTCCAGCAGGCCGCCCACCGCCACAGCGGCGACGTCGAGGTGACCCGGTCCCCCACCGGTGGCGCCCGCTTCGTGCTGACCCTCCCCGGGAACCGCCAGCCGCTCACGGTCGAGGCCGGCGCCGAGGCCGCCCCGGACACGGTCAGCAGCTGATCCGGGCCCGCCGGTCCCCGGCGCCGCGCCTCAGCCGTCGAGCAGCGCCGCCCGCAGCCGGGCGGCCTTCCACCGGGACTCCTCCCACTCCTGCGCGGCGGTGGACTGCACGGTGACGCCACCGCCGGTCCCCAGACGCCAGCGATCGTCGCCGCCGGTGGTCAGGGTCCGGATCACGACGCCCAGGTCGGCCCGGCCGTCGGCACCGACCCAGCCGACCGCCCCGGCGTACGGCCCCCGTGGCGAGCCCTCCACGGCGCCGATCACCTCCATCGTGCGGCGCTTGGGGGCCCCGGTCATCGACCCGGCGGGGAAGAGCGAGCGCAGCGCACCGACGGTGGTGACGTCGGCCCGCAGCCGGGCGCGCACGGTCGAGACGAGCTGGTGCACCCCGGCGTAGGACTCGACGGCCATCAACGAGGGGACCTCGACCGTCCCGGGCTCACCGACCACCGCCAGGTCGTGGCGCAGCAGGTCCACGATCATCAGGTTCTCGGCACGGAACCGGGGCTCGGTGGCCAGGCGGGCTGCCAGGGTCGCGTCGACGACCGGGTCGCGGTGGCGGGGCAGGGTGCCCTTGATCGGGCGGGTCTCGATCGTCCGGGAGCCGTCGGCCGCCCGGTCGACGCGGGCGTACCGCTCCGGGGACGAGCCCAGCATCCAGGCCCGCGCGCCGGGCAGGTCGTGGCGGACCAGGGCCGCGTACGGCGCGGGGCTGCCGGCCCGCAGCGCCGCGTACGCCGCGAGCGGTGCGCGGTCCGCGACGACGTCCTCGCGGTAGGTCAGGTTGACCTCGTAGGTGTTGCCGGCGTGGAGCTGCTCCTGCACCTCGGCGAACGCGGCGGCGTACCAGCCCGGCACGGGCTCCTGCGCGGGCCCGGTCGTGTGCTCACCACCGGTCCCCGGGCCGTGGTCGGGCGCACGACCCCCGTCGGGGCGGACCGCGACCCAGCGCGAGGGCCGCATCCACACCGCGTCGGGCAGCCCGCCCGGCGTGGTGCCGGCGGCCCCGGTCAGGGCTGGCAGGTCGGGGCGGGCGGCGTACCCGGCCCAGCCGACCCACCGGGCGTCGTCGGGGCCGTGCACCAGCTCGGCCTCCAGCGCTGCGAACGGGTCGTCACCGACCACCTCGGCCCACCCGGCCGCGTGCCGCGTGACGGTCCGCGTCGCCGCGTCGTAGGTCAGCGACGGGTCGGCGTCGTCGAGCAGGCCGAGCCAGGGGCCGTCGGTCCACGGGCCGTCGAGCCAGGCGCTGCGCGGGTGGTCGCCGACGGCGGCGAGGGCGTCCTCGGGACTCATCGCAGCCCCAGGAAGCCCGCGACCAGCGCGGCACCGTGCTCGGTGAGCACCGACTCGGGGTGGAACTGCACGCCGACCTGCGGCAGGTCGACGTGGGCGACCCCCATCGTCAGCCCGGTCACCTCGTCGACGGCGGTGCGGCGCAGGCAGGCGGGCAGCTCCACCGCGGCCAGCGAGTGGTAGCGCACCGCGTCGAAGCCGTCGGGCACCCCGACGAAGACGCCGGTGCCGTCGTGGCGCACGGTGGCCAGGACGCCGTGCCCGGGCGGGACGCGGTCGACGCGGCCGCCGTACGTCGTGACGAGTCCCTGCATCCCGAGGCAGACGCCGAGGACCGGGGTGCGGATGGCGGCCGCCCCGCGCAGGACCGCGGCCCCCACGGCGAAGTCGGCCGGCACCGCGGGGTGCCCGGGGCCGGGCGAGAGCACGACGTGCGAGTGCGCCAGGACCGCGGCCGCGTCGGTCTCGTCGTGCTGCACCACCGTCGGCAGCACCCCGGTGACGCCGGCGACGAGGTGCACCAGGCTGTGCGTGTAGGAGTCGTGGTGGTCGACGACCACGACGTCGGGCGGGCCGGCCGGGGTCCCGGGGCGGGCGGGCACCTCAATCCCCCAGGACCGGCTCCAGCAGGTCGACGACGAGGCCGTGCACCAGGTCGTAGCCGTGCTCGGTGAGGATCGACTCGGCGTGGAACTGGATGCCGCGGTAGTGCGGCCCGCGCAGCGCGTCGACGTCGCCCGTGACCGGGTCCACGTCCACCTCGACGCCCACCGGGAGGACGGTGGCGGCATCCGGGCGGCCGACGAAGGTGTTGTAGAACCCCACCCGCTCTCGGCGCCCCCCGACGCCGACCGGTGACTGGATGCCCTGGAAGACGATGTCCTTGTAGACCAGCGGGACGCCGACCTGGTGGCACAGCGCCTGGTGGCCGAGGCACACGGCCAGGAACGGCCTGCCCTGCGCGAGCAGGGCGGCCACGGCGGCGCGCAGCCGCACCATCTTGGGGTCGCCGTCGTCGCGCGGGTCGCCCGGGCCGGGCCCCACCACGACCAGGTCGTGGCCGTCGAAGAACCCGTCGTACGCCCCGGGGTCCGCCGGCAGGTCCTCGTGCCGGACCACCTCGCTGACCATCCCCATCACCGAGAGCAGGTGTCGCAGCATGTTGACGAAGTCGTCCTCGCCGTCGAGGACGACCACGCGACGTCCGGCCAGACGCGGGTCGGGTGCGGCGTCGTCCTGGTCGGTGAGCCAGAACCCCGACAGGCGGCGGTTGCGCACGTTGAGGGCGAGCAGCACGTCCTCGTCGGCGACCAGCTCGGCCAGGTCGACCTGCGGGGACGGCGCCGGCGGGACCAGGCCGAAGGCCGACAGGATGCCGCTGGCCTTGGCGTGGGTCTCGGCGACCTCGTCGTGGGCGTCGGAGTCGCGGACGAGGGTGGCGCCGGCGGTGACGGTGAGGTTGCCGTCGAGGTCGACGTCGGCGGTGCGGATCACGATCGGGCTGTCCATCACGGGCCCGCCCCCGGGGTCGCGGCCCAGCACGGCCAGGGCGGCGCCGTAGTAGCCGCGGCCCGAGGTCTCGTGCTTGCGGATGAGCCGGCAGGCGTTCTCCACCGGTGAGCCGGTGACGGTCGCGGCGTACATCGTGTCGCGCAAGATCTCGCGGGGGTCGCGGGCGCTGCGCCCGGCGAGGAGGTACTCGGTGTGCACGAGCCGGCTCATCGGCTTCAGGAACGGCCCGAGGACCTGCCCGCCCTCCGAGCACAGGTCGCACATCATCTTCAGCTCCTCGTCGACCACCATGAAGAGCTCGTAGACCTCCTTCTCGTCGCGCAGGAAGTCCAGCAGCCCGGCCTTGAGGTCGCCCTGGGCGGCAGGGTCGTCGGTGTCGCGGGGGAGGCGGAAGGTGCCGCTGATGGGGTTCATCCGGACGTCGCCGTCGTGGACGCTGACGTGGCGCTCGGGGGTGGCGCCGATCAGGTAGCGGTCGCCGGTGAAGAAGCAGAACGTCCAGTACGTCCCCCGCTCCCGCTCGAGCAGCCTCCGGAAGACCGCGAGCGCCCGGGCAGGGCCCCAGTCCTCGACCTGCGCCCGGTAGTGCCGACCGACGACGAGGTTGGCGCCCTGGCCCTGGCCGATCTCCTCGTCGATGATCGTGCGGACCAGGCCTGCGTAGGTCTCGTCGTCGGTCTCGAAGCCGCCGCGGTCGGCGAAGGTCACCTCGACGTCGTCGATGGCGGCGACCACCTCGGCCACCGAGAACTCCTGCTCGGTCTCGACGTCGACCACCACCAGCGGCGCACCGTCGTCATGCGCCTCGAACCCGCGCTCGGCGACCTGGCGGAACGGCACGGCCAGCAGCCGGTCCGCGGTGCGGCCCGGGGACGGCGGGCCGTCCTCGAGCGGGACGTCGAGCAGGGAGGTCACCACCGAGCGGCTCCCGCCGACCAGCCCGACGGTGTCGCGGTCGCCGGTGCGCGTCGAGCGCCGGATGATCGCCCACGCCTCATGCCCCTGCAGCGCCTGGATCGCGGCACGGGCGTCGGTCATGTCAGGCATGGCCTCAGCCTAGGGCTGAGCGACGGGCGGGGCTCCGGCCGGGCGGGCTGTCGATCCGGCGCAATTGCGCGGTTCCTGCTGCAGTACCCGCAGGTAACACGTCGGGACTCCGCAATTGCGCCCGTTCGACCGTGGGCCGTCGACTGGTCGTGGCGGAGCGAGTACGAGCCGGCGCGGCGTCCGGTGCGATGATCGGCCCCGAGATGAGCGACGAGGTCGGGACACCGCGGCGGGCCGGGCGTACGGAGTGGCTCGGGCTGGCGGTCCTGGCACTGCCCACGATCATCATCGCCGTCGACTTCACGGTGCTCTACCTCGCGGCGCCGGTCCTGGCCCGCGACCTGGACCCCTCGCCCACGCAGCTGCTGTGGATCGTCGACGTCTACGGCTTCCTGATCGCCGGCTTCCTGCTCACGATGGGGACCCTCGGCGACCGCACCGGCCGGCGCCGGCTGCTGCTCGTCGGCGCGGCGGTCTTCGGCCTGGTCTCGGTGCTCGCGGCGTTCGCCCCGACCGCGGAGCTGCTGATCGCGGCCCGCGCACTGCTCGGGCTGGCCGGGGCGACCCTGATGCCCTCGACACTCTCCCTGATCCGCACGATGTTCGAGGACCCCCGGGAGCGGACGACCGCGATCGCGGTCTGGATGGGCAGCCTCGGCGTCGGCAGCGCGATCGGTCCCCTGGTGGGCGGCGTCCTCCTCGAGTCGTTCTGGTGGGGCTCGGTCTTCCTGATGGGCGTGCCGGTGATGGTGCTCCTGGTCCTCGTCGGCCCGTTCCTCCTGCCCGAGCACACGGCGGTCGACCCGGACCCCGTCGACCCCGCCAGCGTGGTCCTCTCTCTCGGGGCTGTCCTGCCCGTGGTGTGGGGGGTCAAGGAGGCCGCGGCGTCGGGCCCCTCCCTCGTCGCGGGCGCCGCCGCCGTGGTCGGGGTCGCCCTCGGGGTGGCCCTGGTCCGCCGCCAGCGCTCGCTGCGCACCCCGGTGCTCGACGTGGGCATGATCGCGGAGCCGGCCTTCGCCCGGGCGGTGGTGACCCACCTCGGCGCCCTGTTCTGCTTCGCGGGCCTGCAGTACCTCCTGCTGCAGCTGTTCCAGAACGGGTACGGACTGGGCGTGCTGGCCGCCGGGCTGGCCACGCTGCCGGCTGCCGGGCTCGGGCTGGCCGGATCGGTCGCGGCGCCGTGGTCGGTGCGCCGGGTGCAGCCGACCACCGCGGTCGCCGGTGGGCTGGCGGTCGGCCTGGTCGGCTTCGTCCTGGTCGCCGCCACGGCCCGCGGCGGGGACGTCGGGCCGCTGGTCGTCGGCTTCGCCCTGGTCGCGTTCTCGATCAGCCTGGTCACCGCCCTGTGCACCGACGCGATGGTCGGTGCCGCCCCACCGGAGCGGGCCGGCAGCGCGTCGGGCATCTCCGAGACCGCCGCCGAGCTCGGCATCGCCCTCGGGGTCGCCCTGCTCGGCAGCCTGGCCACCGCCCTGCGAGGCGCCGACCCGTCGGCGGACGGCTACGCCGACGGGGTCGTCGGCGCCTCGGTCGCCTCCGCCGTGATTCTCGCCCTGCTGCTGCTGCTCGCACTCCGGGGGCGCGGGTCGGTCGATCGGGCGCAATTGTCGGGTTCCGACCGGGTTACCCGCGAGTAACGCGTCACAGGTCGACAATTGCGCCGGATCGACAGCATGCCCGGAGCACCGCGGACCAGAGCGTCAGCCCACCGTCGTCAAGAGCTGGGTCGCCCGGGTCAGCACGACGTACAGCGTCGCCCGGCCGGTGACGGACTCGTCCTCGATCTCCTGCGGGCGGAGCACCACGATGCCGTCGAACTCCAGGCCCTTGGTGTCCAGCCCGGTCAGCACGACCACCCGGTCCTCGCCCGACGGCGCGACCGCGGAGTCGACGGCGGCGCGCGCGCCGCGGGCGTCGGCGGCGAGCTCGTCCCACGAGGCCAGCCAGGCGTTGACCTCGGAGCGCCGGGCGACCGGGACGACGATGCCGACCGTGCCCGTCACCTGTCCGGCCAGCGCGAGCACCTCGCGACGCACCACGGCCTCCACCTCGTCGTCTCCCGCCGCCACCTCGCGTGGTCCGGTCCCGGTCGAGCGCACGGCCGTCGGCAGGTCGGCGTCGAGGCCGACCCGCTGGGCGTAGGCCGCCGCGTAGGAGTAGATCTCGGCCGAGTTGCGGTAGTTGGTCGAGAGGTGGAAGGCGTGCACGGCCTTGCGCTCCAACGCGGCGCGGCGCTGCTCGTCGGCCTCCGCCGGCACCGGCCACGACGACTGGGCGGGGTCGCCGACGATCGTCCAGGAGGCCGTACGCCCGCGCCGGCCGACCATCCGCCACTGCATCGGCGTCAGGTCCTGCGCCTCGTCGACGAGGACGTGGGCGTACCCGTCGTCCTCGATGCTGGCCGTGGGCGCGGTCCAGGCGCGCCCCGAGGGGGCGTACTCCCGGTCGGCGGCGGTGGTCAGCTCCTGCAGGTCGACCCGTCCTTCGAGCGCCTCGTCGACCGCGCGCAGCGGGTCGTCGCGGTCGGCGGCCAGCGCCGGCACGTCGCCGAGGACGTAGCGCAGCTCGTCGAGCAGGGCCACGTCCTGGACCGAGAGCGCGCCCTTGGCGGCGCTCGCCACGGTCGGGACGGGAAGGTCGGCCCACGACTTGGTGAGGAGCCGCTGCTCGTCGTCCTCGAGCAGCCCGCGCCCGGTCCGGGCGAGCAGCTCGGGATCACGTAGCCAGCCGAGCACGTCGACGGCGTGCAGCGGCGGCCACCAGCCGACGGCGAAGTCGACGAAGGCCGGCAGCGAGAGCAGGTCGTCGTCGAAGGCCTCGCGGCCCCGCTCGCGACCACGCTCGCTGCGCACCTGGCGCCACAACGCGTCGAGCAGGGCCGGCGCGACCCGGTTGACCTGGCGGTTGCGCCAACCCTGGCCCATCAGCTGGCGGCGCACGCGGGTCAGCTGCTGGGCCCCGAGCTCGAGCACGTCGTCGCGCCAGAACGTGCGGAAGGACGCCGGCGCGCCGGGTACGGGCTCGCGGGCGGTGCGGCGCAGCACCTCGGCCATCCGCGCGGACCCCTTCACGTCGGCCACCGCCGGCTGGTCGTGGCGCGTGGCCACCACGCCCTCGACGACCTCGCCCAGCGAGCGCAGCGCCACCGCGGTCTCGCCGAGGCTGGGCAGCACCCGCTCGATGTAGCGCATGAAGACGCCGCTGGGCCCGATCACCAGCACGCCGCCGGTCTCGTAGCGTCGGCGGTCGGAGTAGAGCAGGTACGCCGCGCGGTGCAGCGCGACGACGGTCTTGCCGGTGCCCGGGCCGCCGGAGATCGTCACCACGCCGCGGCTGGGAGCGCGGATGGCCTCGTCCTGCTCGGCCTGGATCGTGGCCACGATGGAGTGCATGGTGCGGTCGCGGGCGCGGGACAGCTGCGCCATCAGGGCGCCCTCGCCCACGACCGGCAGCTCCACGCCCTCGGCCTCGAGGCGGGCGGCGGTCTCGGTGTCGAGCAGCTCGTCCTCGACACCGACGACGGTGCGCCCGGCCGAGCGCAGCACCCGACGGCGCACCACGCCGGACGGCGTGGCCGCCGTGGCCTGGTAAAACACCGCCGCCGCGGGCGCGCGCCAATCGATCAGGAGCGACTCGCGGTCGGCGTCACGCAGGCCCAGCCGGCCGATGTAGCGGGGCTCGGGGTCCGTGGCCGGGTCCAGGTCCAGGCGCCCGAACACCAGGCCCTCGCGGGCCGCGTCGAGCTGGGCGAGGCGCCGCGCCGCCTGGAAGACCATGGCGTCGCGCTCGACCAGCCCGCCCTCGTGGCCCATCCGGCCACGCTGGTGACCCTCACGGGCCAGCCGCTGGGCGGCCACCCCGGCCTGCTCGAGACGCAGGTACACCGTGTCGACGACGCCCTGCTCGTGAGCGACCTCGCGCTCCACCAGCTCCTCGGACACCGATGCTCCCCCCCAAGAACGCGGGCCGGACGACCGCGAGCGGCTCCGTGGGGCCGCCCTCGCGGTCACCTATCATAGGGCCGCTCCCGCGGTGACCCACGCCCGCACCCCGGGTGCCGTGCGCCCATCCGCGACGGCCTCCGCTCCGAACACCACGTATGAGATCCCGCTCCGCCTACGCCGCCTTCGGCGTCCTGGCCACCCTCGTCGGGATGGGTGCCGGCCACCTCGTGGCTGCCTTCACGTCCCCCGCCTCCTCCCCCGTGCTCGCCGTCGGCTCCGCCGTCATCGACCGCACCCCGGTCCCCCTCGCCCAGTGGGCGATCCGCACCTTCGGCACCGCCGACAAGGCGATCCTGATCGGGTCGGTGATCGTGGGCGTGCTGCTCCTGGCCGGCCTCGCCGGCATCCTGGCCCGCAACCGCTTCGTCGTCGGCGCGGCCCTGCTGGTCGTGCTCGTGGCGATCGCCGCGGCGGCAGCCCTGACCAACGCCGGCGCCGGCGCCCTCGACGTGGTGCCCGCCCTGGCCACCGCCGTCGTCGGCGTGGCCGCGCTGGCCCTGCTCGACCGCCTGGCCCGGCGCTCCCGACCGGCCTCGACCGACGACGCAGGGGCCGACGGCACCACCTCCGGCGTCGGCCGCCGCGGCGTGCTGATCGGCGCCGGGTCGATGGTCGTCCTGGCCGCCGCGCTCGCCGGCGCCGGTCGCCTCGTCGGCCGGCTGCGCTCGGCCCCCGCCGACGTCACCCTGCCCGCCGCCGCCCAGCCGCTGCCGGCCCTGCCGGCCGGCCTGGAGGAGACCTACTCCGGGATCAGCCCGCTGCAGGTCCCCAACGAGGACTTCTACCGCGTGGACACGCGCCTCGACGTCCCGATCGTCGACGTCGAGGACTGGACGCTGACCATCGACGGCGACGTGGACCAGGAGGTCGTGCTGACCTTCGACGACATCGCCGCCATGGAGCTCATCGAGCGCGACATCACCCTGACCTGCGTCTCCAACAGCGTCGGCGGTGAGTTCGTGGGCGGTGCCCGCTGGCTCGGCGTACCGCTGATGGCCCTGCTCGAGATGGCCGGCATCGAGAACACCAAGGCCGACCAGATCTTCTCCACCGACGTCGACGGGATGACGATCTCGACCCCGTTCGCGCTGGCCACCGACGGCCGCGACGCGATGCTGGCGATCGGGATGAACGGCGAGCCCCTCCCGCGCGAGCACGGATTCCCCGCCCGGATGGTCATCCCCGGCCTGTACGGCTTCATCAGCGCCACGAAGTGGATCGAGCGCATCACGCTGACCACCTACGCCGAGCAGGACTCCTACTGGACCGAGCGCGACTGGGCGACCGACGCCCCGATCAAGATCTCCGCGCGGATCGACACGCCCCAGGGGCTCCCGGAGGAGGTCGCGCCCGGCGAGGTGATCGTCGGCGGCGTCGCCTGGGCGCAGACCCAGGGCGGCGTGGCCAAGGTCGAGGTCTCGGTCGACGACGGCGAGTGGCAGGAGGCCGAGCTCGGCCCGGACGTCGACAACGACTACTGGCGCCAGTGGTTCTACCGCTGGGACGCGACGTCGGGCCTGCACTCCGTCGCGGCCCGGGTCACCGACGGCAACGGTGAGCTGCAGTCCACCAAGGAGGCGCAGCCCTTCCCGTCGGGCTCCAGCGGCATCCACCTCCTGCAGATCTCCGTCAGCGGCTAGGACCTCGGTCCCGAACCCCCGGGCGGCAGAAAAAAGCCCCGTCCCACCCCAGATCCGACCAATCCGTCCCACCCCCCCGCACCGAACCACACCCGACATCAGCGAAACCCCCCGTAGGAAAGGCCACACCCCATGAAGACGAACATCCGCCGCAACGCCGGCCTCGCGGCCTCCGCCATCGCCGCCTCGATCACCCTCGCCGCCTGCGGTGGCGGCGCCACCGACACCGAGGCCGAGGACACCGCCCCCGCCCCCTCCGCCCCGGAGGCCCCCTCCGAGGAGCCCACCGAGTCGGAGTCCGCCGCCGCCGGTGGCGCCGCTGCCGACACCTTCGGCGAGGCCTGCAGCGCCGTCCCGACCTCGGGCCCCGGCTCGTTCGACGGCATGGTCCAGGACCCGGTCGGCACCGCCGCCAGCAACAACCCGCTGCTCGGCACCCTGGTGACCGCGGCGACCGAGGCCGACCTCGTCGGCACCCTGAACGACGCCGAGGCGCTGACCGTCTTCGCCCCGACCGACGACGCGTTCGCCGCCGTCCCGCCGGCCGACCTGAAGGCCGTCCTCGCGGACAAGGCGCTCCTCACGCAGATCCTGACCCACCACGTCATCGGTGAGCAGCTCGGCCCGGACGAGATCGCCGGCACCCAGGACACCCTCAACAACGACACCCTGAAGATCAAGGGCAACGCCGAGGAGGGTGTGACCGTCGAGAACGCCGGCGGCCCCGCCACCGTGCTCTGCGGCAACATCCCCACCGCCAACGCCACGGTGTACGTCATCGACACCCTGTTGATGCCGACGGCCTGATCTAGGCCCACCAACGCCTAGGACACGACAAGATGGACGGGTGAGCACCTTCGAGCCCGTGGACGGCGGCACCTCCGACCAGGAGGTGCCGTCGTCCGGCTCCATCCCGGACGAGTCCAAGGCTCCGGCCACCGCCCGCCTCGACGTCCTGCTCCGGCAGGCCGCCAGGGGCGACGACCTGGCCTTCGCCGACTTCTACGACGCCACCTCCGCCCGGGCCTACGGGCTCGCGGTGAGGGTGGTGCGCAACCCGGCGCAGTCCGAGGAGGTCGTCCAGGAGGGCTACCTCGAGGTCTGGCGCACCGCCAACCGGTTCGACCCCGTCCGGGGCAGCGCCATCTCGTGGCTGCTCACCATCGTCCACCGCCGGGCGGTGGACCGGGTCCGCTCCGCGGAGGCGTCCAGTCGCCGTGACGAGGGCTACCACCACCACAACCACACAGTCCCCCACGACTCCACCGCCGACGAGGCGCACGCCTCGTTCGAGGCGCGCCGGGTCCGGGGGGCGCTACGCACGCTGACCCCGATCCAGCGCGAGGCCCTCGAGCTGGCCTACTTCGGTGGCTACACCCACACCGAGGTGGCCACCATGCTGGGTCTACCGATCGGGACCGCCAAGACCCGCATCCGCGACGGCCTCATCCGGCTGCGGGACGCGCTCGGGGTGGGACAGACCCCTGGAGAAGGAGCAAGAGCATGACTGACGTGCACGCGCTGTCCGGCGCCTACGCGATCGATGCTCTCGACGACGACGAGCGCGCACAGTTCGAGCGGCACCTCGACCGCTGCGACGAGTGCCGCGCCGAGGTCTCGAGCCTCCAGCAGGCCGGCGCCGAGCTGGCCGCCACCACGCCGTTGTCGCCGTCCACCGAGCTCCGCGCCCGGGTGCTCGCCGACATCGCCCACGTCCGGCCCCTCCCGCCGCGCACCGTCGTCGCCGACCTGGCTGCCCACCGCAGCCGCCGCCGGCGTCCCGTGCTGCTGGCCGCCGCGGCCGCCGCCGTGGTCGCCACCATGGGGATCGGCGCGGCCGTCACGCAGCCGTGGGCCGACGAGCCGACCGTGCAGAGCGCACTCCCGGACCCGACCGCGGCCGTGCTGGAGGCCGACGACGCCGAGACCCACGCCAGCGACCTCGGCAGGGTCGGCGGCTCCGCCACGGCCACCGTGGTGCGCTCCCGAGAGCTCGGGCAGGCGGTGATCATCACCCAGAACATGCCGATGCTGCCACGCTCCGAGGTCTACCAGCTCTGGTTGCGGGTCGGCGGCGCCATGGAGCCCGCCGGGCTGATGACCGCCAACGACAGCACGTTGCTGCTCGAGGGCGACGCGTCCGAGGCCGAGGCCATCGGGGTCACCGTGGAGCCGGCCGGCGGGTCGCCGCGCCCGACGACGCAGCCGGTCGCCTACTTCCCGCTCGAGACCGCCTGATGGACGCGCGCCCCACCCGGGTCGCCCCCCGGTCGGTGGCCGTGGTGGGGTCCGGGGTCGCCGGCCTGACCGCGGCGTACGTCGCCTCCCGCACTGCCGAGGTCACCCTCTACGAGGCCGACGACCGCCTCGGTGGCCACGCCGACACCCACCAGGTCGTCGACCGCCGCCCCGACGGCTCCGAGCAGGTGCTCGGCATCGACACCGGGTTCATCGTGCACAACCCGCGCACCTACCCGGTGCTGCTACGGATGTTCGCCGAGCTCGGTGTGGCCACCCAGCCCTCCGAGATGTCGATGTCCATCCGCGACGACCAGACCGGTCTCGAGTGGGCCGGGGCCCTGGGTCGACGGGGCCTGTTCCCCACCCGCGACAACCTGTCGCGGCCGCGCTACCTGGCGATGCTCGCGGAGATCCCACGGTTCCACCGCCGCGCGAAGGCCGTCGTGTCCCGGGCACGCACCCCCGCCGAGCCGTCCGTGGTCGGCGACGTGACGCTGCGCGCGTTCCTGCGCGAGGGCCGCTTCAGCGCCTACTTCGTGCGGCACTTCATGGAGCCGCTGGTGGCCGCGGTGTGGTCGTGCGACCCCGAGGTCGCGCTCGACTACCCCGCCCGCTACCTGTTCACCTTCCTGGAGCACCACGGGATGCTCGCCGTCTTCGGCAGCCCCCAGTGGCGCACGGTCACCGGCGGCTCGCACGCGTACGTCGAGAAGGTCGCCGCCTCCGTCCAGCACGTCCGGACCGGCACCAAGGTCACCTCCGTGCTGGAGGTCGCCGACGGGGTCGAGGTCACCGACGGCAACGGCGACGTCCGCACCTACGACGCGGTCGTCGTCGCCACCCACCCCGGCCACGCCCTGGCGGTGCTGGCCGAGCCGACCGCGGCGCAGCGCGAGCTGCTGGCCGCGATGCCGTACTCCGCCAACACCGCCCTGCTGCACACCGACACCTCCCTGCTGCCGGTCGCGACCGACGCCCGGGCCTCGTGGAACTTCCGCCGCCCGCTCGACGCCGCCGCCCGCCCGGGCGAGGTGATGGTCACCTACGACCTGACCCGCCTCCAGCGCCTGCCCACCGACACCCACTACCTGGTCACCCTCGGCGGCGAGCACGTCGTCGACCCGGCCACGGTGATCGCCCGGCGCGAGTACGAGCACCCGCTCTACAACCCCGCGTCGGTCGCGGCGCAGGCCCGCCTGCCCGAGGTGTCCGACGACCGGGTCGCCTTCGCCGGGGCGTACCACGGCTGGGGCTTCCACGAGGACGGCGCGCGCTCCGGCCTGGCCGCCGCCGAGCGGGTCGGCCTGACCTGGCCGACGGCGGCGTCGGCCTCCGGCGCCGCCGCGGCCCGCGAGCGCCGGGCGCTGACCGGCGTCTTCGAGGCCACGGTGCGCCACACGCGTCGGCGTCCGTGGGACCGGGCCTTCACCCACCGCACCCGGACCTGGCTGGTCGACCTCGACGACCTGCCCGACCACGGTGTCCTGGGTCGCTTCGAGGCCCGGGACCACCTCGGCGACCCCGAGCGCACCATCCGGGAGAACCTCGAGGCGTTCCTGGTCGGTGAGGGCGCTGGGCCCGAGGGCGGCCTGCGCGGCGGCCAGGTGCTGATGACCGCGAACGCCCGGGCTCTGGGCTACGTCTTCAACCCGATCTCGGTCTTCTGGTGCTTCGACGCCGCCGGGGACCCCGTCGCGACGGTGGTCGAGGTGCACAACACCTACGGCGACCGGCACGCCTACGTCGTCCACCCCGACGAGCAGGGCCGCGCACGCACCGCCAAGGCCATGTACGTCTCCCCGTTCCACGGCACCGACGGGTGGTACGACCTCGCGGTCCCCGTGCCCGACGAGCGGCTGCACGTCTCGGTCACCTTGAACTCCGACGACGGGGCGCGCTTCAGCGCCTCCCTCGACGGCCGACGGGTGACCGGCGACGACCGCCGCGCCGCCCTCGGGGCCGCGCCGGCCGCCCTGCGCGGAACGATGCTGATCCACGCCCACGGGATCTGGCTGTGGCTGCGCCGCCTCCCGATCCGACCGCGCCCCGCGCACCACCAGGAAGGTGTCCGATGACCCTCGCCCCCGACCGACGGTCCTCCGACCCTCGCACCGCCGACCTGGCCGGCCCGGACCTCCCGGGGCCCGACCGGGGCCCCGGCCGGTGGCCCGGTCTCGACGTCGTGCCGACCGGCCCGCGGGCCCGCGTCGCCTCCCGCCTGGCGCGCCGGATCTTCTCCGCCGCACTGCACCGCCTCGACCTCACCGTCGAGGTCGCCGCGACCGCGACCCGTCCCGCGCAGCGCCTGGGACGCGGCGGCCCGGTGGCCGTCGTGCACCGACCCGAGGAGTTCTTCGCCCGGGTCGGCTCCGACGGGCTGATCGGCTTCGGCGAGGCCTACCTGACCGGCGCCTGGGAGGCCGAGGACCTCGGCGGGTTCCTGGCCGTGCTGGCCGCCGAGATGGCCGACCTGGTGCCGCGTCCGCTGCAGAAGCTGCGCGCGCTCTACGTCGCGCGGCCGCCGGCGTTCCACCGCAACACCGAGGACCAGACTCGCGGCAACATCGCGCACCACTACGACCTGTCCAACGACATGTTCGAGCTGTTCCTCGACCCGACCCTGAGCTACTCCAGCGGCCTCTTCGAGACCGCGCACGCCTCGGCCATCGACGCCGTGGGGCCGCACCGTCGCGCGCTGGCCCCGCGGGCCGGCGAGGACGGCGGGCCCGACCTGGCCGACCTCGAGCCGGCCCAGGACCGCAAGCTCGAGCGGCTGCTCGACGTGACCGGTGTCGGCGAAGGCACCCGGGTGCTCGAGATCGGCTCCGGATGGGGCGAGCTGGCCATCCGTGCGGCGCGCCGCGGCGCCCACGTCACCACGATCACGCTCTCCAGCGAGCAGCAGAAGCTGGCCCGACAGCGGGTCGCGGACGCCGGGTTCAGCGACCGGGTCGACGTGCAGCTGGTCGACTACCGGGCCGTGCGCGGGACGTACGACGTCGTGCTCTCGGTGGAGATGATCGAGGCGGTCGGCTGGCAGTACTGGCGCACCTACCTGGAGACCATCGACCGCTCGCTGGTCCCGGGCGGCCGTGCCGGCATCCAGGCGATCACGATGCCGCACGACCGGATGCTGGCCACCCGGAACACCTACACCTGGGTCAACAAGTATATCTTCCCCGGTGGCTTCCTGCCCTCGGTGCGCGTCCTCGACGAGCTGAGCCGCGAGCACACCTCGCTGCGGCTCGGCGACCGGCTCTCGATGGGCCGCCACTACGCGCAGACGCTGCGGCTGTGGGACGAGACCTTCGCGCAGCGGCGCGAGGAGGTCCTGGCGCTGGGCTTCGACGAGACCTTCCTGCGGATGTGGCACTTCTACCTCGAGTACTCCCGCGCGGGCTTCGCCTCGGACTACCTCGACGTCAACCAGCTCGTCTGGACCAAGGAGCAGCACCGGTGAACCTCGCCGAGCGCCTCGCCGCCGTCGTCGAGCCCTTCCTGGGCGGCACCCTGCCGGTCCGGCTCCGGGCCTGGGACGGCTCGGAGGCCGGCGACGCGACCGGTCCCCTCGTCGAGCTCCGCTCGCCGACCGCCGTACGCCGCCTGCTCCGCCACCCCGGTGAGCTGGGGGCCGCGCAGGCCTACGTCACCGGCGAGCTCGACGTGCCCGCGCAGGACGGCTGGGACCTCGACAGGGCGTTGACGTACTCCTTCGAGGTCGCCCGCGAGCGGCGGCTGACCGGTGCGAGGATCACCCCCGGCGCGCTGCTGACCGCGGTGAGGGAGCTCAGGGCGCTCGGCCTGATCGGGCTCCCGCCCGGACCCCCGGCCTCCCAGGCACAGGTCAAGGGCCGGCTGCACAGCAAGCTGCGGGACCGCCGCGCGATCAGCCACCACTACGACCTGTCCAACGAGTTCTACTCCCTGATCCTCGACCCGCAGATGGCCTACTCGAGCGGCTACCACGTCAAGGCGGACGTCAGCCTGGAGGAGGCGCAGCGCGCCAAGCTCGACCTGGTCTGCCGCAAGCTCGGCCTCGAGCCGGGGATGCGGATGCTCGACGTCGGCTGCGGCTGGGGCTCCCTCTCGCTGCACGCCGCCGAGCACTTCGGCGCGCAGGTCACCGGGGTCACCATCGCTACGGAGCAGAAGAGGTTCATCGATGCCCGGATCGCTGAGCGCGGTCTCGGCGACCGGGTCGAGATCCGGCTGCAGGACTACCGCGACGCCGTCCCGGCCCCGCGCGAGCTCTACGACGCGGTCGGCTCGCTGGAGATGGGCGAGCACGTCGGGCAGGACAACTACCCGACGTACGCCTCGGTGCTGTGCCGGGCGGTCCGCCCGGGCGGGCGGGTGCTGGTCCAGCAGATGTCGCGCACCGGCCGGTGGCCCGGGGGTGGGCCGTTCATCGAGTCCTTCATCGCCCCCGACATGTACATGCGCCCGGTCGGGGAGACCGTGGCCCTGCTCGAGGAGGGCGGGCTCGAGGTGCGCGACGTGCACGCGCTGCGCGAGCACTACGTGCTGACCGTGGCCGGCTGGATCGAGCGGTTCGAGGCCAACGTCGAGCGGCTGACCGAGCTCGTCGGCGCGGAGGTCGTCCGCGTCTGGCGGCTCTACCTCGTGGGCGGCTCGATGGCGTTCCGCGACGGACGGATGGGTGTCGACCAGATCCTCATGGTCCGCCCCGGCGCCCCCCACACGCTGCCTGGCGAACGGTCCTGGTGACCGACCCGGCTACGTTCTCGGTGTGGACACCCTCCCGCTGACCGCCGCCGTCCTCGCGCTCGGCGCCGCGACGGTGGTGGTGGTGATGGCCCTGACCGCGCTCCGCGGCCGGCAGCTCGGTGTCGTCGCCGTCGTCGACGTGGCGTGGGGCTCCGGCTTCGTCGTCGTCGCGCTCGTCTCCGCCGTCGTCGGCCAGGTCCTCGGGCCCGACGGCGGTGGCGCGACGTTCCAGCGCTGGTCCGTCTTCGCGCTCGTCGCCGTCTGGGGCGGCCGGCTGGCCTGGCACGTGCGTACCCGCTTCAACGGCGAGCACGCCGGGGAGGAGGACCCGCGCTACGCCGAGATGCTCGGCGGGTCACTGGCCGAGGTCGGCCTCGCCACCGCGGTCAAGCGGGTCTTCGTGGTCCAGGGCTTGGCGATGTGGGTGGTCTCGCTGCCGGTGATGGTCGGCGCCGTGACCGACCTCGACCTGGGGCCGGTGCTGGTCGTGGGTGCCCTGGTGTGGGCCGTGGGCCTGACCTTCGAGACCGTCGGCGACCGCCAGCTGGCGGCGTACAAGGCGGAGCCGAAGGAGACCCGCCCGACGGTGATGGACCGCGGGCTGTGGGGCTGGACCCGGCATCCGAACTACTTCGGCGACGCCACGGTGTGGTGGGGGCTGTGGCTGGCCGCCGGCCTGGCGTCCGGCTGGGGCGTCGGCGTGGCCACCGCGGTCGCCCCGGTGGCGATGACGTTCTTCATCCGCAACGTCACCGGCGCCGTGCTGCTGGAGAAGAAGATGAGCCAGCGGGAGGGCTGGGACGACTACGCCGCCCGCGTCCCGATGTTCTTCCCGCTCCCGCCGGGGGTGCGGCAGAGGGTGTCACGGGGCTGAGTCCACCGGGACCGGGCGCCGATCATTCCCGCCGCGCCCGCGCCTCCTGCTGGATCGGCGGCACGACCAGCGGCATCGA
>JBKJPE010000083.1:0-5179 GCA_046595185.1 Nocardioides sp.
ACCCGGCTCACGGTCGCAGTGACCAACACCCACCCCGACGAGGTGCACGGCAAGGACGACGCCATCCGGTCCTCCATGATCGGCACCCACGTGCTGCTCGTCGCCGACGGGGTCGACTTCGTCTCGCTGCTGGAACCCCCCGAAGCCGCGGCCGACCCCGCCGGGCGGTGCACGCAGCGGCGCTGCTTCCCGGTGCTGGTGGGGCCCGTCGGGTCGAGCGACGTCGTGATGGGCTCGCCGATCATCCTCTACGACCACCCCGAGATCGCTGAGGAGAGTGCCGGCGCCCTGTTCGACTCGACCGAGATCGACGAGATCCTGAGCCTGCGCGTGATGACGTTGACCGAGGCCGAGAAGGCCGAGGCCCGGGCCACCGACCCGCGCGCCGCGGTCATCATCGACCGTTGCGACCAGATGGCTCCCGAGACGCTGCGCGACCTGCACGGCGTGCTGCGCGACGCGCACCGGGTCGAGACACCGGAGGTGGGCCCGGTGTTCGGCACCGGCGACGTCCCGTGGTGGGACCCGGCGGCGGACGAGAGCGTGCGGCCCGACACCGACAGCGTCGCCATCGACGGCGTGAGCGTGGCGCGCGGCAGCCTCGTACGGGTGCACCCGTCGCGGCGCGCCGACGCCCAGGACCTGTTCTTCGCTGACCAGGTCGCCCGGGTCACCGCCGTGCTGTCCGACGTGGACGGCAGCACGCACGTCGCGCTGGTGCTGGTCGACGACCCGGCGGCCGACCTGCACGAGGAGGCCGGGCGCTTCTTCTACTTCGCCCCGGACGAGCTCGAACCACTGGACCAGGCACGAGAGGAGAGTCACCCATGAGAACCGTTGGACTGCTGACCACGGCCGTCGGCGCTGGCATCGCTGCGGTCGCAGCGTTCGTCGGGGTCCGTTCGATCCCCGACATCAAGAGATACCTCAGGATCCGCCGGATGTGACGCGTCCGCCGAGACGACCGACACGAGGAGGTCAGCATGAGTGACAAGCCAGGTGAGCAGCTCGCCGAGGAGCCACAGGAGGACCGCGGTCCCGAGGGCTCCCGCGACACCGGATCCGAGGGGCCCGGCGCAGGCCCGGTCGACCGCCCCGCCGGGACCGCAGACGAGGACGAGGACACGGGCATCGATCCCCAAGGGTCCCAGCACCCCGAGTCGCCGGACCTGCCGTCCGGTGGCGGATAGCTGCACGAGGAGAGGAGCACCGGATGACCACGATCGCGAACCCCGACGATCCCGACACCACGGGCAAGACCGTCCCGCCCTACGACGGTCGCCAGGGGTCCGCAGAGGTCGACGACCCCGCCCTGACCGGACGCGGCCAGCACGCCTCGCACGCCTCGCACGCCTACGACCAGCCCGACAAGTCCTGACGATGCGAGTGCTGGTGGCCGGGATCGGCAACCTCTTCTGCGGCGACGACGGGTTCGGTCCTGAGGTCGTCCGCCGGCTCGCCGCGTCCGGAACCCTGCCCGAGGAGGTGCGCGCGGTCGACTACGGCATCCGCGGCATGCACCTGGCCTACGACCTCCTCGAGGGCTACGACGCGCTCGTGATCGTCGACGCCCTGCCCGGTGACGGCGACCCGGGCACGCTCGACGTGCTCGAGGTCGGCGAGGGCGACCTCGGTGCCGGCGCCTTCGACCCGCACGGCATGGCCCCGGTCGCCGTCCTGGCCAGCCTCTCCGACCTGGGCGGCAGCCTTCCGCCGACCTACGTCGTGGGGTGCCGCCCGGCCGACCTCGGCGACGGGATCGGGCTCTCCGACGAGGTCGAGGCGGCTGTGCCGCAGGCCATGGCGACTGTCCTCGCCGTCCTGTGCGAACGCGTGCCCGCACTGGACGGAGTCGGCTGATGTGCCTCGGGATCCCCGGCCGGGTCGTGCGAGTCCTGGAGGGCAACGCCGGGATGCTCGCCCTCGTCGACGTGCTCGGCGCCGAGCGGCCGGTCAACCTCGGGATGCTCGAGGACATGGCGGTCGAACCGGGCGAGTGGGTACTGATCCACATGGGCTTCGTCGTCGAACGCGTGGACGAGGCGGCGGCCGAGAAGGCGATGACCGGCCTCGAGCTGATGGGTCGTGAGCGCGATGGCTGAGCAGCGCGTCCGCAGCAGGTTCGAGGTCTCCGGTCTGGTGCAGGGGGTCGGTTTCCGCCCGTTCGTCTACGTGACCGCGCACGAGCTGGGCCTCACCGGGAGCGTCGCCAACACGCCGTCCGGGGTGGTGATCGAGGTGGAGGGTGCCCCGCCGGCGGTGGCAGAGCTGGGTCGCCGTCTGGCCCACGCAGCACCGCCGCTGGCCGACGTCGACGAGCTCGCCGAGTCGCGGCAGCCCGTGCGCGGCGGCACCAGCTTCACCATCGAGGCCTCCGTGAGCGGTGAGGGACGCACGCTGGCGTCACCCGATGTCGCGACGTGTGACGACTGCCTGCGTGAGCTCGCCGACCCCCTCGACCGCCGCTACCGGCACCCCTTCATCACCTGCACGAACTGCGGCCCGCGCTTCACGATCATCACTCGCCTGCCCTACGACCGGGCTGCGACCACCATGGCCGGGTTCGCCATGTGCGAGGCCTGCCGCCGTGAGTACGACGACCCGGCAGACCGCCGGTTCCACGCCCAGCCGATCGCGTGCCACGACTGCGGCCCGACCCTCGAGCTCGTCGGCGACGGGCCGCCGGCGGTGCGTGAGGACGCCTTGAGCCGTGCGCGTGACCTGCTCGCCGGTGGCCTGATCGTCGCGGTGAAGGGGCTGGGCGGCTACCACCTGGCCTGCGACGCCCGCAACGAGACGGCTGTCGCCGAGCTGCGCCGCCGCAAGCGGCGCGGCGACAAGCCGTTCGCGGTGATGATGCGCGACGCCCAGGTGGCTCACGAGCTCGTGACCATGGACGGGGCCGAGCGACGGCTGCTCACCGGCCACCGCAAGCCGATCGTGCTGCTGCCCCGTGCCGGCACGGACCGGCTCGCCCCCTCGGTGGCACCGGGCCACCCGGACCTCGGACTGATGGTGCCCTACACCCCGCTGCACGTGCTGCTGCTCGAGGCGCCCGGCACCGACGCGCTCGTGATGACCTCCGGCAACCTCTCTGGCGAGCCGATCGTCACCGACGACGAGGCGGCCTGCGAGCGGCTGGCCCCGATCGCCGATGCCTGGTTGCGGCACGACCGACCCATCCACGTGCCGTGCGACGACTCGGTCGCCCGCTTCGTCACCGGCGCCGAGCTGCCCCTGCGGCGGTCGCGCGGCCACGCGCCCCTGCCGGTCGCTCTGCCCTTCGAGGTCGACCCGGTCCTGGCCGTCGGGGCGGACCTCAAGAACACCTGCGCGCTCGCCTCGGGTCGCTACGCGTGGGTGAGCCAGCACATAGGCGACCTGGACGACCTCGCCACCCAGGCCGCGTTGACCGCGTCGGAGGCCCACCTCGAGGAGCTCACCGGCGTACGGCCCGAGGCTCTCGTGGTCGACGCGCACCCGGGCTACCGCTCCAGCCGGTGGGCGCGCGAGCATGCCGCTGGTCGCGAGGTCCGCGCCGTCCAGCACCACCATGCGCACGTGGCCTCGGTGATGGGGGAGCACGGTCTCGGCAGCGACGACACCGTGATCGGCGTGGCGTTCGACGGCACCGGCTACGGCACGGACGGCGCGATCTGGGGCGGTGAGGTCCTGGTCGCTGGTTACAAGTCCTTCCGGCGGGCCGCCCAGCTGGGCTACGTGCCCCTGGCCGGAGGCGACGCGAGCGTGCTGCGCCCCTACCGGATGGCGCTGGCGCACCTGTGGGCAGCCGGCATCTCGTGGTCCGACGACATCCCGGCCGTGGCGGCGTGTCCCGGGACCGAACGAGGAGTGCTGGCCCATCAGCTGTCGACCGGCCTGGGGTGCGTGCCCACCTCCAGCATGGGCCGCCTCTTCGACGCCGTGTCCTCGCTCGTCGGGGTCCGGCACACCGTGGACTACGAGGCGGAGGCCGCGATCGAGCTCGAGTCCTTGGCGCGCTCCGTGACGGTCCCGGAGCCCTACCGGTTCGACGTCACCGCATCCGACGGCGGTCCTGTGCTCGCCGACCCGACACCGGTCGTGAGGGCGGTCGTCGACGACGTCCGCCGCGGAGAGCCGGCCGCCGGTGTCGCGGCGCGGTTCCACGCCGGTGTCGCGACCCTGATCGGCGATCTCGCCGAGCGCGAGAGACGACAGACCGGTCTCGACGTGGTCGTCCTGGCCGGCGGGGTGTTCCAGAACGCCCTGCTGCTCGACAGCTCCACCCAGGTGCTGGAGGCGCGCCGCTTCACGGTGCTGCGCCCCCGGTCGCTTCCACCCCACGACGGCGGCATCGCCTTAGGACAGATCCTGGTCGGCTCGCTCGGTTGACCCTGCCAACAGCAAAGGAGAGCGCAATGTGTCTCGCAGTCCCAGGCCGCGTCCTGTCCGTCGAGGATCAGGACGGCACGACCATGGCGCAGGTCGACTTCGGCGGACTCCAGAAGGAGGTCTGTCTGGCCTACGTCCCCGACGCGCAGATCGGTGAGTACGTCATCGTGCACGTCGGCTTCGCGATCCAGCGTCTCGACGAGAAGTCGGCGCTGGACACGCTGGCCAACTTCGAGAAGCTCGGCATCCTCGAGGAAGAGTTCAGCGACGGCTTCGCCCTCGCTGCCAAGCAGGCGGGAGACCCACGATGAAGTACCTCGACGAGTTCAGCGACCCGGTGCTGGCCGGCAAGCTGGTCGACCAGATCCACGCCGTCACCACGCAGCCCTGGGCGATGATGGAGGTGTGCGGCGGGCAGACCCACTCGATCATCCGGCACGGCATCGACCAGCTCCTGCCCGACGGTGTGGAGATGATCCACGGTCCAGGCTGCCCGGTCTGCGTGACGCCGCTCGAGATCATCGACAAGGCGCTCGCGATCGCCGAGCAGCCGGGCGTCATCTTCTGCTCGTTCGGCGACATGCTCCGGGTGCCGGGCTCCAGCCTGGACCTGTTCTCGATCAAGAGCGCAGGCGGCGACGTACGCGTCGTCTACTCGCCGCTCGACGCACTGAAGCTCGCGCGCGACAATCCAGATCGCCAGGTCGTGTTCTTCGGCATCGGGTTCGAGACCACGGCGCCGGCCAACGCGATGACGGTCTACCAGGCGAAGAAGCTGGGCATCCCCAACTTCTCGCTGCTCGTC
>JBKJPE010000091.1:0-21471 GCA_046595185.1 Nocardioides sp.
GTGTGGCGAAGGTCGTGGAACCGGGGATCTCGGCCTGCGGCCTCGCGTGCCTTGTAGAAGACCTGGTAGAGGGTGGCAGGCGCCAGGTGCTCGGTCGGGTCCTCAGTAGTCGGGAAGAGCAACCCATCCCTGCTCCCGGTGATGTCGTCACCCACGTGCGCCTTCGCGACGGGGAGAAGGGGCGGCGCAATCGAAACGTCGCGCGTACCTGCGTCCGACTTCGGCGTGCCGATGATGAGCTCCCCGTCGACGCGAACCACGGCTCGGCGGATCCTGACGACGCCGTTCGTCAAGTTGAAGTCGTGGCGGCGCAGCTCGGTGATCTGCCCGAAGCGCAGTCCGCACCATGACGCCAGGAGGATCACGAGCCGGTAGCGCTCGGGCATCGCCTTCGTCAGTGCCTCGAGCTCCCGCAGGGCGGCGGGGCTGATCTGCTTGACGCGCTTCGTGCTGGCAGCGCCGCGAATGTGGCAGGGGTTGAAGTCGATCGGACGACGGTGCACGGCGTCACCCAGGATCGTTCTCACGCGGCCGTAGGCGTGCGCGTTGGCGGTCGGGGTCGTCTCCCCCGTCCGGTAGTGCCGGTCGTCGATCAGGTCGGCCGTGACCTGCTCCAAGGCGACGTCGCCGCGCGTCGGCAAGATCCGCGCGTCGGGCATCTTGCGATAGTGGGTGGCGCGTGCGCGGCTCCCACTGGCGGTGCGTGAGCCAGTGTTCGTCGTGCTCGGCAAACGTGAGTGGCTGCTTCGTCGTGGGCGGCGTGCAATCCTCGTTCTTGATGGGATGTTCTTTCTGACGTCTCCGTCGACACCAAGGAAGAGAGAGTCCAATGAGTTCTCCTGAAGCGCTAGCTTTTGATATGTATGGGACGCTCGTCGATCCCATCCGAATTTGGAAGCGGCTTGAAATCTACGTTCCTGATGAGAGCGCTGTCAAGATCGCCCAAGTATGGCGTCAGAAACAGCTCGAGTTTACTTTTCGCTTGACCGCGATGGGTAGATACGAGGATTTCGAGTGGGTGACCCGAAGGTCCCTCGACTACGCCCTAGACGAAGGAGGCGTCGACCTCGGTCCTTCCCAGAAGGATGGATTGATCGCTCAGTACAACGACCTTGAGCGTTTTGCAGATGTGGAGGACGGGCTTGCGCGACTAAAAGCCTTGGGGCACACCATGGTCGTTTTTTCCAACGGGACGCCGCGAATGCTTCAATCGCTGATGGAGGCTGCAGGACTCAACGCATACCTTGAAGGGTTCATTAGTGTTGACGAAGTGCAGATGTACAAGCCTTCACCACAGACCTACATTCATGCTGCCGAACGGCTGGGACGTCCGATCGAAGAAGTTCGGCTCGTTTCATCCAATCCCTTCGACGACATCGGGGCGGAGGCTGCGGGAATGCAGGCTGCCTGGGTCGATCGGTCGGGAGGAGTTTTTGACACATTGGGGCCTCGCCCGGAAATGGTCGTCGGGTCCTTGTCGGAGCTCGCGGACGTCCTTGCTGGACTGACGACACGCAACCCAGCCTGATCTTCGATTGCGCCGACTCGGGCAAGCCGGGAGGGACGTATCTGAAGTTTGTTGTGTGCCTCTCGGCCCTACAATAGCTATAGGATTTCGACGTACACGGATGTTGCTGGCCCTGTTGTCGGCTGTTCACAATCCAGGGTGTAGGGCTGTGATCTTGTTGCGGACGATGTCGGTCGGCTCAACGAGCTCGGCCTTGTCGTCGTCGGCCAGCGCCTCGAGCCCGACCCGGGTGCGGTCCTCGCGTGCCGAGTTGCGGAGTTGGCCGTCGCGCCCGGTGATGAACACGCCATCAAGCTCGCCGAACGTCCATCCTCGGGAGAGCTCGACCCCATTCAGACGCGACGCGCCGGCAGAGGGTACGACGGCCTCACCCGACCACACCCTCGATCCTGAAGAGCCCCCACACTGCAGTCTGCTGCTGCGGCGCATGGTTGCGAGTCGGTAACGTCGCGGCGCTCCGTCTTGTCTTGCCGTCACAGGAGTGCTCGTCTTGGATTGACATGGGGTCAACAAAGGATCTGGAGTCATCGTGACCACACAATATAAAGGTGCAGCGCTCGTATCGTTGCTCACGGCGGGAACGCTGGTGCTCGCCGCCTGCAGTGGGAGCGGCGGTGGCGCAGACGTGCCCGAGCCAGGCGAGAACGTCGCAGGTGGCAGCGGCGAGGGGGCAACGGGCAGCACCGAGGAAGGCACCCAGCCGGGCACCGTCACGGTCGCAGTGGACTCGGAGATGACGGCCTACAACTCGCAGACCGCCACCCAGAATGCCACCTGGAACACCTATGTCGAGAACGGCACCCGGGCCAGCTTCTGGACTTATGGCGCTGACGCGTCGATCGTCCGCCAGGAGGAGTTCGGCACCTACGAGAAGACCAGCGACGACCCGCTGACTGTGGAGTACACGATCAGCGACGCAGCGGAGTGGTCCGACGGCGAGCCTGTCGACTGCGACGACGTCCTGCTCGAGTGGGCGTCCACCTCCGACTCCTACACCGACGCCGAGGACAAGCCATTGTTCAGCCCGGCGTCCACGACCGGCATGGAAGACGTCATCAAGCCCGACTGCCAGCCCGGCGACAAGACGTTCACCGCAGAGTACAAGCAGCCCTACGTCGACTGGGAGCTCACCTTCCAAGGTGGCAACATCCCCGCGCACGTCGCCGCAGATGAGGCGGGGCTGACCCCTGAGGAGCTCATCACCGCCATCCAGGAGGACGACGTCAAGGCGCTGACGCCGGTCGCGGAGTTCTGGAACACGGGCTGGGACATGAACCCCGGCAAGCTGTTGCCCGACAAGCTCATCCCCTCCTCCGGGCCGTACCTCCTGGACAACTGGCAGGCCGGGCAGTCGGTGACCCTCACCGCGAACCCGGACTACTGGGGCACGCCGCCCAAGACGGAGACGATCGTGCTGCGCCTGCTGGACGAGGCGCAGACGCTGTCTGCGCTGCAGAACGGCGAGGTCGACATCATCAACCCGAGCAACCCGACCGTCGACACCGTCGCGACCCTCGAGGGGCTGCAGGGCCAGGTCGACTCCACCATCGCCACCGACCTCACCTGGTCCCACGTCGACATGCAGCAAGGTGAGGGTCGGGTCTTCGAGCAGGTCGAGGTCCGCCAGGCCTTCGCCAAGTGCATCCCCCGTGACCTCATCGTGGAGAACCTCAACGTCCCGGTGAACCCGGACTCCCAGGTGCTCGACCTGCGGGAGTTCTTCCCCATCAACGAGGAGTACGAGACCGTGCGCGGCGAGGCGTTCCCCGACGACCTCTACGGCGAGACCGACGTCGAGGGTGCCGCGCAGCTGCTCGAGGACGCGGGCGTCGAGACGCCGGTCCCGGTCCGGTTCATGTTCGACTCGGAGAACCCGGTGCGCGAAGACATCGCGGCGTTCATCAAGTCCTCGTGCGACGAGGCCGGCTTCGACATCCAGCCCACTCCGGACATCGACTGGGGCGCGAAGCTCACCGGCGCCACCGGCGAGTACGACGCCGTCCTCTTCGCGTGGGCGGGCTCCGGCGTGGTCAGCTCGGGAGCCGCGTTGTACCAGACCGGGGGAGGGCAGAACTTCTACGAGTACTCCAACCCCGAGGTCGACAAGCTGTGGGACCAGGTGCTCCTCGAGGTCGACCCGGCCAAGTCGTTGCAGTACCGGGCCGACATCGAGAGCCTGCTGTGGGAGGACGTGTTCAGCATCCCGCTGTTCGTCGGCAACAACGTGACAGCGTTCTCGACAGCGGTCGAGGGTGTCGAGAACAACGCGTCGCAGACCGGGGTGACCTTCAACATGGACGAGTGGTCGCGCACCGGAGGCTGATCGGCGACAGACAGGTCTGAGCGCAGCACGTGGGAGCCGGTCACCCCGATCGGCTCCCACGCACCATGCTGTCGTCCACGCGGTCTCGCACCGTCGAGGCCCCGGTCGAGTCAAAGGAGCACCGAGGAGTGCTTGCCTTCATTGCCCGGAGATTGATGATCTCCGCAGTCCTGCTGGTGGTGGGGACGTTCCTTGCCTACGTCCTCATCGCCCTGTCCGGGGACCCGTTGCAGGACCTGCGGCAGGACACCGGGCCGGACCGGGAGAACCGAATCGCGGCCCGCACCGAGCTGTTGGACCTGGACACCCCGGTGGTGCTGCGTTACTTCCTCTGGCTCGGGGGCGCGGCGAAGTGCTTGGTGCCGTTCGCTGCCGAATGCGACCTCGGGCAGTCCATCCGCGGCCAGGACGTCACCTTCCTGCTGTCCGGAGCCGTCGGCTCCACCATGCGACTGATCCTGGTGGCGACCGTCATGGCCGCGTTCGTGGGCGTCGTGGTCGGCATCGTGACAGCCCTGCGGCAGTACAGCCGGTTGGACTACTCGACGACCCTCGCGTCGTTCGTGTTCGTCTCGCTACCGCTGTTCTGGTTCGCGGTCCTGCTCAAGCAGTACCTCGCCATCGACGTCAACGACTGGCTGGGGGACCCCGTGGTCACCGTGGGGACAGCCGTCGCAGTCGGCCTTGTCACGGGCCTGGCCTGGGGTGGCGTCATCGGCGGGTCCCGGCAACGCACCCTTGTCTCGTTCGGGATCGGCTTCGGCGGGGGTGCCGGGCTGCTCCTGCTGCTGTCGGCGACCGGCTGGTTCGACAGCCCCGGAATCGGACCGATCGGGGTCGCCCTGATGGCGCTGGCCAGCGCCGTGGGCCTGACCGCGCTGCTGTCCGGGTTCGGTTATCGCAACGTGCTCTACGCAGCGCTGGTGATGGCCGTCATCGGGATCGTCGCGAACCTCTCGCTGGGCGCCGTGCTCTTCGACCCGGGCTGGTGGACCCTCCTGCTCCTGCTGCTGCTGACGGTCGCGGTCGGCGTCGCGGTCGGCTATGCGATGGGTGGTCTTCAGCGCCGTCAGGCGGTGCAAGCCGCAGTGTGGACCGGTGTCCTCACCGGGTTCACGGTCGTGGTCGACCGGATGCTGTCCGCCTGGGACAACTACGCCGAGGCGGTCAACGGACGTGTCGTGCCGACCTTCGGTTCCGAGACGCCGAACTACGACGGCGGCTTCTGGGGCAACCTGCTCGACTCCACCACGCACCTCGCACTGCCCACACTGGCCCTCATCCTGGTGTCGGTGGCCACCTACAGCCGCTACACCCGGGCCAGCATGCTCGAGGTCATGAACCAGGACTACGTCCGCACCGCGCGCTCCAAAGGCCTCAACGAGCGCACAGTCATCATCCGACACGCGTTCCGCAACGGACTGATCCCGATCACCACCCTCATCGCCTTCGACGTCGCTGGCCTGCTGGGTGGCGCCGTCGTCACCGAGACGGTCTTCGGGTGGCAGGGGATGGGGCGGCTGTTCACCACGGCCCTGACCGAGGTGGACCCGAACCCGGCCATGGCGTTCTTCGTCGTGACCGGCGCAGCGGCGGTCACCCTCAACATGCTCGCCGACATCGCGTACGCCTACCTCGACCCGAGGATCCGCCTGTCATGACGGGAGACCCGATGTCCGCACCCCCACCGGTCAGCGCGCAGTCGCAGGGCATGACCGTGGTCGCGCGCACCCAGGCGCAGTTGGTGCGACGACGCTTCTTCCGGCACCGAGCGGCCATGTCGTCGCTGATGCTGCTGGTGCTGATCCTGCTGCTCGCCGTGACCTCGATCGGAGTGGGTCCGGTCCCCGGCTGGTGGGACAAGCCCTACACCGGGATCGGGCTGGTCGTCGACGAGGGCCGGCCTACGCTGTCGGTGGTGCCCACATTCCTCGGTGGGACCGGGTTGCGGTGGGGCGATCACCCCTTCGGCCAGGAGAACCAGGGGATCGACTACTTCTCGCTGACCATGCGCGGAACCCAGATCTCGGTGATGATCGCGTTCATCGTCGGCCTGCTGGGCACGTTCATCGGTGTGGCCATCGGCGCGCTCGCTGGCTACTTCCGCGGCTGGACCGAGGCCATCCTGATGCGGCTGACCGACGTGATCATCATCCTGCCGCTGCTCGCGCTGGTCGCCGTGCTGGGTCGGGTTGCCGGCAACCAGGGACCTGTGGTGCTCGCTGTGGTCATCGCCCTGTTCACCTGGACCGGTCTGGCCCGGATCGTGCGCGGGGAGTTCCTGTCGCTGCGGGAGAAGGAGTTCATCGAAGCGGCGCGAGCGGTGGGGACACCGGGACACCGGATCATCCGCAAGCACATCCTGCCGAACACCGTCGGCGTGATCATCGTCAGCGCCACACTGGCCATCGCCGGTGCCGTGCTGCTGGAGACCGCGTTGTCGTTCCTCGGCTTCGGTGTCCAGCCGCCCGACACCTCCCTGGGCCGCCTGGTGAGCGACTACGAGACCTCATTCGCGACGCGGCCGTGGCTGTTCTGGTGGCCGGGCGTGTTCATCCTCATCATCGCGCTCACGGTCAACTTCATCGGGGACGGGCTGCGGGACGCGTTCGACCCCCGGCAGAACAAGGTGCGCAACTGATGTCGACCCCGGAACCACCGGCCACGGACCCACGTTCGCTGGGCTCGGCAGGTCCCGACCCGCACGAGGTCACTGCGGGCAGACACACCGCGGACGCCGGCAGCCGCCGCCCGGCGCATACCGCCGTCTTCGGCGAGCGTCGGGTGGGTGACGAGGAGCTGTTGCGGGTGCAGGACCTCGCCGTCGACTTTCCCACCGACGACGGAGTGGTCAAGGCCGTGCGGGGCGTGTCCTATGCCCTGCACGCCGGGGAGGTGCTGGGCATTGTCGGTGAGTCCGGCTCGGGCAAGTCCGTGTCCTCGATGGCCGTGATGGGCCTGCTTCCCCGCAACGCCAACATCTCCGGAACGATCACCTTCCGCGGCGACGACCTGCTGAGCATGTCCGCAGCCGAACGGCGGTCGCTGCGGGGGCGCAAGATCGCGATGATCTTCCAGGACCCCATGACCGCCCTGAACCCGGTGCACACCATCGGCGCGCAGCTGGCCGAAGCGGTGCTCTCGCACGAGCTGATGCCGCGCCGGGCGGCGACGGCCAGGGCCGAGGAGGCGCTGGCCATGGTCGGAATCCCGCAGCCCCGGGCTCGGCTGAAGAACTATCCGCACGAGTTCTCCGGCGGTATGCGGCAGCGGGCCATCATCGCGATGGCCATCATCAACAGCCCGGACGTCATCATCGCCGACGAGCCGACCACGGCGCTCGACGTCACCGTGCAGGCGCAGATCCTCGAGACTCTCGTCGAGGTCAAGGACCAGGTCGGCGCCGCTATCGTCCTCATCACCCACGACCTCGGCGTCGTGGCGGGACTGGCTCACCGGGTGCTCGTCATGTACGCCGGCAAGGCGGTCGAGATGGGCAGCACCGACGAGACGTACTACCGCGCCCGGATGCCCTACACGGCCGGACTGCTCGGATCGATCCCCACCCGCGACGAGGTCGTCGGGGCGCGACTGCGGCCCATCGTCGGCAGCCCCCCATCCTTGATCGACCTGCCGAGCGGGTGCTCCTTCTCCCCCCGCTGCCCGCTCGCGACCGAGCGCTGCCACTCCGAGGAGCCCGCACTGGCGGGGACCGATGACCCGGGGCACCTGGCCGCTTGCCACCACTGGGACCAGCTGGCCGCGGTCGAGGACCCCTCGAGCTTCTTTCGCACCGCGAGCGAGCGGACCCGATGACCGCCGGGGCCACCGCAGCAGCGCCGACACCGACCCGATCCGCGGGCGGGCCCCTGCTGGACGTGCAGAACCTCGTCATGAACTTCCCGGTACGCAGCAGCGGGGTGTTCCGCCGCGTGGTCGGCGCCGTCCAAGCGGTCAGCGACGTCTCGTTCTCGTTGGACACCGGCGAGACCCTCGGCGTCGTCGGTGAGTCCGGGTGCGGCAAGTCGACGACGGGACGGGCCGTCCTGCAGCTGCACCGACCGACGTCGGGCAAGGTGCTGTTCGAGGGTCAGGACCTCACCCAGCTGAGCAACCGGCAGCTGCGACCTGTACGCCGCGACCTGCAGGTCGTCTTCCAGGACCCGTTCGCGTCCCTGAATCCCAAGCTGCCGGTCAACGACATCATCGCCGAGCCGCTGATCGTGCACGGGCTGTACGGCAAGGACGGCAAGGAGCAGGTTGCGGAGCTGCTGGCGCGGGTGGGGCTCAGCCCCGAGCACGGCAACCGGTACCCGCACGAGTTCTCCGGCGGACAACGCCAACGTGTCGGTATCGCGCGCGCGCTGGCCCTGCGGCCGAAGCTGCTCGTCCTCGACGAACCCGTGTCGGCACTCGACGTCTCGGTGCAGGCCGGCATCGTCAACCTGCTCGAGGACCTGCAGGTCGACATGGGCCTCGCCTACATCTTCATCGCGCACGACCTGTCCGTGGTGCGGCACATCTCCGACCGGGTGGCCGTGATGTACCTCGGCAAGATCGTGGAGATCGGCGACCGCGCGGCAATGTACGGCGCGCCCGCCCACCCGTACACGCAGGCCCTGATGTCCGCTGCCCCCACCGCGGACCCGCGCGCCGAGCGGGCCCGGGAGCGCATCATCCTCGCCGGCGACGTGCCCAGCCCGCTGAACCCGCCGTCGGGTTGCCGCTTCCGTACCCGCTGCTGGAAGGCGCAGGACATCTGCGCAGTCGAGGAACCCCTGCTCGTCGAGCGCGGCCAGGGGCACCCGGTCGCCTGTCACTTCGCCGAAGTCGTCCCGGGGATCGCCTGATGCGACGTGCTCGGCGCCCGGTAGGCGACGAATCTCGGGTGCCTTGGTGCTGTGACCACGGCGATCCGGCGGGGGGGCCGGCCGCGATCGCAGCCCAGTGGGGTCGGCTGCTGGGTGCGCAGGTGGTGAGTAGTCGACGCGAGCACACGAACGGTGGGTGGCGAACGCACGATCGTGTGATCTCGGTGCACCATGTCGCCGCGCACGCCCGGTCCATGGGTCTCCGCGGCGCTGCGCGGCCACCACCAGGACGGGATCGAATTCGTCATCACACGGTGTAGTCAGCTCGCGAAGTCAGCACCGGACTGAATGGGTAGGGGAGTTGCAAGGCGATGTTCACTACTAGGCCAACTCTGCAGGGGACTTTTGGTATGGCGTCCTCTACGCACTGGATCGCGTCGCAGGCGGCGATGCGATCGTTGGAGCGTGGGGGAAATGCGTTTGATGCTGCGGTGACTGCGGGGTTTGTCCTCCATGTTGTCGAGCCGCACCTGAATGGTCCTGGCGGTGAGGTGCCGGCCATCATCTCTACGGCTGCCGATCCGCGGCCACGGGTTTTGTCCGGGCAGGGTCCGGCGCCCGCTGCAGCTACCATCGAGCATTTCCACGGGTTGGGCCTAGATCTCATTCCTGGTTCCGGGCCGTTGGCGGCTACGGTGCCTGGCGCTGTTGACGCCTGGCTGTTGCTGCTTCGCGATCGTGGCACGCAGTCGCTCGAGGAGGTGCTCGAACCGGCCATCGGGTACGCGATGGCCGGCCACCCCATCTTGGCTCGCGTTTGCGACGCCGTCTCCACTGTCCAGGAGCTGTTCGAGAATGACTGGCAGACGTCGGCGGCGGTATGGCTCGAGTCCGGTGAGCCGCCGAAGGCGGGATCGCTGTTCTCGAATGTGAATTATGGGCGGACGCTGCGGCGTCTGGTCGATGAGGGTCTCGCGTCGGGCCCGGATCGCGAGGGTCAGATCGATGGTGCCCGGCGCGCTTGGAGAGACGGATTCGTGGCTGAGGCCATCGACGCGTTCTCGAGCCAGGCATTTCGTGATTCCAGCGGCGAGGTTCATGCCGGCTTGATCACCGGGGACGACATGGCGGCCTACTCCGCTACCTGGGAAGAACCTGCGACTCTCGACTGGCAGGGCTTCGTCGTGTCGAAGACGCAGGCCTGGGGCCAAGGGCCGGTGCTGCTCCAGACACTGGCGATGCTCGACGCCCTAGGTGACCGCGACGCGTTCGATCCGTCCACTGCGCACGGAGTCCATGCGATCGCCGAGGCTACGAAGTTGGCGTTCGCTGACCGGGAGGCATGGTACGGAGACACTCCGGGTGTGCCGCTGGCAGCCTTGCTCTCACCGCAGTACGCCACCGAACGCGCCAGCCTGATCGGGGATCGAGCCTCCGGTGAACTGCGACCAGGCAGCCCCAACGGCCAAGAACCCACCATCGCCACGCTGCTCCAGGACGGATCATCTCGTACGCCACTGCCCCGAGACGCTGCGGGCGGTGAACCAACGGTCACCGCCACAGGCATGACTCGGGGAGATACCTGCCACGTGGACGTCGTAGATCGGTGGGGAAACATGATCTCGGCTACCCCCAGTGGCGGCTGGTTGCAAGGCTCCCCGACCATCCCCGGGCTGGGGTTCCCACTCGGTACTCGGATGCAGATGTTCTGGCTGGAGGAAGGATTGGCATCGTCCCTGGTGCCGGGTCGTCGCCCGCGCACCACCTTGACGCCGACCCTCGTTCATCGCGACGGACTGCCTGTCGTGGCGTGTGGATCCCCGGGCGGCGATCAACAAGACCAATGGCAACTCCTGTTTCTGCTGCGTCACTTGGTTGGCGGATTCTCGCTCCAGGAGGCCATCGATGCCCCAACGTGGCACACCACCAGTTTTCCTGGGTCCTTCTACCCCCGAGAGATGGAGCCGAATGTTCTCCTAGCGGAAAGTCGAATGAATGAAGAAGTGCTCGAGCTGCTCAGGATGAAGGGGCATATCGTGCGCGTGACGGGCCCGTGGAGCCTCGGCCGCATGTGTGCTGTCTCTCGAGACCCCAGGTCCGGACTCTTGTCGGCGGGGGCAAATCCTCGAGGTATGCAGGGTTACGCCTGCGGTCGGTAGCGAGTCCGCAGGTGCCTTTGATAGTTCGAGTCCTTGACTGGTCGAGGTGCATCACACCGGGTCTGATGGAGGCTCTCCACCGATGGAGGAGGAGAGTCATGGCAGCACCGAGGAAGTACCCAGAGGAGTTGCGTGAGCGGGCGACGAGGTTGGGCCCTACCCCGACGCCGACACGCTGGTGACGCGCATGTCGCGACCGAGGGGCTGAGCAGCAGGACCAGACGAGGTTGTCTGCTGCGATCGCACGCGGCTGACCGACACTGACCCGCGACCTCGCGGGTCGACTGACCCGGGCCGCGGGGTCTACGGGGCGTACCGCTGCTCCAGGTCGTGCACCTCGGGAAGCCCGATGAGATCGGTGAACCCGTCGAAGGTCGGCAGGGTGTCCATCACCGCCAGGGGAGTGCCGTCGCGCCTGATGCTCTCCAGCACCGAGCGCACGCCGGCGGTCGCGGCGAGGAGGGTGGCGATCGGGTAGAGCACCAGCGAGAACCCGAGCTCGGCGATGCGGTCCAGCGAGATCGGCGGGGTGCGACCGCCCTCGGCCCAGTTGAAGACCAGGGGGGCGACGCCGCTCAGCTCACCTGCCACCCGCGCGATGTCGTCCTCGCTGGTCGGTGCCTCCACGAAGAGCACGTCGGCCCCGGCCTCCGCGAACGCCCGGGCGCGCGAGATGGCCTCGTCCAACCCGTGCACGGCGGCGGCATCGGTGCGCGCGATCAGCACCAGGTCGGGGTCGCGTCGGGCCTCGACGGCGGCCCGGATCTTTCCGACCATCTCGGCCGTCGGGACGACGGCCTTGCCGCTCATGTGGCCGCACTTCTTCGGCATCACCTGGTCCTCGAGGTGGAGCCCCGCGACTCCCGCCTGCTCGTAGGTGCGCACGGTGCGGACCACGTTGATGGCGTTGCCGTAGCCGGTGTCGGCGTCCGCGATCACCGGCCGCTCGACGGCATCGACGATCCGGCGGACGTTGTCGACCATCTCCGCACCACCCAGCAGACCGACGTCCGGGCGACCGAGCAGCGAGGCGCTGGTGCCGAAACCCGTCATGTAGACGACGTCGAAGCCGGCCTGCTCGACCAGTCGGGCCGAGAGCGCGTCGTAGGCCCCCGGCGCGACCACCGGCTCCGGGCCGGCCAGGAGCTCGCGCAACCGCTTCCTCGGGCTGGCGGGACCGGTGAGCATCGCACCCATCGTGACTCCTGTTCTCGATGCCTTGCATGCACTACGACGGAATGTACGCCGCGTCCCTTGTGGTCGTCACGCGTCGACACCTAGGTTGCACACAATCGTACGAAGACTCATCCAGGTGCAGTCGAGCGGAGGAACCTGGTGGCGACCAGCGTGACCTCGAGCGAGCGGGTGGCGACCCGGGTCCGGGACATGATCCTGGACGGCCGGCTGGCCCCGGGCGCCCGGCTCGGTGAGGCCGAGCTGGCCGGTCACCTCGGCGTCAGCCGCACCCCCGTCCGGGAGGCGTTGAGCCGGCTCGGGGCCGAGGGCCTGGTCGAGCACGTGCCCAACCGAGGTGCCCGCGTCGCCACCTGGACCGTGGCGGAGATCGAGTCGGTCTTCGAGCTCCGCTCGGCCCTCGAGCCGCGGCTCACCGCGCTCGCCGTCGCGGCCGCGACCGAGCAGGACATCGACACCCTCGCCGACCTCGCCGAGCAGATGCTCGCCGTCGGCCTCCCCGGCCCGCAGCAGGACCTCGACGCCGTCGTCCCGCTGAACCGGGCCTTCCACGACCACCTCGTCCGGCTCGCCGACCACAGCGCGCTCGCCAGCGCCCTCGCCACCGCGGTGAAGGCGCCGATGCAGCGCCGCAACTTCGCGACGTACGACGAGCGCACGATGCGCCGCAGCCTGGCCCACCACGTCGAGATCGTCGACGCGATCAGGGCCGGTGACCCCGTGTGGGCCCGGGCCGTGATGACCGCACACATCCACAACGCCCGCGCCGTCATGGTGCGCGCGGCGAGCGACCAGGAGGAGACCCGATGACCTACCGACTCGGAGTGGACGTGGGCGGCACGTTCACCGACGTGTTGCTGATGGAGGAGGACAGCGGGGAGACCTGGCGGGCGAAGACCGCCTCGACCCCCGCCGACCAGTCCGTCGGCGTCCTCCACGGCATCACCCAGGTCTGCGAGGCGGCCGGCATCTCGCTCAGCGAGGTCGCCCAGGTCCTCCACGGCACCACGGTCGCGACCAACGCGATCCTCGAGGGCAAGGGTGCCCGCGTCGGGCTGGTCACCACCCAGGGCTTCCGCCAGGTGCTGCAGATCGCCCGCTCCTTCGTCCCCGGTGGCCTCGCCGGCTGGATCATCTGGCCCAAGCCCGAGCCGCTGGCTGCGCTCGAGGACACCGTCGAGGTCGGCGGCCGGCTCGCCAGCGACGGCGCCGTGATCCGTGACCTCGACGAGGACGACGTCCGCACCCAGCTGGCCAAGCTCGGCGACGTCGAGGCGCTGGCCGTCTCGCTGATCAACTCCTTCGCCAACGCCGACCACGAGCGCCGGGTCGCCGCGATCGCCGCCGAGGTGCTCCCCGGCGTCCCGATCTCGCTGTCCTCCGACGTGCTGCCGGAGATGCGCGAGTACGAGCGCTCGATCACCACCGTCGTCAACGGCTACGTCCAGCCCCAGGTCAAGCGCTACATCTCCACCCTGATCGACCAGCTCCGGGACAGCGGCGTACCCGGTGAGCTCGCCATCCTGCGCAGCGACGGCGGCCTCTCCGCCGCCGCCCTGGCCACCGAGTCCCCGGTCACGATGCTGCTCTCGGGCCCCGCCGGCGGCGTCACCGGCGCGGTGTGGAGCGCCGAGCAGTGCGGCTACCACGACCTCATCACCTTCGACATGGGTGGCACGTCGACCGACGTCGCGCTCGTCCAGGGCCTCTCGCCCCGGATCGGTCGGGAGACCAGGATCGGCGACCTCACCGTCCGGGCCTCCTCGGTCGACGTCCGGACCGTCGGCGCCGGTGGCGGCTCCATCGCGCACGTGCCCCAGCTGACCAAGGCGCTGCGCGTCGGGCCGCAGTCGGCGGGCGCCGATCCTGGGCCGGCGGCGTACGGCAAGGGTGGCGAGGAGCCCACCGTCACCGACGCCAACGTCGTCCTGGGCCACCTGCCCGCCGACCTCGCCGGCGGCGAGATCACCCTCGACGTCCAGGCCGCCCGCGACGCGGTGGCCCGGGTCGCCGAGGCGATGGGGCTGGCCTCACCGGAGGCCGCGGCCGCCGGGGTCGTCGCCATCGTCAACGAGAACATGCTCGGCGGCCTCCGGCTGGTCTCGGTGCAGCAGGGCTTCGACCCCCGCGACTTCGCGCTGGTCGCCTTCGGCGGCGCCGGGCCACTGCACGCCAACGCCCTCGGGGTCCTCACCGGCGCCTGGCCCGTCATCGTGCCGCCCTCGCCGGGGGTGCTCTGCGCCCTCGGGGACGCCACGACCAGCCTGCGCGACGAGTCCGCCCGCACCGTCCTGCGGCGCTTCCGCGACCTCTCCGGACCCGAGCTGGTCTCCCTGCTGGGCGAGCTCGCCGACGACGCCGGCGCGCGCCTGGACGAGCAGGGCCTCGACCGCGCCGACCAGACCGTCGGCTACCAGGTCGACGTCCGCTTCCACGGCCAGGGCTTCGAGATCCCGGTCGAGGTCGACGCCGTCTGGCTGGAGGACCCGGACACCGCGCTCGAGCGGCTGACGCAGGCCTTCGACACCGAGCACGAGCGGCTGTTCTCCTTCCTGCTCACCGTCGACCACGAGCTCGTCAACGCTCGGGCCACGGTCAGCGGGCCCCGCCCCGAGGTCGCGGCCGTGACGCTCGAGCAGACCCGAGGCACCCCCGAGGGCACGCCACACCAGATCTACGTCGACGGTCACACCGTCGACGCGCGGCTCCACGAGCGGGCCACGCTGTGCGCGGGCGACGTCGTCCCAGGCCCCGCGGTCATCACCGAGATGGACTCGACCACCTTGGTGCTCCCCGGTCACCAGGCACTGGTCCACCCGTCCGGGAGCCTGCTGATCACCCCGTCCGAGACATCGTCCGAGACACCGACCCACAGCACGGAGGCCTGAGCCATGGCAACCATCGTCGAGACCGCCACCGAGCCCGTCGAGAAGGGTCCCGTCGACCCGGTCACCCTGGACCTGATCGAGAACTCGCTGCGCAACGCGCGCTACGAGATGGACGAGGTGCTCTTCCGCACCGCCCTCTCGCCGGGCATCCGCGAGCAGCACGACGAGTTCCCGCTGATCGCCGATCTCGACGGGAAGATGGTGGTCGGTCAGTTCGGCCTGTCCATCCCCGACTTCCTCGCCGGGTTCGACGGCACCATCGAGGAGGGCGACGTCCTGCTCACCTCGGACCCGTACGCCTGCGGCGCGGCCATCAGCCACGCCAACGACTGGCTGGTCGTGGTGCCGATCTTCCACGAGGGCCGTCTGGTCGGCTGGGCCGCGATGTTCGGTCACATGTCCGACGTGGGTGGCAAGACGCCGTCCTCGATGCCGACCGACGCGACCACGATCTACGAGGAGGGCGTGGTCATCCCGCCGTTCAAGCTCTACGCGAAGGGCGTGCTCAACGACGACGCGCTGCGCATCGTGCTCAACCAGGTGCGCGTGCCGGACTGGAACCGGGCCGACCTCAACGGCCTGGTCGCGGCCTGCCGCACCGCGAGCCGGCGGGTGGTCGAGATGTGCGTGCGGTTCGGCACCGGGACCTACCTCGCGACCCTCGACGCGCTGCTGCAGCGCAACTACGAGGCGATGAAGGCGCTGCTGGCGATGGTCTTCGAGGACGGCCGGACGCTGTCCTTCACCGACTACATCTGCGACGACGGCGTCGGGTACGGGCCGTACGAGCTGAAGATCTCACTGACCCGCACCGGGGAGAAGGTGCACATCGACTTCACCGGCTCCAGCCCGCAGGCGGTCGGGCCGGTGAACTACTACATCAACGAGAACCTCACCCGGATGTTCTTCGGGATCTACATGATCACCGTCGCCGACCCGCAGATCCTCTGGAACGACGGCTTCTACCCGCTGGTCGACGTCACCATCCCCGACGGGTCGTACTGGAAGCCCAAGCACCCGGCCGCGCTGTCGGGTCGCAACCACGGCATCGGGCGGGTCTTCGACCTGTTCGGTGGACTGCTCGGGCAGACGAACCCGGCGCTGCTGAACGCGGCGGGCTTCTCCTCGAGCCCGCACTTCATGTTCTCCGGGCACTACTCCCAGGGCGACCGGGCGGGGGAGTGGTTCCAGCTGTACTCCATCGGCTTCGGCGGCATCCCGGGCCGCCCGCTCGGCGACGGGCCGGACGGTCACTCGCTGTGGCCGAGCTTCGTCAACATCCCGTGCGAGTACCTCGAGTCCTACTACCCGCTGCGGATCGAGAAGTGGGAGACGGTGGCCGACACCGGCGGGGCCGGCCTGCACCGCGGCGGCAACGGCGTCGACGTCGTCTACGTCTTCGAGGAGCCCGGTGCCATCGCGATCCACGACGACCGCTGGCTGACCTACCCGTGGGGGGTCAACGGCGGTCACCCCGGCACCCGCGGCACCAAGTGGGTCGAGCGCGTCGACGGCACCCGCGAGGTGCTGCCGTCGAAGTGCCACGACGTGCCGGTCGCGGCCGGTGACGTCCTGCACTTCGTCACCTGGGGCGGCGGCGGGTGGGGGGACCCGCTGGCCCGCGACCCCGAGATCGTGGCGCTGGAGGTACGCCGCGGGCTCGTCACGGCGCCGGGGGCGCGGCGGTACGGCGTCGTGGTCGCCGACGACGGTGTGGTCGACGACCCCGCCACCGAGGGCCTGCGGTCCCAGATGCGCGCCGACCGGCCGGACGAGCTGCCGGTCTTCGACATGGGCCCCTCGATCGAGGAGCTGCTGGAGCGCTGCGAGGAGGAGACCGGGCTGCCCGCTCCCACGCGCCCGGTCTGGACGTGAGCGCCGGGCCTCACGGGTCGTCGTTCTCCGGCCGGGTCGGGTGGGGGTCCGCTCCGGCCCTGCTCGTGGTCGACCTGTGCCGTGCGTACACCGACCCGGACGGTCCGTTCGCGCTGCCCGGCGCCGACGCCGCGGTGGTCGCGAACCAGCGGCTGGTCGCGGCGGCGCGCTCCGCGGGCCTCCCGGTGCTCTGGACGGCGGTGCGATACAGGCCCGACCTCGCCGACGCCGGCTGGTTCGGCGTGAAGGTGCCCGCGCTCCGCGCCTTCGCCTCCGACGCGACCCACGGGTGGGGTGAGCTGACGTTGCCCCCGGCGCCCGGGGACGAGGTGGTGGTCAAGCAGCACGCCTCCGGCTTCGCCGGCACCGACCTGGCCGCCCGGCTGACCGCGCTCGGGGTCGACACCGTGGTGATCACCGGGGTCTCCACCTCCGGGTGCGTCCGAGCCACCGCCACCGACGCCATGGCCGAGGGCTTCCGACCGATCGTGGTGGCCGACGCCTGCGCCGACCGCACCGAGGAGCTGCACCGCACCAACCTCGCCGACCTCGACGCCAAGTACGCCGACGTGGTGGGCGTGGGGGACGCGCTGGCCCGGCTCGGCGGCTGACTCCGCCCGCGCGCCACCCTGCCGGGGGAGGGGCTCGGGCCCGTGCAGGACGGGTGGCGGTCGGTCACGAACGAGACCTCGCGAGCCGTACCCCGCAGGCAGGTCGAGCAACCCGGATCGTGGACGGCCGCCCGCGCACGTCACCCCGGACTCCCGGGCCCTGAGGGCGGCCTCGAGGGTGCGAGACGCCGGAGAGGAGGGTGGGCGGGTTACCGGGCCCGCATCCGGTTGTTGCGGGCCTGGTGCTCGAGCTCGGCGAGGCCCAGGTGTTCGAGGACCGGGGGGACGTAGTTGCCGAAGCGGCCCCGGTAGCCCTTGCGCAGTCCGTACCAGCCGCCGACGGGGTTGTCGGGAGAGCGTGCCCAACCCTCGACGGTCCCGGGCCTGGCCTCCTTCTGCTCATCAGCGTTGCCCAGGTCCATCCAGTCGCCGTGCTCGGCGAGCATCGCGTGCACGTCGTCGAGGCACCGCAGCAGGTAGCTCAAGGTGGTGGAGCCGACCCGGATGACCAGTACCGGCGGGTCGGCGGTCTCGTCGCGCCAGGCCTCGAACTCCGACCTACCGGGTGGGGTGGTCAGGACCCAGGGATCCTCGCGAGTCCCGTTTCCTTCGACGTGGTCGAGCATCGGCGGGGGCTCCCAGTCTCGTGGCGGTGACGGACCGGCGTGGTCCTCTCGCCCATCATGGAGGACCCTTCATGACACCGTGTGTCATGAAGGGTCCTCCATGATGCTCGGCTGGACGGGTCGGGAGGGCTCGATGAGTGCGGGACGACTGCTGAATCTGATGCTGGTGCTGCAGCACGGCGGACGGCTGACAGCGCGGGAGCTCGCGCAGAGGTTGGAGGTCTCGGAGCGGACCGTGCTGCGCGACATCGCCGTCCTGTCCGGTGCCGGGGTCCCGGTCTACGCGATCCGTGGCCCGGGTGGGGGCTTCGAGATGCTCGACACGGTCGAGCTGGCGGTGCCGGCCGCGCCGCACGGCGCCCTTGAGACGCAGGGTCGGGTGCGCCGGGTCCGGGTCCGGGTCGCGCCGGCGGCTCTGCGCCTGGCGCTGGTCAGCGGCACACCCGGAGGATGGCGGCCCCGCCCTCGGGCCGAGCCGTCGTCGGATCGCCCGGACTGGGTCGAAGGCTCGTTCCGCTTCGACTCCTACGACGCCGCAGCGCGTGCGCTGCTGGCCCTCGGTCCCGGGGTCGAGGTGCTGCTGCCCGTCGGGCTGCGCGAGGCCATGGCTGCGATGGGGCGCGAGATCACCCGCCTCCACCAGGAGACGACAGCCGAGGCCGAGCCGACCGACACCGGGTCACGTGGCGTGCGGTGAGCGTCAGGCGTGGGGAGGCGCGAGCGACGCGGCGGTCGAGACTCAGATCGTCGGCGGCCACGGGCAGGAGAGGAGTCGCCCCGAGCCGCCCGGTCACGACTCGGACTCGGCGATCCGCTTGATCTCGGCGAGGGTGCGGGGGATGCCGGCCAGGGCCTGCTGGGTGCGGTCGGCGATCTGGTCCGGCGCCTGTGCGCCGAACTTCTCCTCGAACATGGCGATCCCCTGCGGGAGGAACTCCCAGGCCTCGGTGAGCGTGGTCCCGTTCGCCGCGGGGGCAAGGGTGAAGCCCCACCGCACCAGGCTGCCACCGACGACCCAGGCGAACTCGCGACCGCGCTCGGCCGCCACCACCTCGGAGCGGGTCTCCCAGGTCCGGTGCGGGGTCTGGTTGTGCCCGGTGAACCAGGCACCGACCCGACCAGCCTCGGCGCCGTCGTCCCACCAGCACGACGTGCACACCGGGCTCCACTCGCCGGTGCGGGTGATGTCGGAGACCAGGTCATAAAGCGCCTCGGCCGACGCTTCGACCATCACGGACTCCTGGTGGTTGCGGATGCTTGTCTCAGTCATGCGCCCACCTTGGCAGACGGATCACTTCTTCTGCCGTCGGCTCCCGCCGTGCCAGTCTTCTTGCCGCCCGACTGTGTCCACATCGACTCCGAAAGCGGCGAGCTGCGGCTGCTCGCGCAGGCTGCGCTTGAGCTCGGCAAAGCCTGGGAAGCGTGCCAGCCCCACCACGTGGTCCCACAGCTCGGCGGCCATATCCTCCCGTGGCAGCCGACTGATCACCGGGCCGAAGGACGCAACGCCTGTGGGTGGCTCGAAGTGGATGATCGGTGTGCCTACGTCCTTGCCCGTCAGCGAGAGGGCCTCGTCAGTCTCCTGTTGGATCTCGGCGTCCCACGACTCGTCGTCGAGCGCGTCCGCCAGGTCCAACGGCAGGCCGGCTTGGGTGAGGATCGGCTCCGCAAAAGCGCGGGTGCCCCGCCGCTCACGCTCCTCGCCCTCACTGAGGCCCCGGTGCGGATCGGGGGCGGTGTCGAAGATCTGATTGCCGAACGCCGTGTACAGCGGCCCGATCGCCTCGCGGCCGTGCTCGGCTCGTGCCCGGGCTGCCATCCGGAGGAGCCGGAGCCCAGCAGTGTGCCCGGCCTCGTACTCCGGTGGGAAGTGTGCGTCATAGTCGACCTCACCGTTGATCAGGCGCAAAGAGATGAACCGCCAGTCAACGGTGTAGTCCCGCTGCGACTGCACCTGCCGCACCCATTTGCTGGTCGTCCAGGCGAACGGGCAGACCGGGTCGAAGTAGAAGTTGATGTCGGCGTCCATCGGTCCACCCTAGTTCGGCACAGGTGACCTCCGTGAGCCCCGGATCGACGACGAACAGCGTGGCCTGATCGTCGCTCCCGGGCGGGTTGAGGTCGGGGAGCCGGGGTACAGACCATTTCGCTGTAAGCGACCCGGGGATGATCGTCCTCGGGCACGATCACTTGCCACGGAGATCGTCCTTGGCGTTCACGCGAAGGTGTCTGACTCCGGCGCCGAGATCAGGCTTCTCCAACGCCGTGACTGAGCCAGGTGTGTCTGGTCCCGGGTCCGGTCCAGCCAGGCCACGACGAGGGCGTGCGGGAAAGTAAGCGCCGCGAGTAACCAGATCTGCTCGGAGACGAAGCTCAAGGCATCTCCGCCCGACCACAGCCACAGCCCGGCCAGGGCGAGGGCGGTCACCGCAGTGGGGGCCGCGGCCCGTTGGGCCAATGACCGCATCGCGTGGCGCCCGGTCAGAGCGCGCTCCTCGCTGAGCAGGACGGCGGTGTGACGCACGGCGTGCCACCAGCCGAAGTAGGTCGCGACTGCTACCGCCGGCGGGGCCGCCACGGCCAGGACGACGAGCAGGAGCGTCTCCCCGGCCACGAGTCGCCGGCCTCGCAGCAGTGCTGTGAGTCCGGTCATCAGTGCACCGGCGAGGACGAGCAGGGCCAGACCCGCTTCCCAGCCCGCGCCCAAGCGACCGTCCCAGCTCGGAGCCATGGCGTGCAGGTAGGGCGCCGCCTCTGGGGCGTGGGTGAGTAGCGGAAGGAAGATCACGACCAGGGCAATACTCAGCCCGGCTCCACGTGACGCCTGCCCGGGCCCGCGGCGCAGCCCGTGAAAGGTCGCCTCACCGAGCCCGAAGTGCACCACCGACATCACCAGCAGGACGGCGAGCCCGACCAGAGGCCAGGCCCGCAGAAGGCTCCAGGCGACCAGCGCGAGGACCGCGTAGCCAACGACCAGCGCGACGACTGGCAATGCTCGCTGAGCGTGACGCCAGCGGGGGGCCAGATGGTCGACGGCACCGTGCGGGAGTCCGACCAGCAGCCCGCCCGCAACGAGAATCGTCCCGGCTCGCGACCAGTCGACCCCGAGCAGGCGCAGCACAACGCTGGCCGCAGCGACCCCCCCGACCGCTACCCACGACACCACCACAGCGGTGTCTAGGTCGGCGACCAACACCTCGGAGGCATCCGCGGCCCGCGCCCCGGATCCGTCAACGGGGCGAAAGTTCACGGACGCCCGCCCTGAGCCCGACAGCCTCGAGACGCAACTGCTCCGCAGGGGCCCGCCAACTCGTCAACCTCCACCGTGACGCTCACGTCCAAAGTCTACCGGTTAGGGACTCGAATCTCGACCTCTCAAACCGCTGAGATCGCGCCGAACCCCCCGTGGCGTAGGGGTTCAATGGCAAGGATGTGAGTCGGTGCCAACACCCAAAG
>JBKJPE010000173.1:0-19940 GCA_046595185.1 Nocardioides sp.
AAGCGCTGGGAGGACCCGACCGCGACGTCGGCGCCGAGCTCACCCGGGCTCTCGAGCAGGGCCAGCGCGAGGAGGTCGGCGGCGACGACCGCGAGACCGCCGCGCTGGTGGGTCTGCTCGATGACGGTGCGGGGGTCGAGCACCCGCCCGGACACGCCGGGGTACTGCACCAGCGTCCCGCAGACCTGCTCCAGGTCGCCGGGGAGCCCGTCGGTCAGGTCGGCGACGACGACCTCGATGCCCAGCCCGCGCGCACGGGTGCGGATCACGTCGATGGTCTGCGGCAGCGCGTCGGCGTCGACCACGAACGGTCCGGTGGCCTTGCGGTCCGCACGACGCACCAGCGTCATGGCCTCTGCTGCCGCCGTGCCCTCGTCGAGCAGGGAGGCGCCGGCCGTGGGCAGGCCGGTCAGGTCGGCCACGGCGGTCTGGAAGTTGATCAGCGCCTCCAGCCGGCCCTGCGAGATCTCGGGCTGGTAGGGCGTGTAGGCGGTGTACCAGCTGGGGTCCTCCAGCACGTTGCGGCGGATCACCGCGGGCGTCACCGTGGCGTGGTAGCCCAGGCCGATCATCGCCTCGCCCGGGTTGTTGGCCGCCGCCATCTCGCGCAGCTCATGCGCAGCGGTCTCCTCCGACGCCGCGGGCGGCAGGTCGAGCGCCGCCTCGGCGCGGATCCCGCCGGGGACCGCGGCCTGCATCAGCTCGTCGAGCGAGGTGTAGCCGAGGCGGTCCAGCATGGTGGCCACCTCGCGCTCGCGGGGACCGATGTGCCGGGACACGAACGGCGACGCCGCGTCGAGGTCGGAGAGACGGGGCAGGTCGGACACGCGGACTCCTGGAGGGGACGAGAGTGGATGGGCGCACTCGTGCACCTCCCCCTCTGTCACCTCGTCGTCGGGGCTCCAGAGCTGCCTGGTCCGCACGGTCCGGGCGCCTGAGAGGTTCCGGGGAGGATTTGCCCCTTCGGCGCTCGCCGCCGCGACCCGGTCTCCCGGTGCGCCTGCGGCAAGACTCTCCCGTGCGGGATCGTCAGCAGGGAAAGCCTAGCCCACCAACGGGTGGTCAGCCGGACTTGCGGGCGGCCCGTCGGGCGGCCAGCTCGTCGCGCGCGCTGGGCGCGGCGCCCGGCGCGGCCACCCGCTCGCTGGGCAGCTGGGCCAGCGTCCCCTCGATCTCGCGCCAGACACCGCCGATGGCGATGCCGAAGACGCCCTGCCCGCCCTGGAGCAGGTCGATCACCTCGTCGTTGCTGGTGCACTCGTAGACCGAGGCGCCGTCGCTCATCAAGGTGACCTGGGTCAGGTCGTCGGTGCCGCGCTCACGCAGGTGGGAGACCGCGGTGCGGATCTGCTGCAAGGAGATGCCGGCGTCGAGCAGGCGCTTGATCACCTTGAGGATCAAGATGTCGCGGAAGGAGTAGAGCCGCTGCGAGCCCGAGCCCGAGGCGCCACGGACGGTCGGCTCGATCAGGCCGGTGCGGGCCCAGTAGTCGAGCTGGCGGTAGGTGATCCCGGCGGCGTTGCAGGCGGTCGGCCCGCGGTAGCCTACGTCGCTGGGCAGCGGGGACACGTCGTCGGTGAAGAGCAGGCCCTGCTCCTCGGCCAGCCCGGCGGCCACGGCGCCTGCGTGGTCGGCCTGCTGGGTGCTGGCGGCCCCGGGGGGCGGCTTCTGCTCGGTCACGCGGTCCTCCGTCTGTCTGCTCCGTGCAGGGTAACCCCAGGCGAGGGACGGGCGGGCCGTTCGGGCCGGACGCATCACAGCGGTGAAGTTACACGGAGAGGAGACCACCGTAGGACCGCGCCGAGGGCGGGTCAACGACAACAGGCCCGCGTGTCGCGCAACCCTCACCCTCACCTGGAGGGACAGGCTCAGGTGGCCTCGAAGTCCTCGGGGGTGACGTGGTCGAGGAACTCGCGGAACCGCTCGACCTCGTCCTCCTGCTCGGCCGGGACCGCCAGGCCGGCCTCGTCGAGCACCTCGTCGGCGCACACGATCCGGGTGCCGGTGCGCAACGCCAGGGCGATCGAGTCCGACGGGCGGGCGCTGACCTCGGCGCCGGAGCCGAGGACGAGCAGCGCGAAGAACACCCCGTCCTTGACCTCGGTGATGCGCACCTCGGCCAGCTCGTTGCCGGTGGCCTCGAGCACGTCCTTCATCAGGTCGTGGGTCAGCGGCCGCGGTGGCACCACGCCCTGCTGGGCGAAGGCGATCGCGGTGGCCTCGACCGCACCGATCCAGATCGGCAGGTAGCGCTCCCCTGAGACCTCGCGCAGCAGCACGAGCGGTTGGCTCGAGGGCATCTCGACCCGGACACCCATGACGTCTACTTCGCGCACGCCGTCACCCTACTCCGCACCCCCGACCGCGGTGGGGCAGGTCAGCGGCGGCGCAGGCCGGCCTTGACGAGGGTCGCGTGCAGGCGCACGGTCAGGGCCGCCACCTCGGAGGCCGTCTCGTGGGCACGTGCGCTCGCGGCGGGGTCGCGCGAGCTGCGCGCGGTCGCGGTCACCTGCTCGACCAGGCCGACCTCGCGGTCCGCGGCGCTGCGGAAGGCGCGCAGGTGGCGGGGCTCGATGCCGAAGTCGGCGAGCTCGCGCGCGGTACGGGCCACCACCAGCGCGTCGGCGTCGTAGTGGCGGGTGCCAGGACGCACCGCCAGCAGGCCGAACTGCTCGAGCTGCTCGAGGAGTCCCTCGTCGATCTCGGCGATCTTGACCAGCTCGCGCCGGGACAGGCGCAGGTCGTCGCGCCGGTGGAAGGCGGCCGCGCCGGGCAGGCCGTCGGCGGCCAGGGTCACGGTCGGCACGGTGGGCACCACCGACTCGATCGGCGGCGGGGCCAGTCCCCGGTCGAGGGCGTCGAGGTGCTCGCCGATGACCTTCAGCGGCAGGTAGTGGTCGCGCTGCATGCGCAGCACGTAGCGCAGCCGCTCGACGTCGTCGTCGCAGAACTTGCGGTAGCCCGCCGGGGTCCGCTCGGGCTTGATCAGCCCCTTGTCCTCCAGGAACCGGATCTTGGGGATGGTGACCGACGGGTAGTCCGGGCGCAGCAGGTCGAGCACCTGCCCGATGTTGTGCCGGGCGACGGCGGACACGCCGTCACCGGGTGCCGCGGCCGCGCGGGGCGTCCGATCCATGCCGCAGGCCCTCAGGCGCGGTCGTGGCCGGAGAAGAACACCAGGCGGTACTTGCCGATCTGGACCTCGTCGCCGTCGTTGAGACGCACCTTCTCGATCCGGTCGCGGTTGACATAGGTGCCGTTCAGGCTGCCGGCGTCGGCCACGGTGAAGGTGTCGCCCTCGCGGGTGAAGACCGCGTGGCGGCGCGAGACGGTGACGTCGTCGAGGAAGATGTTGCTGTCCTGGTGACGACCGGCCTCGACGAGGTCGCTGTCGAGCAGGAAGCGGCTGCCGGACCCGGGCCCCTTCTGCACCACCAGCAGGGCGTGCCCGAGCGGGAGCGCGTCCACGGCGGCCGCGTCCACGGCACGCAGCTTGTCCGAGGTGTCGGTCTTGGTGGCCTCGCTGCCGGGGCTGACGGCACCGACCTGGATCGTCGCCGTGGTCTCCCCCGGCGTCTCGCCGCCGGCGGGGGCGTCGACCAACCGGGTGCCGCACTGGGCACAGAAACGTGCGTCGGCGGGGTTCTGGCGACCGCAGGCGGTGCAGAACGGCATGGGGGCTCCTCGATCGGGGGACGGTGTGCGGACGAGCGGGCCCGGGCCCGGGACGACCGGACGACCCGAGCGGCCGGTCACCTCAACCCTCACCGGAGGCTTGAGGTCCGAGCAACCTATCAGCCGGTCAGGCGGCTCGACAGGGTCGCTCGTCGGGGCCGCCCGACGGCTCAGGCCTCGGTGTGGGAGGTGTACGCAGGGGCGTCGAGGAGGCCGTCGAGCTGACCCTCGGAGGACGGCACGACCTCGAACAGCCAGCCCCCGCCGTACGGGTCGGAGTTGACCAGCTCGGGGGTGGCGTCCAGGGACTCGTTGCGGGCCACGACCTCCCCGCTGACGGGGGCGTAGACGTCGGACACCGACTTGGTCGACTCGAGCTCGCCGCACGTGCCACCGGCCTCGATGGACTCCCCCACCTCGGGCAGCTGGACGTACACGATGTCGCCGAGCGCCTCCTGGGCGTAGTCGGTGATGCCGACCCGGACCGATCCCTCGTGCTCGCCGGGGCGGCGCAGCCACTCGTGCTCGCGGGTGTACAGCAGGTCGTCGGGGTTCACGCTGGCTCCTCGGGGGACGCGGTCGGGCGGTGATCGGTGAGGCTACTGGTCGGCGTCGGGGACTGCGTACTCCACCTCCTCCTGCCCGCGCACGGCCTCGATGTCGAGCGAGCCCAGCTCGGTGACCTCCAGCGAGGCGCCGTCGCGCTCGATCTGGGCGCGGGGGCCGAGGGCGAACTCCACGGCGCCGGAGAGCACCCCCGGCTCTCCGATGACGTCCACGACGTACGGCGCCTGCACCAGCGTGCCGTCGACCAGCAGGCCGCCGTCGACGTCCTCGAAGGCGGTCTGGGCGACCACGCGCACCTCGCCGTTGAGCTGGATCGCCTCCGCGCCCACCGTGCGCAGCTCCTGCACCAGGTCGAGGATCGAGGACAGGGTGACCTCGGCGCCGTCGCGCTCGGTGACGGTGATCCGGATGCCGGGACCGGTCACGGGCACCAGGCCGGCCAGCACGTTGAGGGTCTCCACCTCGTCGCGGGCCTCCTGCAGGGCCGTGCTGCGGGCGCTGGTCTCGTCGAGCAGCTGCGCCCGGGTGCGGGTGAGGCGCTCGATCTCGGACCTGGTGCGCTGGGTGGTGCCGGCCAGGCCGTTGAGCACGTCGATCAGGTCCTGCTGGCGAAGGGTGTCGTAGTCGGAGTCGGCGTCGGTCGCCCGGACCTGCACCACGACGCCGTACCCCACCAGCGCCAGCACCACCGCGACCACCAGCTGACGCTTGGAGGGGCGCAGCGCCACGCGCAGGAGCCGCTCGCGCCCCGTCCCGCCGGCCCGGTCCTCGGGCCGGTCCTCGGGCCGGTCCTCCGGCTGGTCCTGGGCGTCAGGCATGGAACAGGTGGCGCCGGATCGCGGCGACGTTGGAGAAGATCCGGATGCCGAGGACGACGATGACCCCGGTCGAGAGCTGCCCGCCGACGCCGAGCCGGTCGCCGACGTAGACGATCAGGGCCGCGATCACGACGTTGCTGGCGAACGAGATCACGAAGACGCGGTCGTCGAAGATCCCGTCGAGGTAGGCGCGCAGCCCGCCCAGGACCGCGTCGAGCGCGGCGACGACGGCGATCGGCAGGTACGGCTCGAGCCCGAGCGGTACGTCGGGCTGCACGTAGAGCCCGAGGACCACGCCGAGCAGGAGGCCGAGGACCGGGATCACGGCTGCACCTCCGGGGCGGGGACGGGGACGGACGGGGGGAAGGGGACGGGCGTCGGAGCCGCTGCGGTCACGAGGTGCCGCCGTCGGGCTGGTCGGCACGGTCGGTCGCACCGGCGTCCGTGGTCGCCGACCGTAGCCGCTGCAGGCGGTTCGGCGCGGCGGGCAGGCTCAGGTCGGTGGCGTTCTCGAGCTGGAAGTCGAAGGAGTACCGGGCGGCGAGGTCGGCGAAGGCCAGGCCGCTGGAGGTCTCGTAGAGGTCGGCCTGCAGCGTGGCGCGGTCACCGACCGCCTGCACGGTGTAGGGCGGCGCGATGCCCACGCCGTTGACCTCGACGGCCTCCCCCGAGGTCCGGATCGCGGTCAGCGCGGTGAGCCGCTGGCCGTTGAGCGCGATCGCCTCGGCCCCGGCGCTCCACAGCGCGTTGACCAGCAGGGCGAGGTCGGAGTCGCGCAGCTGGCCGCTCGGACCGGCGTCGGGGGCCTGGTCCAGGGTGGCCCGGACGCCCTCCCCGCTGACGGCGACGAAGCCGGTGGTGGTCTCCAGGCGCTGGAGCCGGGAGACCTCGGCGGACAGGTCCTGGGCCAGGTCGGTGGCCAGGGCCTCCGCGGCGACGGTGCGCGTACGCAGCCCCGCCACCCGGTCCTGGTCGGAGGCGACCCGGGCCCGCTCGGCCTCGATCCGGTCGATCAGCCCGGCGCGGCCGGCGTCGCTCACGACGGCGTCCTGGCGGGTCTGGACCGCCGCGGTGGCCAGCAGCACGCCGAAGACGGCGACCGCGGTGACCGTGACGGCCGCGGACGTGCGGACCGACCGCCTGCCGGCCCCGTCGCCCCGGTGCGCCCCGTCGCCCCGGTGCGCCCCGTCGACCGGGTGCTCCCGGCGGCGCCGGGCTGCGATCACGTAGTCCGCGTCGAGGGCCTGGTCGTTGATCAGGGTCAGCAGCGGCATGGTGACCCGGTCCGGCAGCCGACCGGGCGCCGGCCGCTCCGGCGCCCCCTGCTCGGGGACGTCCCGCTCAGGCATCGGAGAGGTCACGTCCCCGGCGGCGCTCGGTCGTCGCGAGCAGCCGGCGTACCTGCCAGGTGTAGAGGACGCCGGCCCACCAGTAGAGGCCGATCCCCCAGAACGCGAAGGCCCAGCCGAGGACCAGCGACATCTCGGCCACGACGCCCTCGCCGTCACCGAGCAGCAGCAGCGGGAAGGCGTAGAGCAGGCTGGCGGTGGCCGCCTTGCCGAGGAAGTGGACCGGCAGGGCGCTGTAGCCGCGGGTGCGCAGCAGTGGGACCAGCAGCCACATCAGGGCGTCGCGCAGGGGCAGGGAGACCGCCATCCACCACGGGATGATGTCGCGCAGGGCGAGGCCGAGGACGACGGCGAGGATGTAGAGCCGGTCGGCGACCGGGTCGAGCACCTGGCCGAGGACCGAGGTCTGCTTCAGCCGGCGGGCCAGCCACCCGTCGAGCCAGTCGGTGACCCCCGACACGACGAGCAGCAGCAGCGCCCACTCGTCCGCCTCGGGGACCAGCACCAGCCACAGGAACAGCGGCACCCCGAGCAGGCGCAGCCCGCTGAGCAGGTTGGGAAGGGTCCACGCGCCGTGGGTCGGGGGGTCGTGCTCCGCCACGGGTTCGTACCTGCTTCTCTCGCTGTCCGGTCGGGCTGGGCGCGGTCGGCCGCGCGCTCACCCTAGGGCACGGCCCCAGGGTGCCTGCCGCGCCGGGCGCCGCGGTCCGGAGCCTCGGCGCGTCCCGGCGGGACGGCTCTCAGCCGGTCGCGGGGTGGTCCTCGAGGTGGGCCGCGTCACGGATCTCGCCGACCAGCTCCTCGACCATGTCCTCGAGCGTGGCCAGGCCCAGGGTGCGACCGGTCCCCGGGTCGACCACGCGGGCCATGTGGGCGCCGCGCCGCTGCAGCGTCTCGAGGGCGTCGTGCAGCGGGTCGTGCGCCGCGACCGGGGCGAACGGGCGCACCCACTTGCCGTCGACGACCTCCTCACGGCGCGCCTCGTCGGGTTCGATCACGTCCTTGATGTGCAGGTAGCCGATCAGGTCGCCGTCGTCGTCCGCGACCGGGAACCGGCTGTAGCCGGTGGCGGCGCAGAGCGCCTCCACCTCGGCCCCCGTGGCACCGGGTCGGACGACGGTGAGCCCGTCGGCGGGCAGGATCACCGAGCTCACGGTCTTCTCGGTGAAGCCGAGCGCGCCGGAGAGCCGGTCGTACTCGTCCTTCTCGAGCAGCCCCTCGCCCCGCGACTCCTCCACCAGGGCGGCGACCTCCTCGCGGGTGAAGCTGGAGCTGATCTCGTCGCGAGGCTCGACCCGCAGCGTGCGCAGGACGGCGTTGGCCACCGCGTTCAGCCCGGTGATCACCGGCCCGAGCACCCGCACCACCAGCAGCAGCGGCGGGCCGAGCGCGATCGCGGCGCGGTCGGGGCCGGCCAGGGCGATGTTCTTGGGCACCATCTCGCCGAGCACGACGTGCAGGGCGACCACGACGAGCAGCGCGAGCACGAAGGCGACCGGGTGCACGAGGCCCTCGGGGACGCCGAGCGCCTCGAAGCCGGGCTCGATCAGGTGGGCCAGGGCGGGCTCGGCGACGGCACCGAGACCCAGCGAGCAGACGGTGATGCCGAGCTGCGCGCCGGCCATCATCAGCGAGACCTGCTCCATGGCCCGCAGGGTGGTGCGGGCCATCCGGGACCCGGCCTGGGCGCGGGGCTCGATCTGGCTGCGGCGGGCGGAGACGAGGGCGAACTCGGCGCCGACGAAGAAGGCGTTGGCGGCCAGGAGGGCCGCGCCCACCAGCAGCCCGACGTAGTCGCTCATGCGCGGGCCCCCTGGCGTCGGGACGGGGCGTCCTCGCCGCCGAGGACGTTGAGCAGGATCCGGTCGACCCGCAGGCCGTCCATCCGCTCCACCGTCAGCACGACGAGCTGCTCGCGCGGGGAGTCGGCGTCGGAGGTGTACGGCACGGCGACCTCGGCGAGGTCGCCTGCCGCCGGGACGCGGCCCAGCACCTTCAGGACCAGGCCGGCGATCGTGTCGTAGTCCTCCCCCTCGGGCAGCGCCACCCCGGTGAGGTCCTCGACCTCGTCGGGGCGCAGCAGGCCCGAGAGCGACCAGGTGCCGTCGCGCCGGGACCGGGCCCGCGCGCCGAGCCGGTCGTGCTCGTCGGAGATGTCACCGACGATCTCCTCGATCACGTCCTCGAGGGTCACGATGCCGGCGTGCCCGCCGTACTCGTCGAGCACCACCGCGAGCTGGAAGCCGTCGCCGCGCAGCAGCGCGAGCAGCGGGTCCAGACGCAGCGAGTCGGGCACCACGATCGGGCGCACCATGAGGTGCTTGACCTTGGTCGTCGCGCGCTCGTGCAGCGGCAGGGCCACGGCGTGCTTGACGTGGACGGTCCCGACGACCTGGTCGTCGTCGTCCAGCACGGGGAAGCGCGAGTGGCCGGTGCGCCGGGTGAGCTCGATCACGGCGGCGGCCCGGTCGTTGGCCTCGAGGCTGTGCGTGCGCACCCGCGGGGTCATGATCTCCCCGGCCGTACGGTGCCCGAACTCCACCGAGCGCTCCATCAGCTCGGCGGTGTCGGCGTCCAGGGTGCCCTCGTCGGCGGAGCGCGCGATCAGCGAGGACAGCTCGGTGGAGGACCGCGCCGAGCGCAGCTCCTCCTGGGGCTCGATGCCCAGCCGGCGGACGATCAGGTTGGCCGACCCGTTGAGGGCACCGATCGGCAACCGCACCGCCGCGGTGAACAGGCGCATCGGCGCCTGCGTGGCCCGGGCGGTGGCCATCGGCAGCGCGATGGCGAGGTTCTTGGGGACCAGCTCGCCGAAGATCATCGTCAGCACGGTGCCGATCACCAGGCCCAGGGTGACCGAGGTGGGGCCGACGGCGCCGTCGGGGACGCCGACGGCGGTGAGCGGGTCCCGGATCAGCGCCGCGATGGCCGGCTCGGCGAGGAAGCCGACGCCCAGGTTGGTCACGGTGATGCCGACCTGCGCCCCGGAGAGCTGCGTCGACAGCTGCTTCAGGGCGGCCTGCACGCCATCGGCGCCGGACTCCCCGGCGGCGACGGCCTGCTCGACCTGCTGCCGGTCGACGGTGACCAGGGCGAACTCGGCGGCGACGAAGACGCCGCACAGCGCCACCAGCACCAGGGCGAGCGCGAGGAGGAGCAGCTCGGTCATCGTCGGGACCGCACGTCGCCGGGGGCGCCGACGGCACCACCGGGTTCCGGAGGGTGGTCGGGGGTGGGACTGTCGGTGCCGTCCATGCCGGGTGCTCGGGTCCTTTGCGCGTCGTGGCCAGATCGGCGCGGACGCCGGACCCCCATCGTATCGGCCGCTGCGACGTACGCCCTCAAGCACGCCCTCCCCGGTGCCGACAACCCCACCGGAGGCGTGCCCGCGCCCCGCCCTCGCGTCCCTGCCCTCGGAGCCCCGATGCCCGCTGCCGCCCAGGCGTCCGGCGCGGCGTACCGGCCCCGTCGCTTCGACGGCCGCCCCCTGCTCGCGGGAGCGGACCGGCACCTGGCCGGCAGGTTCTCCTACGGCCTCAGCACGACCCTGACCGCCGACGTCCAGCGGGTCGGCGGGGCGGCCGCGTGGTTCGAGCAGCAGCTGGCGCCCGGCGGGGTCCGCGACGACGCCGGGGACGACGTGGACACCTGGTGGCCCAGCCTCCGGCTCGGCCCGCGCGATCTGTGGACCCGCAACGTCGAGGAGGTCGAGGGCGGTTGGGAGGTGATGCAGAGCCTGCAGCGCCACGCCCTGGTCCGGCGCACCGTCACCCGGCGCCAGGTCCACGAGGTGATGACGGAGTTCTGGCAGCACCTCCTCAACGTGCCGGTCCACAGCGACGGCACCTTCACCCACCGCGCGGACTACGACCGCGCCGTCCGCGAGCACGCCCTGGGCTCCTTCGCCGACCTGCTGCACGCGACCACCACGCACCCCGCGATGGGCATCTACCTGTCCAACGCGGTGTCGACGAGGAGGCACCCGAACGAGAACCTCGGCCGCGAGCTGCTCGAGCTGCACACCGTCGGGCGTGGCGCCTACACCGAGGACGACGTCAAGGCCTCGGCCCGCATCCTCACCGGGTGGCGGGTGGACCTGTGGCGGTCCTGGGAGGCCTACTACTCCCTCGAGGACCACTGGACCGGTCCGGTGCGGGTGATGGGCTTCGCCGACGACAACGTCCCCCGCACCGAGGGCGAGGCCCGCGCCCTGACCCGCCGCTACACCGACTACCTGGCCCGTCACCCGCGCACCGCCGAGCGGGTCGCGCGCCGGCTCGCGGTGAAGTTCGTCGGTGACTCACCCCCGGAGTCCCTGGTCTCGACGCTGGCCCGCACCTACCTCGAGGCCGACACCGCCGTACGGCCCGTGCTGCGGGCGCTCGTGCGCAGCGAGGAGTTCCGCGCCGCCCGTGGCACGAAGGTGAGGGACCCCGTCGAGGACGTGGTCGCCACCTACCGCGCCCTGCGCGTGCGGCTGGCCCGCCCGACCCAGGGCGACTCGGCCGTCAACGCGATGCTCTGGCAGGCCGGCGACCTGGGGGCGGAGCCGTACGCCTGGCCCACGCCCGACGGCCAGCCGCTCGACAACCGGTCCTGGGCCTCGCCGTCGCGGATGCTGGCCTCGCTCGAGCTGCACTACTCGATGAGCGGCGGCTGGTGGCCCAGCAAGGACGTCACCTACCGCACCGACGCCGACTGGCTGCCTCGGCGCTCCCTGCGCTTCGACCTGCTCGTCGACCACCTCTCGCAGCAGCTGCTCGGGCGCCGCTCGACCTCGGCCCTGCTGCGGGCCTGCTGCGAGGCGGTCGACGTGGTGCCCGCGACGGTGGTGGACGCAGACCACCCCGTCCTCCGGTGGAACCTGCACCGCGTGCTGGCCACCGTGCTCGACTCCCCCACCCACCTGACCCGTTGACCGGTCCGGTGACCCGATGACCTCCACGACCACCGACCCGCCCGGGGCCTGCTGCCCCGAGTATGCCGCGATGTCGCGACGCGGCCTGCTGAAGGGCGCTGCGGCGCTCGCCGGCACCACCACGGTGCTCGGCTCCGCGGTCGTCACGGCCTCCCCCGCGACGGCGGCCGGCGCCGGGTCGGTGCTCGTGGTGCTGTCGCTGCGCGGGGCCGCCGACGGCCTGTCGCTGGTGGTCCCGCACGGCGACCCGGTCTACTACCAGGCCCGCCCCCGGTTGGCCGTGGCCGCCGACCGCCTGGTCAACAAGGACGGCATGTTCGGCATGCACCCCCAGCTGGCGCCGCTGCAGCCGCTGTGGAGCTCCGGGCGCCTCGCGGCGGTGCACGCCACCGGCCTGCCCGTCCCGAACCGCTCGCACTTCGCCGCCATGGAGGAGCTCGAGGACGCCGACGCCGGCTCCGCCGAGCGGCAGGGGTGGCTCAACCGGTTGGTGGGCACCACGGCCGGGGACGGCCCGCTGCAGGGCTTCAGCACGGGCGGCGGGGTGCTGCCCACCTCGATGTACGGCGACGCACCGGTGATGACGGCCGCCTCGCCGGCGAGCGTGAGGATCGCCGGGGCCGACCAGTGGGACACCACCGGCGGCCGGGTGCGCTCGCTGCACACGCTCTGGGACGCCGACGTCTCCGTGCTGGCCGGGGCGATGCGCTCGACGTTCGGCGCGGTCGACGCCATGGCACCCGTGGGACGGACCGAGGACAACCGGGGCCGCTACCCCGACGGCGACCTCGGCGCCGCGCTGTCGCAGGTCGCGCGGGTCGTCCGCGGCGACGTCGGCGTCGAGGTGGTCACCGTCGACCAGGGCGACTGGGACATGCACACCGACGTCGGCAACCTCGAGTGGGGCCGGATGCGCACCAACGCGGGCCGGCTGGCCGGCAGCATCGCCGCCTTCGTCGACGACCTCGGCGACCAGGCGCCGAAAGTCACGCTGGTCGTGCTGAGCGAGTTCGGCCGCCGGGTGCAGGAGAACGCCAGCTGGGGCCTGGACCACGGCTACGGCAACGTGATGCTGCTCGCCGGCGCCGGGGTGCGGGGCGGGCGCTACTACGGCACCTGGCCCGGCCTGACCAACGACCTCGACTCCGACCTCCTGGTCACCACCGACTACCGCAGCGTGCTGTCCGAGGTCGTCACGACCCGGTTCGGCGCGTCCACCGCCACCGTCTTCCCGGGCTTCGCGCCCGAGCAGGTGGGGGTGATGACCTCGCTCTGACCCGCTCCCCAGGAGCGACGCGCAGGCGAAGCGAGGCACCAGGACCCCCGTACGGGGGGGCGTCGGGGTGCGGTCGACGTGACGGGCCCGACCACCGAGGTGTCGGTGGGACACCGGTCGGGTCCGCCGGGCCGCACCCCGACGTACGTCGGGACGCCGGGGGCGCCGGGGGCGGCGGGGGCGCCGGGTCGGCGACCGCGGGTGGTGGCACTGGTCCAGACCAGGGGTACGGGTCGCGACCCTGCGTCCCGATGACCACCGTGACGCCTCCCTCCCGGGCCCCACCCCCGTCGGCGCGCACCCCCTTGGAGCACCCCATGCCCCGCAGCCCCACCGTCGACGCCTCGGCCGGCGTCCGCAGCGCGCAGCGCCGCCTGGTCGGCCTCGAGCACCTCGTCCTGACCCTGGTCCTGCTCGCGCTCTACGCCGTGGCCATGTCGGTGGCCCTGGACCGCGGGACCCTCCGCGCCTGCGGCGGGACGAGCGCCGGGACGAGCGCCGGGTCGGGCGGGACGAGCTGCACCGGGTACGCCAGGCCCTGAGCCGAGATGCCGCTCCCGGGCAGCCGAGATGCCGCTCCCGGGCGACCGAGATGCCGCTCGGAACCCATCGGCACCACCCTGCGTACGGGTCAGCCCGCCGTGGCCAGGTCCGCCGCGGCCCGCGCGGCCCGGGCCTCGACGTCCTCGGGGACGGGGACCGCGGCCGCGGCGCGCGCCTGCCAGCGCTGGAGCGCGACCACGCGGGCGGCGGCCTCCTCGGCACGCTCGCGCGGGACCAGTCCGGAGCCGATGGCGGCGGTCAGCGTGGCGTGGGTGGCCTCGGTGTCGGCCGGCATCAGGAGCAGGTCGGCGCCGGCGTTCAGCGCCTGGACGGCGGGGGTGTCGCGACCGACCACCGCGCCCATGCCGAGGGAGTCGGTGATCACCACTCCCTCGAAGCCGACCTCGTCGCGCAACAGCTCGTAGACCGGTGCCGCCAGCGTGGCGGGGCGCCCCGGGGCCAGCGCCTCGAGGGCGATGTGGCTCATCATCACCGACGGCGCACCGGCGTCCACGGCGGCCTCGAACGGTCGCAGGTCCCGGGCGCGCAGCTCGTCGAGCGACGCGTCGAGCTCGGGCAGGGCCAGGTGGCTGTCGGTGGTGACACCACCGTGGCCGGGGAAGTGCTTGGTGGTGGTGACCAGCCCCGCATCGGCGTACCCGGCGAGGGCGGCCACGACGGCCTCGGACGCCAGGCCCGGGTCCGGGGAGGGGGAGCGCGAGCCGATCGTCGGGTCGGCGGCCCCGATGGTGACGTCGGCGACCGGCCCGAAGACCCAGGTGAAGCCGAGGTCACGCAGCTCGAGCCCGGCGGCGTCGGCCGCGGCGGTCACCACGCGGCTGCCCTCCCGGGGGTCGGCGGCCACGGCCTCGCCGGCCTCGGCGAACGCCGGGAAGGTCGTGGCGATGCCGCGCAGCTGCTCCACGAGGCCCCCCTCCTGGTCGACGCCGACCACCGCCGGCACGTCCCGCCCGTCCGCGGCGACCCCGCGGCTGATCGCGGCGGTCATCGCCCGCACCTGCGCCTCGTCGGTGACGTTGTCGGAGGTGACGCTGAGCCCGGCGAGGTGCAGGTCACGCACCATTGCCTCCGCTTCGGTGGGGTCCGCGCCGCGGTAGCGGCCGACGACGACCTGGCCGGCGAGCTCGGCGTCGGTCATCACCGCCACGGTGTCCCGCGCCTCGGTCAGCTCGCCCTCCGTGGGCCCCCAGCCGGTGGGGGCGTCAGGCTCGGGCTCGGGCGTCGGGGACGTCGTGGGGGTCGCGGCGGTCTCCGACGGTGGGGAGCCGGCCGGAGCGGCATCGTCCGGGCCGGCGGCCTCCGGGGCGGGTGCGCGGCACGCGGTCGCCACCAGGAGCGTCACGGCCACGAGGGCGCCGGACGCGCGGGACGTACGGGCGCAGGTGCTCACGCACCGAGGTAACCAGGCGGGCGGTCAGCCGGTGAAATCGCGGTGCGCGGGCCCGGCCTCGGCGTCGTCGGTGAAGGCGGTGCCACCGCCGAACGAGTCGCCGACGGCCGCCTCGTCCAGCACGCGGGTGGGCAGCCCCGCCCGCCGGGCGCGGTCACGCAGCCGCTCGGTGGGCACCGCCCCCCGCGACGCGACCAGGACCAGGTTGCCGGCGCGCCGCCCCTTCAGCGTCGCCGGCTCGGCCGCGAGGAGCAGGCGCGGCAGGTGCGCCCGGACACCCGCGACCACCCGCCGGGTGTGCTGCCAGGGGGCGCGGTCGCTGAGGTTGAGCAGCAGCCACCCGTCAGGCTCGAGCACCCGCGCGACGTCGGCCCAGAAGTCCTCCCCCACCAGCGAGGCAGGCAGCCGGCCGTCGGCGAAGGCGTCGACGACGACCACCTCCGCGTACGCCGGGCGCAGGGCGGCGACGCCGGTGCGGCCGTCGACCGGGCGGACCTTGATGCCGCTGCGTTCAGGCAGGGGCAGCACCCGCCGCACCTCCTCGGTCAGCGCCGTGTCGGGCTCGAGGACGACCTGGGCCGAGCGGGGCCGGGTGGTGGCGACGTACCGCGGCAGCGTCAGGCCACCGCCGCCGACGTGCACCACCCGCACCGGTCCCCCCGGCTCACCCCAGGCGTCGAGGGCCTCGGCGAGCCGCTGCACGTAGTCGAAGACCAGTCGCCGCGGGTCGTCGAGATCGACGTGGGACTGGTCGCGGCCGTCGAGGCGGACGACGACACCGCCCGCGTCCTCCACCAGCTCAAGCCCGCCCACCGCACCGACCCTAGGCACGAGGTGCCGCTCCCGGACAGCCGACATGACGCTCCCGGACAGTCGAGGTGACGCTTGCGGCGGGCTCAGCGGCCGCGGAAGACGGGGGTACGCCGCTCGGCGCGCGCCGCGAGCGCCTCGCGCATGTCGTCGCTGGCCCAGCACGCCTCGAAGGTCGCCGCGACCGCGGCGTCGTCCCCGTCGCGCAGGACGAGCTTGTTGTGAGCCAGGGCGAGCGGCGCCAGGGCGGCCACCTCGTGCGCCCAGGCCAGTGCGTCGTCGAGGTCACCGGTGCGATCGACCAGCCCGGTTGCGACGGCGACGTCGAGGTCCAGCGTCTCGGCCCCGAGCATCACCCGGTTGGCGACGCCCGCGCCGACCGTGGCGGCGAGCGTACGGATGGTCCAGGCATCGACGGCCATCCCGTTGCGGGCCGTGGGCACGGCGAACCGCGCACCGGGTGCAGCCACCCGCAGGTCGCAGGCCAGCGCGAGCTGGGTCCCGGCGCCGATCGCCGGTCCGTTGACCGCGGCCACGACCGGGACCGGGAGCCGGGTCAACCCGTGCAGCATCGCGTACAGGGCCTCGAGGAACTCCCCGCCGTACACACTGTCGAGGTCGGCCCCGGCGCAGAACGCCGAGCCGCGCCCGGTGAGGACCAGGACGCGCGCGCCGGCCTCCACCTCGGCCGCCGCCGCCTTCCCGATCGCGCGGCACAGCGCGAGGTCGAGCGCGTTGCGCCGGTCCTCCCGCTGGAGCTCGAGCACCGCCACCGCACCCTCGCGTCTCGTCCCCAGCACGCCCGCAGCCTAGGCGCGGGCGGCCTTGCGGCAGCATGGCCCCATGAGCGCCTACTGGATCAGCCTGTACCGCGAGGTCCGCGACGAGCAGAAGCTCGCCGCCTACGCCGAGCTCGCCGGGCCCGCCATCACCGGCGCGGGCGGCACCTTCATCGCCCGCGGCATGCCCGAGCGGACCTACGAGGGGGGTGTCGACGCGCGCTGCGTGGTCATCGAGTTCGCCTCGGTCGAGGCCGCCGTGGCGGCCCACGACGGCGAGGCCTACCAGGAGGCGCTGGCCGCCCTCGACGACGGCGCCGAGCGCGACATGCGCATCGTGCCCGGCGTCGGCTGAGCCAGCACCGTCTCCTGACCGGCACCTCGGCCGTTCACGAGCGGCATCTGGGCCGTTCACGAGCGGCATCTCGGCCGTCTGCGAGCGGCACCTCGGCGCCGGCGCCCGGACACCGGCGTGCTCCGCGACCGACGTCGCGAGAGCGGAGGGCAGCTCTACGACGCCCTCGGCATCGAGGAAGGGGCGACCGGGACAGGTCGTTCCGGGAGGGCCTGCGCACCGTCGAGCTGTTCGGCGCCCCTCACGTCGCGATCGTGACCGCCCCGACCGAGCTCGGCGCGGCCGACGCGACGACTGCGGGCTCTAGGTCCAGACGCTCCTGCTGGCCGCGCGGGCCCTCGGCCTCGGGGCGTGCGCCCGGGCAGCGCCGGCCGGCCACGCCGGCTCCACGAGCACCTCGGCATCCCTGCGGACCGCGCAGCCGTCTGCGGCATCTCCTTCGGCCCGGCCGACCCCGACCACCCGACGGCCTCCTACCGCACCGGCGGGGCCCCGCTCGCCGAGACCGTCACCCTCCGGGCCCGAGCGGCCGGGGGTCACGGGTGGTCCGGCACCAGCAGCGCGTCGGGGTCGCTGCGCAGCGGCATCGCGGCGACCGCGACCCGGGTCAGGGTCACCGCCCCGTCGAGGAGCCTGCGACGCCGGCGCTCCCCCAGCGCCTCCCAGCCCCCGGGCGTACGGAAGTCGGCCACCTGGCGGCTGCCCTGCTCCGCGGCGGCGCGCCACTCCGCGTCGTCGAAGGCCGGGGTCGCGCCCACGGTCGGACGCTCCGGGAGAGCCGTGAGCACCGGCAGCACGACCTCGCCGGCGGCGACCTTGTGCCGGTAGCGCCGGGCCTTGTCGAGCGCCTCGAAGTCGGCGGCCACGGCATGCCGCTTCCAGGGTGGGCGGGTCGCGGCGAACAGCTCGCGGGCGACCGCGTCGACCCCGACGGTCATCTCGTGCTCGGTGAACCTCACTGCTCCAGCGTGACCCCGCACTCTGCGGCGGCCTGCTCGGTGATGGCGGCCTGCGCCTCGGCAGCGTCGGCGCTGTTCAGACCCTGCACCTCGGTGGCCAGCTGCTGCAACGACTGCGGGTCGACGCCCGGCGGGATCTCGCCCCTGCTCAGGCCGTCGAGGTCGTCGAAGGTGAGCCCGGCCCTGCCGAGGGCGGCCTCGAGCTGCTCGAGCGGGGCCAGGACCTCGTCCCAGGCCCCGGACAGCTCGGCCGGTGCGGCCTCGCCGAGGCCCTGCAGCGTGGTGATGGCCGCGTCGAACTGGGCGAGGTCGCCCGCGGCCAGGGAGTTGAACTGCTTCTCGGCGTCCTCCAGCTGCTGGCAGTAGTCCGACGAGCCGCCGGCAGCCGACTCGGACTCCGTGGGCGACTCGGAGGGTGGCTCGGACTCGGGGGCCGGCTCCGAGGGCGCCTCCGACGTAGGTTCCGCCGGCTCGGCGGAGCCCTCGTCACCGCCACCGCAGGCGCTCAGCACCAGGCTCAGCGCGAGGGCACCACCGGCCATCATCGTCTTCGTACGTCGCACGTCCGTCTCCTCTTGGCTGTGGGTCTGTGTTGGGTGCTGCTGGGGTGTGCTGGGTGCCCGCGGGGGCCGGTCAGGAGCTGCTGAGGTCGACGTCGCACTCGGAGGAGGCGTGCTCCTCGATCGCGTCACCGGCGTCGGTGACCTCCTGGGAGTCGAGGTTCTCGATCACCGGCGCGAGGTCCTCCTGGAGCTGCTGGGGGTCCACGCCCTCCGGGACCTCGCCCGTGGCGAGGCCCTCCAGCTCGCTCAGCTCGAGGCCCGCCCCGTTGACGGCCGCCTCGAAGTCCCCGAACGCCCCGGTCAGGGTCTCCCACTCGGAGGCGACCTCGTCGGGGGCCTCCTCGCCGAGGGTCTGGAAGGTCGAGATGGCCTCCTCGAACTGGGCCGCGTCACCCTCCTCGAACGAGGCGAACTGGTCCTCGGCGGAGCGGAGGTCCTCGCAGTAGGCCTCGGTGCCACCGCCGCACCCGCCCACCAGGAAGCTCATGCCGAGGGCGGTCGTGGCCATCAGGATCCTGCTGCGTCGCATGGGGTGACTCCCGTCTGGTTCGTGCGCCCGTCCGGGCGCGGTGCCCACCCTGCCCCATCGGGGTGGGGACCGGCACCGAACGGTGGGGTGTGTCACGGTCCGTGCCCTGTGCCCCGCGGGGATGGTCCGGGGCGCCTGCGGGCTCGCCTAGCCTTGGCCCCATGCGCCGCACCGCCGTCCTCGTGCTGCTGCCCGTCCTCGTGGCGTGCGGCGGTCCGGCGCCCGGTGGCGACCCCGGACCGTCGCCGTCCCGCAGCGCGTCACCGGCGCCTGGGCCCGAGGGGTCGGAGGACGACCCTCCGGGGGCCGCCCCGGCGCGTACGCCGGCCTGCGCCGAGGTCCGCGCCGGCATCGCCGCCTTCAACGAGGGCGACTTCGACGAGACGGTGGCGCGCTTCGAGGAGGCCGTGCCGCTCGCGGAGGACCAGCTCGACGGGTCCGAGCGCGCCGACCAGCTGCTCGAGGCGGTGCGGTGGTACGCCGCGCTGCCGCCCGAGGACTACGCCGAGGCGGCGGTCTCCTCGCAGGAGTTCCAGGTCTACAAGGACATCACCCTCAGCCAGTGCGACCCAGTGCCGGACGGCCCGGTCGACTCCACGCCCCCGCCGGTCGAGGCCTGAGGACCCCGTCGTGCACTACGCGTGCCGCACGCACCGCGACACGTGGGGCCGGGCCTCGAGCCGCTCGGCGGGGATCTCCTCGCCGCACACCTCGCACGTGCCGTAGGTGCCGTCGGCGACACGGGCGCGGGCGTGCCGGACGGCCTCCAGCGTGCGGAGGAGCTGCTCCTGGGCCGACACCGCCGACATCCGGTGCGCCGCGGCTGCGGTGCCCTCGCCGACGCGCTTCCCGAACGGGATCCCCTCGGCCTCGGCAGGTCCACCGGTCAGTGCCGCGAGCTCGGCCTCGAGGTGCGTCTCGTGCTCGGCGAGCGTGCGGTCGGCCGCGGTGAGCCCGGTGGTGTCCATCCCGGCACCCTAGGTGCAGCCCACTCCCGGAACGCTCAGACGACCCGCTCGTCCTGGTCGCGGTGCACGGCCGAGCGCGGCGTGGGCGCGAGGGTCCTCGCCAGGTCGGTGCGCAGCGTCGTCAGCGAGTCCAGGACGTAGTTCTGCCGCACGCGCCAGGGTCCGGAGTCGCCCTGCCGCGGGAAGGCGTCGATCGAGCGCTGCACGTAGCCGGCGGCCAGGTCGAGCAGCGGGCGCTCGGTGAGGTCACGGTCGGGGCGGGGCTCGACCGCCGCGTAGTCGTGGGAGCGCATCCAGCGCAGGACCTTGCAGACCAGCCGGTGGGACAGGTCGGCGCGCAGCGTCCAGGAGGCGTTGGTGTAGCCGATGCAGACCGCGAAGTTGGGCACCCCGGTCATCATCGCGCCCTGCCAGACGAAC